>CANKTP010000032.1 GCA_947486375.1 Candidatus Hydrogenedentota bacterium | reverse complement strand
TGTTGGTGCGTTTCGAGCCCTGCCCGCCTGAGGACCATGCGGACAGGTATTTCGGGTTGCTTTCCGCCCTCAGGGACCTGCTCGGGCGTGAAGTCGATTTGCTTGAGATCGACGCGCTATCGAACCCCTACCTGATTCGTGAGATCGACGCTACTCGAACGCTTGTGTATGCATCATGACCATCGAGCTCTCCTGCACGACATCCTCGGCGCTTGCGACTCCATTGAGGAATTCACGATCGGTTTGGAATGGAACGGCTATCGTGAATCTCGCCTTCTCCGATCAGCCGTCGAACGGCAGTTTCTAATTATAGGGGAGGCGTTAATCCGTTTACACAAGGGTCATCCCGAAGTAATCGCCATGGTTCCTCAGTACCGCACGATCATCGACTTTCGAAACGTTCTTGTTCACGGATATGACAAGATAGACAATGCGGTGGTGTGGGGATTGTTGAGGAGAAATCTACCCGCCCTTAGGAATATCGTCCGAGCGATCATCGCCGAAAATCCGTGACAACACACTCCATCGCTCGTCAATTCTCAACGTTTAACCCGAGGTGCGGCCAAAAAGATGAACCCAACATTCACACGAAGGCAATTTGTCCGCAACCTCGCCGCGAGCGCGGTGGCGGGGCCGCTCATCGTTTCCGGGACGACCTTGGGACGCGATGGCGGGGTGGCCGCGAGCGAGCGGATTACGCTGGGGTGCATCGGGGTGGGCGGGCAGGGCACGGCGAACTTGATGGCATTCCTGCGCGATCCGCGCATCCAGGTGGTCGCGGTTTGCGACGTGGACCGGGAGCACCGGGCGAACGCGCTCGCGGCGGCGAGCTTGACGGAGGCCGAGGGCTTCAACGATTTCCGCGAGGTGACGGGACGCGCGGACGTGGACGCCGTCTCGATCTGCACCCCTGACCATTGGCACGCGATCCCGGTCATCGAGGCAGCGTACGCCGCGAAGGACATTTTCTGCGAGAAACCGCTGTCGCTTACCCTGGCCGAGGGCAAGCGGATGGTCGAGGCGGTGCGCGAGACGGGGCGGGTTTTCCAGACGGGGACGTGGCGGCGGTCGCGCGAGAAGGTGCGGCGCGCGTGCGAGCTGGTGCGCAATGGACGCATCGGCCACCTCCACACGATTCATGCGCGGGTGCCGGAGGGCTACGCAATTCGCGGCGGCGATTTCGCCGGGCCGCAGCCGGAGATGCCGGTGCCCGATGGCTTCGACTATAACCTATGGCTCGGCCCAGCGCCGGACGCGCCCTACACGGCGGGCCGGTGTCATTTTAATTTTCGATGGATCCTGGATTATTCGGCGGGGTACATCACGGATTGGGGCGCGCATTATTACGACGTGGCGCAGTGGGGCAACGGCACGGACGACACGGGGCCGGTGGAGATCGAGGGGACGGCGGAATTCCCCACGGGTGCGCTGTACAACGCGAGCATCAAGCACCGGATCGAGTACACCTATGCGAACGGGGTGAAGTTGATCGCAGCGACGACTCTGGACCCCGCGGAATACGGCGTCCGCTTCGAGGGGTCCGAGGGGTGGATCTGGGTCGAGAACGAGGCGCTCAAGGCGAGTTCGAAGGCGATCGAGGAATCCGAGATCGGCGCGAACGAAATTCACCTGTACCTCAGCGAGGACCACCACAAGAATTTCGTCGACAAAATCCTCGACCGGGGCGAGACAGCAGCGCCGGTGGAGATCGGACACCACTCGGCGGCGATATGCCACTTGGGGCACATCGCGACAATGCTCAAGCGGCCCTTGACGTGGGACCCGGCGAAGCAGGAGTTTCCCGGCGACGCCGAGGCGAACGCGATGCGGGCGCGGAAGATGCGGGGGCCTTGGGTGTTGGGGTGAATTGGGGGTTGTAGGGACGGAAGGGACAGAAGGGGCTCGGATGGGGCGGCCTTGGGGGCAATGCGCTGTCGCGATGTCACCCGGCGAGGGCCACCGCCTTGTCGACGATGATGTACACCGCGAAGCTGATGTAGGTGGCGGAGGCGACGATCATCATGAAGGTGTAGAGGGGTTTGGGATGGGCGGCCTTGGGGAGGCATTTGTAGTTCAGGTAGACCAGCAGGGGCACGTAGAGGGCCATGGCGAAGCCGTTGGCGACGGCGTTGAGGAAGAAGAAGTCGAGGGCGGAGACGTCGTGGGTCTCGAGAACCCAGGTCGAGAAGACGCTGATGGCCGAGAGGCCGAGGGCGAAGGCCAAGTACATCCGGTTGGCGGGCCACCGCTTGGCGAATTTGAAGTTGAGGTGGAAGAGGTCCGTCCAGAGGCGGGCGGTGCCGTCGGAGAAGGTCAGCTGGGTGCTGAACATGGCGGCGACGGCGATGAGGAGGTAGAGATAGCGTCCCCAGGGCCCGAGGCTGTCGCCGAGAATCATGGCGAGGTCCCAGATGATGGTGGATTCGGCGGGGACGTTTCCGTTGGCGAAGAGGACGACGAAGGAACCGAACATGAACAGGAACATGGTGAGGGCGTTGAGCAGGAAGAAGTAGAAGGTGTTGTCGAGGATGACGTAGCGGAACCAATCGGCGAAGCGGCGGATATTCTCGGGCGTGTCGCGGAAGCGGAAGCCGGCCTCGGCGCCGCCGGCGTCCTTCGACCGGAGCGCGCTGGTCATGGTGGGCATGCGTGCGCCCATGCCGATGCCCTTCTCGCGGAGGTAGTAGGCGTAGAAGAGATTTCCGAATCCTCCCGCGCCCGCGAACACGACGGCGCCGAATAATTTCGAGAGGGTAAAGTCATCCGTGAACCGCAGGTGTCCGACGTTGGCGAAGCCGGCGATAAAATTGAGCGCGTCGGAGAAGGTGCCGACGGTGAGGGCGACGACGAGCATGCCGCCGGTGATGAGGATGACCATCAACGTGACGGAAAGCTCGACGGCGCGGTAGACGTTCTTGGGCCCGAACATGATGGCGAGCGCGCATGCGAAGGCGCCGGCGGTCCACATCCAGTCCGCGCCGGGTCCGTCGGGCCCGAAGAAGAGCAGCTTGATGCAGGTGCCCGCGGCACGCGCCCAGCCGGGAAGGATGGCGATGGCGAGCAGCGGGACAAAGAAGTAGAAAACCGTCCATCGCGCAATCCGCGCGAAACCGGTGAAGACGCTCTCGCCCGTCGAGATGACCCAGCGCCCAATCTCGATGTTCACCCAGACTTGGATGAACAATCCGAAGGCCGCCGCCCACAGCATCTCGACGCCAAACTTCGCCGTGATCCACGGCCACAGCACCAGCTCGCCCGAGCCGATCGACAGGCCAATCATGACCGCGCCGGGGCCGGTCATGCGCCAGAAACTCTTTTCGCGCAGCGGGAGATCGTTGTCGCGTGGCGCGGGTACGGGGGTGAACATGGGGGTGGGTGTTCTCCGTTGGGTCGTGCCCCGGGCGACGCCCGAGGGTGACGGGCATCGTAGCATTTTTTGGTTCGGGGTATAGCGGTTGAAAGTAAGCACCCTGCGATCACCATCATCCGCTTTTCTCGGGCTCGTTGGACAATGTTCCGTTTGGTGTATCTGGACGGAGGACGTTGTCATGGCGGTCCGCGCGGGCGTTGCGCGGGCGTCCTGGGAGTATGATGGCAATGCGCCGGTCGAACCGACGCGGCGTAGGCATCGCGCCCCCTCTCCACCGAGACATCGAGCGCTGATGGCGTGGCATGACGACGGTGTATACTTTGACCAGGCGGAGCCCGATGACGATGATTGCGCGCGAGGACGGGTCCTACAGGGGACGGTTTATTGTGGTGTAGGCTTCCAGCCTGCACCAGTCGCGCCACAGCGCAGGCTGGAAGCCTACACCACAATTACGCCTGACCTCCCACGTGCGCAACAACAAAACCTCGCCGACGATCAAGGCGACGTATACCTATACCTACGATGCGGGCGACAACATGCTCACGAAGGCCACGCCCTTCGAGGACGACTTTAACGATGGGAATTATACGGGCTGGACGGTCGGCACCGGCACCGCGAGCGCTGCCTCGGGCTACATGCAGACGACGGGGTACTCGAATTTCAGCCAGAACAATACTGACGCGGATTTGGAGCAGTGGATTTCGTATTACGTCGATCCGAGTACGACGGCGACGGGCCTGTATGCGCGGGTGTGGGCGCGGTATGCGTCGTCGACCGAGAACATCAAGATATATCTTAAGGGCACGGAGATGCGCATTTACCAGAAGGACGACGCCGTCGGCACGTACCTCGCCACGAATACCGCCGCGGACACAAACAAGGGCGTGTGGTACGAGATGCGCATCGTCGCCGACGGCACGAACCTCAAGGTCTACCGCGGCGAGCGCGGCCACGCGATGGAGGAAATCTTTAACACCACCGTCGCCGTGACCACCACCAGCAAACTCCTCTGCTACGCCGAGGCCAACACCGTCGTCCGCTTCGACAACATCCGCGTCAACACCGACAGCCTCTCCACCACCACGACCTACGCCTACAACAACGCCAACGAGTTGACGTCGATGACCGACTACAACGGCACGACGAGTTTCGCGTATGACGCCTGGGGGAGGAGAACATCCAATACGAGGGGCTCGCAGGTGGAGACTTATAAGTGGCGGTACGGAAGCAAACTTGCAGGCATCGACACAAGCGTCCCCGACGGATATGACTTAAATATTCTCTATGGAGCGAACCATAATATGCGTGAAAGTACGGTGGGTGGAGTTACAACGAGTTACGATTGGCATGCCGATAACAGCATAATTTCCGAGGAAAACGAATCGGGTGAACTGTTGCGGACTTATGTCGGCTGCGGAGCCCATGTGGACGGAATAGCCCCATCGTCAGGCACTTACGAATACTATTTGCACGACCGATATGGCTCGACCCGACGCCTCTACAATCAGGGCAAGAGCCTTACCGGGGACTTGGAGTACACTCCGGATGGCGAGGAGTATATTGATAGCGTGCGAGCTGACGTAACGCACCGCAACGTTTCCAAACAATGGAGTACCGATGACTTTGTTCATCATTACTATTCCGGAGACGGAGAAACCGTGCATTTAGAGGATATCGGCCTTCTAGACGATGTGCGGAGGGACCCAGGCGTTTATGGGTTTGAAAGGCAATTCGTAAATGCGTTGCATAAGAAAGTAAGGCCGGGTGCCGAAGAACTCTTAGCCAGATGCGGGGACGGGAGCACGACAGTAGGAGGATTTGTAGAGGAACGCGATCTCGAACATCGCTATGATTTCACGTGGTCGGCTGGTCCGCTCTTTTCACTTGGCCGCGGTACGATTTTTGGCTTGGGTAAGTGCGCGATACTGTTGGATTGTTGTACAAAATGTTATAAATCCTTGTGCTACGTTCATTTTTATATTAGGGACTGTTTTGAGGAGCCTCTCTATGGTTTTCCATTCGAACCAGGCGGGACTATCTATCGTATACATGGCGATTGGTACTGGAAGTGGAACGATGACGGGTGTCTCACATGAGAGTCCGGAGTACCCCGAAAGCTTCCATTCTGGTCTCGCTGCTCTTCTCGTTCCTTCTTGTAGTTTGGCATATACTGGATAATGAATTGAGTGCTGGCACCATTGGGAAGGCAAGTATTTTGATATTGGCTTGGCTTGCGACGCCGTTGGCAACGACTTACATTGGTATACGCACTTCGAATTCAATAACCGTTTGGGTTTGTTTTGTCATAATGATACTACTTTGTAGCATATTTCTTGGGTGGGCTTGGCACGGTGCCTCGCGAGAATTCGAGCTTGGGGGCGGACACCTACATCTGTTTCTACTCCCGGCCTTTCTAGTCGTCGCGGTACCAGTTCTGGGTATGTTTCTTTATCTTATCGCCTTGATCTGTGTTCGCATACTAGGGACGCGGAGTCTGAAACGAGACGCAAATCAATCAATGCCTAGCTGACCATTCTCGCGAGTACGAACCATGGGTCATGCACAACACTTGCAAGCGATGACTACGAAGATGTCCGACGGCCCGGCGTGTACGGCACCCTCGGCAGAGGTACGGGCCGTATTGATCAGGGTCGATGCCACGACCGAAACGACACAATAGCGGTATACCCCCTTCGTCGCTAAAGCATAGGCGTCTGGCGAACGCCACTATAGATAGGGCCTCGACGGTTTTTGAGCAGGGGGGTGCCCGCTCAAGCTTGGTGCGTGGCTTTCTGGCGGTCGGGGAGGAGTTCGCGGAGGTCGGGGTTTGGTCCGGTGGGGATGCGCAGTAGGACTTCGCGCAGGTAGGCGTAGGGGGCGAGGCCGTGGCGTTTGTAGGTTTGGATGAGGGTGAGAAGGATCTGAAGAGTCTGAAGGGGGGAAGGGTTTGAAGGTTGGGCGATATTGGGGTTTGGGGCCGGGGTGTGGAAGTGTCCCGGTTGTGGAGCCCGTTCGATTGCCCCGATAGACGCGATCAGACCAAGCGCATGGGCGAGACGCCCATGCCACGGGACCCATCCCAGTATGCATTTCCCGCGGGTGTGCGTCAGGAAAGTGGGAATCAGGCAGCGCATTTCCCGCCGTATCATTGACTGCTCGTCACTCCGTTGCTATACTTCGCATGTTAACTATTAACAGATAGGCCTTCGGGGCAGGGTGTAAGTCCCTACCGGCGGTAGAGCCCGCGAGCGCTTTGGCGCAGACCCGGTGTGATTCCGGGGCCGACGGTTAGAGTCCGGATGAGAGAAGGCTGGCGGTATTCCATGTCCCGAGGGTGAACCGTGCCTTTTCGGGACATTTTTATTTTGCAGACCGATATCGACTATATGCGGCGGGCGTTGGCGCTGGCCGAGTTGGGGCGCGGGCTCGTGAGCCCGAACCCGATGGTGGGGTGTGTCGTGGTGCGCGACGGCAAAATTGTCGGCGAGGGGCATCATGCGCGGGCGGGGGGGGCGCATGCGGAGGTGGATGCGCTGTGCCATGCGGGAGATGTGTCGGGGGCGACGGTGTATGTGACGCTGGAACCGTGCGCGCACGACGGGAAGACGCCGCCGTGCGTGAATCTGCTTCGCGAGAAGAAGCCGCGGCGCGTGGTGGCGGCGATGATCGATCCGAACCCGCAGGTCTCGGGCAAGGGGGTTGCGGCGTTGCAGGCGGCGGGGATCGAGGTGGAGGTGGGGGTGCTGGAGGAGGAAGCGCGGCTGTTGAACGAGTATTTCATCAAGCACGTCACCACCGGCCTGCCCTTCGTCATCGTGAAGTGCGGCATGTCGCTCGACGGGAAGATCGCGACGCGCACGGGGGATTCGCGCTGGGTTACGGGCGAGGAATCGCGGCTGTTGGTGCATCAGCTTCGCAACGAAGTCGACGCGATTCTCGTCGGCAGCCGCACGGTGATGCTCGACAATCCGACGCTGACGACGCGCCTACCCGAGGGCAAGGCGAAGGACCCCATCCGCGTCATCCTCGATTCGGCGGAGTACCTCGACAGCGACCGCCGCGTATTCCGGGTCGAGAGCGATGCGCCGACCTGGGTAGCCGTGCCGGACGACCGGGATTTCGAGGGGGCCGACGACATCATCCGCGTGCCGGGGGGCGATGGCGGGATCGACATCGGGCTGCTCATGAAGGAATTGGGCAAGCGGAACGTGACCTCGGTGCTCATCGAGGGCGGGGGCACGACGCATGCGTCGGCCTTCGAGGCGGGTATCGTGGACAAGGTGTTGTTCTTTGTCGCCCCGAAGATCATCGGCGGCCGCGACGCGATCACGCCGGTCGAGGGCGACGGCGCCGAACACATGGCCGACGTCGTTCCGCTCGAGCGTATGACCGCGCGCGCCATCGGCGAGGACATCCTCATCACCGCCTATGTGGGCCGTACCCGCGATGCGCAGTTGGAGCTTGCCTGATGTTCACGGGCCTCATCGAGGAAGTCGGCGCGATCAGCCGGCGTTCGGGGTCCGAGTTGGCCGTCATGGCCGAGACGGTCCTCGAGGGCCTCGCCTTGGGCGACAGCGTCGCGATTAACGGCGCCTGCATGACGGTTGCGGACATCCGCGACAACGGCTTCGTCGTCCAAGTCTCGCCCGAGAGTTTTCAACGGACGACACTGGGCCAGTTGAAACCGGGCGACGCGGTCAACCTCGAGCGCGCCATGCGCGCCGGCGATCGCATTGGCGGGCATTTCGTGCAGGGGCATGTCGACGGGGTCGGACGCGTCGTCAGCGTGCAGGACCAAGGCGAGTTCAGCCTATGGCGCTTCCAAGCGCCCGCCGAGGTCGCGCGGTATCTCGTGCCCAAGGGTTCCGTCACCATCGACGGCATCAGCCTCACCGTGGTCGAGCCGAACGCGGACACCTTCGGCGTCGCGGTCATCCCGTCGACGATCAAGAAGACGACCCTGCAAAGCCGCCGGCCGGGGGACGCGGTGAACATGGAGGCGGACATGCTGGGCAAACACATCTACCACTACATGCGCGGAAGCGCGGCGGGGGCGGGGTTGACGCAGGAGACGCTTGTACGGCATGGGTTCGCTTGAGATGGCGGTGGCGGTGGTGGTTTAGGACGAATGCGGATTGGATCGCCCTTACAGGGCTTGTATTTTTTCGGCTCGGGCACCCAGGGCGTTGCCCTGGGCTGGCGTAGTTTGCCCCTTCGGGGCGTTTGATTGACGTAGCGATGACGCGGCGGTTCGGGATGGTTTTGCAGGACGGTCGCGTAGGGCCGTTGTGCTTGACGGTCGCCTAGGCTTTTGTACGGCGGCGCAAAGTACAACTTTGCGGGCAAGTGCGTTCCCAAGTAGAACTTGGGAACGAGGAAAGCGTTGGGTGCGTTTCCAAGTACTGCTTGGGAACGAGGAAAGTGTGGATTGCGGATTACACGGCCGGTGGCGATTGGGCCGGGCTTGGAGATGGTTATGCCTGAATCGATCCCCGCGATACTTGACGATTTGCGCGCGGGCAAGATGATCATCCTCGTCGACGACGAGGATCGCGAGAACGAGGGCGACCTCGTCATTGCCGCCGAGAAGATCACGCCCGAGGCGATCAACTTCATGGCGACGCACGCGCGCGGCCTGATCTGTCTCGCGTTGACGCCCGGGCGCATCGACTGTTTGCGACTCACCCCGATGGCCGCAACGAACACGTCGCGTTTCGAGACGGCGTTTCACGTCTCGATCGAGGCGAAGCACGGTGTCACCACGGGCATCAGCGCCGCCGACCGCGCCCAGACGGTGCTTGTCGCATCCGACCCGAAATCCGGCCCGAACGACGTCGTCACGCCCGGCCATATGTTTCCCTTGCGCGCGCGCGAAGGCGGCGTGCTCGTCCGCGCGGGACAGACCGAGGGTTCCGTGGACCTTGCGCGCTTGGCGGGGCTCAATCCCGCCGGCGTCATCTGCGAGATCATGAACGAGGACGGCACGATGTCGCGCATGCCTGACCTCGAAATTTTCGCCAAGAAACACGGTATCCGAATTTGCACCGTCGAGGCCATCATTAAATATCGCCGCATCCACGAGACCGTCGTGAGACGCGCCGCCGAGACGGTCCTTCCCACGGAGTACGGCGAGTTTCACCTCGTGGCCTACGAGACCGAGATCGACAACAACACGCACCTCGCGCTTGTGCTGGGCGATGTCGCGGGGCGTCCCGACGTGATGGTGCGCGTCCATTCCGAATGCCTCACGGGCGACGTGTTCCATTCGCTCCGCTGCGATTGTGGGAGCCAGCTCCACGAGGCGATGCGGATCATCGCCGCCGAGGGGAACGGGGCGCTCGTCTACATGCGCCAGGAAGGCCGGGGCATCGGGCTCGTCAACAAACTCAAGGCCTACAAGCTCCAGGACCAAGGGCTCGACACCGCCGAGGCGAACATACATCTCGGGTTCGATCCCGATCCGCGCGAGTACGGCATCGGCGCGCAAATTCTTCGCGACCTCGGCATCACCACGTTCCGCCTTATCACGAACAATCCCGTGAAGCGCAAGGGCCTCCAAGGCTACGGTCTCGAGATCACGGGCCGCGTCCCCATCGAGATTCCGGCGAACAAGCACAACGAGAAGTATTTGAAAACGAAGCGCGAAAAATTCGGCCATCTCCTGGCCGAGTTCGACGAAGTGTCCTCCTGAGGAGCCAGTTTATGCCCAACATCATTGAAGGTAACCTGATCAGCAAAGGCAAAAAGTACGGCATCGCCGTGTCGCGGTTCAACGCCTTCATCACCGAAAAACTACTCGACGGCGCGCTCGACACCCTGAAGCGTCACGGCGCGAAGGACGACGACATCACCGTCGCGTGGGCGCCGGGGGCCTTCGAGTTGCCGCTCGTCGCGAAGAAGATGGCCGTCTCCGGAAAGTACGACGCGATCATCGCGCTCGGCTGTGTCATCCGAGGCGCGACGCCCCACTTCGACTACGTCGCGGGCGAGGCCGCCAAGGGCCTCGGGCACGTCATGCTCTCCGAGTCGCTCCCCGTCTCGTTCGGCGTCCTCACGACCGACACGATCGAGCAGGCCGTCGAGCGCGCCGGGACCAAGGCGGGCAACAAGGGTGCCGACGCGGCCATGACGGCCATCGAAATGGCCAATCTCATGGGACAACTCGGGGCGTGATCGATCCGAAGTACCGCCGCCGCGCCCGCGAAAAGGCCATCCAGTTTCTCTACGGGATTGACGTGACCCAGTACGACGCGCAGGCCGTAATCGACGAATTCTGGCGCACCTTCCCGGAACGTCCGCCCGTGCGGCAGTACGCGAACTATCTCATCGCGGGCGTGAATGCGCACCGTCCGGAACTCGACGCCTTCATCGATGGCGCCCTCGTGAACTGGACCCCGGAGCGCGTGGGTAAGATCGAGCGCAACATTCTTCGCGTCGCCCTCTACGAGATGAACTTCGTCGAGGATGTCCCGCGCGCGGTGGCCATGAACGAGGCCATCGAGCTCGCCAAGGAACTCGCCGCGCCCGAGGCGCCGCGCTTCATCAACGGCGTCCTTGACCGCCTGCGCGACGTCAATATCGAGGACCCCACGGCGTGAGCGCCGACATTGTGGTGCAGGCTTCCAGCCTGCCGGGCGAAGTGCGAAGGATGCAGGCTGGAAGCCTGCACCACAAGAGTCGCCAAGGATTCTTGACGTGAGCGCGGCCCCGGCGGCCACGCGCTTCGTCGACCTGCACCTCCACACGAATTACTCCGACGGATCCGATACTCCCACGCGGGTCGTCGACCGCGCCGCCGAGCTCGGCTTCGCCGCCATCGCCATCACCGATCACGACACGCTCTCCGGCGTGGCCGAGGCAATCGCCCGCGGCCTCGAACTCGGCGTCGAGGTGCTTCCCGGCACCGAGATCAGCGCCGAGTGCGGCGGACGCGAGACGCACATCCTCGGCCTCGGCGTCGCGCTCGATTGTCCCGCACTGCTCGCCGAACTCGCCACGCTCGTCGAAGGCCGCGGCGTGCGCGCCGAACGCATCGTCGAAAAGCTCAATGCCGCGGGCGTTCCCGTCGATCTCGATCGCGTGCGTGCGCGGACGGGGGACGGATCGATCGGGCGGATGCACATCGCGCAGGAAGTCCTCGAACTGGGGCGTTCGCGCACGGTGCAGGATGCCTTCGATAAATTCCTCAAGAGCGGACGCCCCGCGTGGGTCCCGAAACCCCTGGTGTCCTCGCGCCGCGCGATCGATCTCATCCACGAGGCCGGCGGGTTCGCCTTCGCCGCGCACCCCGGCGTCGGCAACGACCGCCGCCGCATCGTCGAGCTGCTCCAGCAACCCTTCGACGGCGTCGAGGTGTATCATTCCAAGCACACGCCGGGGCAGACCACCGAGTTCATGGAGATTGCGCGGGAGCGCGGGTGGCTCATCACAGGGGGCTCCGATTGCCACGGGACCATCAAGGGCGAACGGACGGAGATGGGCCGGGTCAAAGTGTCCTACGAACATTTCGCGCGGTTGAAGGACGCCCTCGGGCGCCCCAAGACGCGCAACGCGAGGAACGTCGAATGAGCGTCACGCCGAACCTTCACGAATTGGAATGCCCAATTTGTAATAGAAAGAAGAAGGCATCCGAGTTTCTCCCCCAGGAACTCATACGGCCCGCCATCGTCCAGGGCATCCGGGACAGTCATCCGGACTGGTCGGCGGAAAAGCTCATCTGCCTCGACTGTCTCCACCACTACCGGACCGAGTACGTCCAGCGCGTGCTTGTCACGGAAAAGGGCGAGCTCTCCTCGCTTGACAAGGAAGTCGTCGCAAGCCTGAAGGAACAAGAAGTCGTCGCCGAAGACTTGAACAAACTCTTCGAGTCGCAAAAGACCTTTGGCGGGACCGTCGCCGACCACGTCGCCACATTCGGCGGAAGCTGGCGTTTCATTATCCTGTTCATGATCGTGCTCGTGGGATGGATCATCCTCAACTCCGCCCAACTATTGGCGCGTCCCTTCGATCCTTTTCCGTTTATCCTGCTGAACCTCGTGCTCTCGTGCATCGCCGCGCTCCAAGCCCCCGTCATCATGATGAGCCAGAACCGGCAGGAGGCCAAGGACCGCCTCCGCGCCGAGAACGATTACCGGACGAACTTGAAGGCGGAGCTGGAAATCCGTCACATCAACCTCAAGATCGATCAACTGCTCACGCACCAGTGGCGGCGCTTGCTCGAGATACAGCAGCTCCAGCTCGAGTCGATGGAGGAGATCTACGCCCAGCAGCCCGGCAAGCTTCGCCGCCGCGACACCACGGATCAGCGGCCACCGGCTACCGGGGGGAACGCATGAACCTCATCCGTCTTGCCGCCCAGGTTGCCCGGAGATTCTGGATCGCGATTGTCCTCGTGATCATGGTTGTCCCTGCCGTCGCCGCCTCCCCACCCAACATCCTCTTCATCTACACCGACGACCAAGCCGCTTGGGCCCTCGGCCACAACGACAATTCCGACATTCACACCCCGAACCTCGACCGCCTCGCCGCCGAAGGCGTCAACTTCTCCAACTTCCTCGTCGCCACGCCCGTTTGTTCACCTTCCCGCGCCAGCCTTCTCACGGGACGCTACGGTTCCGAGTGGGGAATCACGGACTGGATAACCGAGTCCGGCGGCGCCGATCGGCGCAACGAAATCGATCTCGGCCTCGACCCCTCCGCCAACACCTGGGTGCGCGACCTCGCCAACGCCGGATACAAAACCGCCCTGCTCGGCAAATGGCACCTCGGCACGCAGGACCGTTTTCATCCAACCAACTACGGATACCAGCACTTCTTCGGATTTCGGCACGGCGAGAAACCGGAAAACCCCACGGTCGAAGTCGGACCCGAACGCCGTCCCTTCACCGGCCTCACCGTCGACGTACTCACCGACGAGGCCCTCCGGCTCATCCGCGAGCGCGACACGGGATCGCCCTTCCTGATCTCGCTGCACTATCGCGAGCCGCACTCCCCGTGGAAACCCGTTTCGCCGGAAGACGAAGCGCGTTACGCGGACAAAACGCTTACCCTGCCCAACCCCGAGTTTCCCGATCTCGACCTCGAGCGCGTGACCGAGACGACCAAGGCCTACTACGCCGCCATCAGCGGCATCGACCGAAACGTGGGCAAGATCCTCGACCTGCTCGATGAACTCAACCTCGCCGAGTCCACCCTCGTCATCTTCACCAGCGACAACGGCTACAACATCGGCCACCACGGCCTTCTCCACAAGGGCAACGGAGGCTGGATCACCAACGCCGCACGCGGCAAACCCATCAGCGAGACCGTCCGCCCCAACATCTTCGACACTTCCCTACGCGTCCCCGCCATCGTCCGATGGAAAGGCACCCTCCCCACAGGCGCCACGGTCGACCGCGTCATCTCCAGCGTCGATTGGTATCCCACCCTGCTCGCCATCGCCGGCCTCGCCCTGCGCGACAACCAGATTCTACGCGGACACAATTTCCTCCCCCTGCTCCGCGGCGAAACGACCGGCTGGGACGACACCTTCTACGGCGAATATAGCATCCATCACTACACCGAGGCCGACCTCCGCGCCATCCGCACCCCCGAATGGAAACTCGTCCGCGACTTCCGCCGGCCCAACCACGACGAACTCTATGACCTCAAAGCCGACCCCGGCGAAATGCGGAACTTAATCGAAGATCCGCTCCACGCGGCAACAGTTGAGAGGCTGAACGTCTTTCTCCTCGAACATATGCGGGCTCGAGGCTTGAACTCCCAATCGCGTCGTCTCGCGCCGGAGGAAAGCGGAACAAACCGTGTAGTGCATAGCGATTGAAGACGGGCAAATTTGATGGGTTGGGAGGCTCGGACTACAGATGGGCAGCGTGTCCGACAATATATTGGCAAAGGGACAGACGGGACGGAAAGGACGAAATGGGGTGAGGCCGACTTTTTTCGGTGGCGCCTTCAAAGAGGGACTTTCCCGAAGTTTTCCGGAAATATCGAGTTTCGACGGAAGGATATGCAGCCCAAATCCGCACGCCCATAAGGCGTCGACAGCATGAGTCACCACACTTGGGGGGCGCAAATTCGGGAGGAGGGCCGCAGGGGGCGATGGGGTCCTCGCGAGTGGGGCTGCGGAGCGGTTACCCGATGACGCCCGCGATGCAGGCGGTCGTGAAGGTGGCGAAGGTGCCGGCGACGAGGGAGACGAGGCCGATGCGGGCGAGCTCGGCGCGGCGCTCGGGGATGAGGCCGTTCATGCAGGCGATGAGGATGCCGAGGCTGCCGGGGTTGGCGAAGCCGCAGAGGGCGTAGGTGGCGATCATGATCGAGCGCGGTTGGAGTTGGCCCGCCGCAATCATGGTTTGCATGTCGGTGTAGGCGATGAATTCGTTGAGGACGGACTTCGTGCCGAGGAGGCGGGCGACCTCGGGGACGTCGGCGGCGGGGACGCCCATTACGAAGGCGAAGGGGCGGAAGGCCCAGCCCATCAGTTCGCTGAACGACAGGCCGAAAATGGCGGTGCAGGCCCCGTTGAGCAGGAACACGAGGCTGACGAAGGCGATGAGGAGGGCGCCGATATTGAGCGCGAGCGTGAGGCCGTCGGATGCGCCGCGCGCGGCGGCGTCGATGATGTTTTTGCTTTCGACGGGGACTTCGATCGACACCGCGCCGCGGGTCGCGGGGACCTCGGTTTCGGGGATGAATATTTTCGCGAAAAGGATGGCGGCGGGCGCGCTCATGATCGACGCGGCGAGGAGGTGTCCGGGCTGGGCACCGAAGCTGGCGTAGATCACCATGACGTCGGCCGCGACGCCGCCCATGAAGGCGGTGGTGACGGTGGCGAGCTCGCTGCGGGTCATGCGCGCGAGGTAGCCCTTGATCGCGGGCATGCCCTCGATGCCGAGGAAAATCTGGATCGCGGCGGCAAAGGTCTCGGCCCCGGAAGTCCGGAGCGTGCGGCGCATGAGCCAGGCCAGTGCGCGGACGATGACTTGGATGATGCGCAGGTGATACAGCATGGCGGAAATGCTGGCCACGACGATGACTACGGGGAGGACTTGGAACGCGAGCACGGCGTTGAGGACGAAGGGGCCCTCCGCGCCGGAGACGGTGCCGGGGTTGAACACGATGACTTGGTCGAGCGCGCCGAAGACGAAATGCGAGCCCTCGCCCGCCGCGCGGGTGACCAGGCTAAACGCGGCGCGGACGGCCTCGAAGAAATGCTGGCCGAAGGCGGTGCGCAGGACGAGCAGGGCCAGGGCGAACTGCAAGCCGATGGCGATGGCGACGAGGCGCCAGTCGATCCGGCGGCGGTCCTCCGACATCAGCCAGGCGAGGAAGATGAGCACGGCGATGCCCGCCGCGCTGGTCATGCGTTCCGTCACGCGCGGTCCCCCGGGTCCGCGGGCGCGGCGTGGATGGCGGCCTTCCCCGTGAAATCGGTCGCTGCGGGCGGTACGAACATGGAGGTCCTCCTTGGGCCGGCGAATCATACTCGAAAATGGAGTTGCACCGCAGAAGCACGGTGGAGACGGCGGAGGGGGCGGAAGGGACAGAAGGGACAGAAGCGGTCGAGGTCGACAGGTGTCGACCAAAGGGGGACTGAGGGGTCTTTCTTTCCGCGTTGTCCTTGGGAATGAGAAGAAAGTGCGGCACCGCCTTTCGCCCGGGGGTTGGGCGAAAGGCAGTGCCGCTACTTATATTGTCCGCAGAATCCGGCTTGCGAGTCCGGCGGTTATCGATTGTCTCCGTGTGCGCGGGCCCAGCGGCGCGCCAGGCGCGGCATTGCCAGGACGGACGCCATGAAAACCAGCGCCACGAGGTCTCCCGAAGCGCCGTGGGCTGATTCCGATGCGCCCGATCCGAAGCTGCAACGCTTCTTGACGTAGTCGAAGTCGGCGGTACTCGTGGCGACTCCCGCCGGGGTCGTCACAATCACGGGGCCGCGCGTACCGGCATCGGCCGGACCGGCGGTCACGACGATCTCGGTGGCAGAGGGGGTCCCGGTAATCGTGGCGTTGATGCCCGCCAGCGTCACCGCCGTCGCGGCGGCCAGGTTTGTCCCGGTGATGGTGATGGTCTCGCCGCCGGCTTCCTCGGCTTTCTTCGGGTTGAAGCCCGTGATCGCCGGCGTTTCGCCTTCGCCCTCGCCCTCGCCTTCGCCGCCGGGGACATCGAGCCCAACGGAGACCGTCACGTTCTGGTTCGTGGTGGAAATCGTGAAGGTCTGTTCCAAGGGCTCGAAGCCGGGCGCAACGACCTTGATCGAGTAGTCGCCGTAATCGGGAAGCTCCGCGCCGAAGAGGCCGTCGTCGTTCGTCTCGATGTTGAACCCGAGCGTGCCCGCGAGGGCCTGGACGGTGACCTGCGCGGCCGCGACAGGATCTCCGTTCGCCTTTGCCACGACGCCCGAGACGGTGAACGGGAAGATGAAGGCCTTATCGAGGATGACGGGGAAGTCCTCGCCCGGCTCCGTGACAGGAGCCACTTTGTCCTCGTAGTCCGGCGCGGAGAACTGGAGACTCAGTCCGGCGACCGCCTTGGCGCCCAGCCCGGGAATTCCCGCAAGCTCGAAGCGTCCATCGGCGCAGGTAAAGGTGAACAGGGGCGGATCGAGGGGCAAATCGTCGCGCAACACCTCGACGCGCACGCCGGACAGGGCGACGTCGAATTCCACGCCCCCGATCTCGCTCGTGTCGGTGACGCGTCCTGTCACGGTGTCGTCGGACGATCCGCTCCCGGGAGTCAGCGTGATGGGACCGAGCGATGCCCGGGCGACCGGCGGGAATTCCGAGAAATCGTCGATGCCGACATTCAACTGGCCCCCGGGATAGGTCAACCCGACGGCGTAAAATTCGAGACGGTAGCCGGTCGCCGGGGCGCCCAACGAGTCGACGGGCAGGTTCGACAGGGTGAACTCGCCCCGGTCGTTCACCGGGACCACGAATTCCTGGGCATCGCCCGACACGGCCATCACCCGCACGGCCGCGCAGGTGACGGCGTCGCCGTTCTCATCGACAATCGATCCGTCGATGGCCGCGCTCGTGGGCAGTCCGCCCGTGCCTCCGCCCGCGACCACGAAGGACTGCAAGGTCATGCCGAAGAAGAAGGCCGGCCCGACGTTGCGCGCCAGAATCATGTAGGGAAGGTCGCGCGGCGAACCGGCCCCGAGTGCCGGGGTGATACGCGCAATCGAGGCGACGGTATCCGTCAGGTTTCCGACGCCGAAATCGGGAAGGTTATACACCAGCGCCGACGAATACCCGCCCGGGAGCGGACCATCGATAGTGAATGCAAAACTATCGGATTCTTGGTAGTAGTCATAGACCTCGAGGTAATACGTCGTCCCGGCAAAGAGATAGACTTCGGACCGGGAAGCGGGTTCGCATCCGTAGTTGTAGACGCGGGAACGATACCTTAGGTTGTCGCAGGTGCCAGAATAAATGTCCATGTAGGTCTCGTAAGGGCTGCCACAAAGCGATACGCCATAGACCCCGGTCGCCGTGGGGACGAAGGTGTACCAAGCCTCGCCCGCGAGCGTACCGGCAAGCGACCCGGTGACCTCGACGCCCAGTGAAACGGGCGACGCCATGGCGCAAACCTCGGTGGGACCCGGAATAATGGGGCCCTCGACGAGGAGCGAATAACCCAACTCGGTGCCGTAGTCGACGACTCTCAGGTAAACCGTCTGGCCACCGATAAGGTCAAGCGTTTCCGGCCCGTCCCCCGCGTAGACATAGGACACTGTGTAGAAGTCCTCGCAGGTCCCGTCGTAAATGTAGGTGTATCCGTCGGTGCCGTTCATGGTCACGGAATATAACCCGTCAACCTCCGGCGTGAACGAATGCCACATGAAGCCCTCGAGCGTACCCAAAGTCGATCCGGAAGTCTCGACGCCAGGGGAAAGGGGCACGGCGGTCGTGCATAGTTCGCCGGGCCCCGGCAGGATTGGGCCTTCCACCCGTAGCGAATACCCGAGCTCGTTGCCGTAATCGTAGACCTCAAGGTAATACATCTGATTTGCGACGAGATTGATCATTGCCGGTTCGTAGAAAGGATCGGTATTTGCAATGTCGTGTAGCTGGAAACAAGTCCCGTCGTAGATGTAGACGTATCCATCCGGTCCGCTCATGGTCACGGAATATAACCCGTCAACTTCGGGCGTGAACGAGTGCCAAACGTAGCCCCCGGGCGAACCGATGGTCGATCCGGGGGTCTCGATGTCGAGGGAAATGGGCAACGCGCTCGCGCAGTACTCGCCGGGCGCCGGCACAGTCGGGCCCTCTACGAGCAGCGAATATCCGAGCGCACTGAGGTAATCGTAGACCCTGAGATAGTATGTTTGATTCGCGGCGAGATAGGCCCCTACCGGCACGGACCATGAATAGCTCTCTCCGATGTAATAGAGATCCTCGCAGACCCCGCCAAGGACTGTGACGTATCCTTCTTCGCTGGCTATGGTCACCGAATAGACCCCGTCAACTGCCGGGGTGAACGAGTGCCACTTGTAGCCATCGGGAGAATCCACGGTTGATCCAGTGGATTCGACGCCGAGGGAAATGGGCAATGCGGTTTCGCAATCGTTATTCGGCACTGGCTCGAATGGGCCGTCGACGAGCAGCGAATAGCCGAGCGTGCTGCCGTAGTCATCGACCCGGAAGTAGTACGTCTGGTTCGCGGCAAGGTCGACCCATGCCGGTTGAGACCACGCATATGTGTTCGTGAGGTAAACGAGTCCCTCACAGGTCCCGCCGTAGACGTAGGTGTACCCGTCGTCATCGCTGTTCATGGCCACCGAATACATCCCGCCAACTTCCGGGGTGAACGAGTGCCATACGTAGCCGTCGGGCGAGTCCAGCGTCGATCCAAAGGTTTCGACGCCAAGGGGAACGGGCAACGCCGTCGTGCAGTCGTCGCCGGGCGCCAATATGATTGGTCCCTCGATGCTCAGGACATAATTTCCGGTGTCCCCGTCAAAGCCGGATACTTGGACAAGATACGTCGTGTTCGCGTCCAGGACAAGTTGCACAAGCGATGCACGGAAACATTCGGCCGAGTCGTCGTCCTCGGCCAGGTAGGTGCGTGCGGAACAGGTACCCGCATAGACGTGGAGATAGGTGTCGTAATCGCTGTAGCAGGTCGAAAATCGGTAGATTCCCGTGGCGGCCGGGGTGAAGGAGTGCCATACGGCGCCGTCGATCGAGCCGGTGGTCGCGCCCGCGAACGACGCCCCGGCGGTGACGGCCGACGCGTTCGCGCAGTCCTCGTTCAGTGGTCCCTTAAGGCCCTTAATCCCTTTTTTATCAAACTGAATCGGATATTTCACTAGGGTCAACGGCAGGAAGCTGGCGAGCTCGCCTTGCTCGCGGCTAAGGGGGATGGCCTCGAGTTGGTTGTGCAGGTCGTCCCAAATCCTGAACGAGTCCGCCACGGCGCCGGTCACGATCGACGTGGCCTCCGCCATGACATCGCCGTGCAGGCGGCTGTAATTGTCCGTGCTCTCCGAAATGGCCTCGAAGATGGCCCCGAATTCGCCGGGCTCGAAATCCTGAGGGGTGAAGTTGTCCAGGGCATTCCCGAGCGTCTCGATGTCTTGGGCCAGGGCCTCGACCCAGGGATAAATCGCAACGATTTCGTTCACGACCTCGTCGATCAACAGCGCAACCTCGGCGAGATAACTGGCCAGAATATTTTCGGGGTCGGTGTCCGCCAGCAAATTGAACAGCGTCAGCGCGGCGTTGGTCAAATCATCCAAGTCATTCGGGTCGAAGTTCTCCGGGTCGGCCTCGAGGGTGTCGGCAACCAGGAGGCGCGCGGCCCGGAGTACGTCGAGGATGATGGCCTTGAACTCGATCGAGGCCGGTCCGCTCGCGGGTTGTTCGCCGGCAAAACGGATTAAGTCATCGAGTTGCGCCAGGGGCTCGAGGGGCACCTCGGATTCCTCGTCGAGGGCCAAGTCAATGTGCTTTCCGAGGGCCTCGAGGTACGCCAAAAGGTCCGGGTCCTCGAGGGTGTAGTCTCCGTTATCGAGCGACTCGATGATGGCGGCCAGCCCGCCGGCATCGGCAGCCAGGAAACGGGCAAAATCCTGGACGACAATGTCGGAGTTCGTGTAACCGTCGAAACGGTCCTCGAAGGCGCGGAGTAGGTTTATGATCGGGGCCGGGGACTCGAGCGTGGACAGATACTCGTCCAGGGCGGGGCCCATATCCTCGACTTCGACCAGCGTGGTCTCGGTAATCCTTATGAGGCCGTCGACGAAGCGCTTGATGTCGTCGGCGCCGCCGGCGGAGGTCGCGATGACGGCGGCCAGGGCGTCGGCGACCGGGTTTTGGCTCTCGAAGCTATCGAGGTCCGCGCCCACGGCCACGGACAACGCGATGATCCGATCGGGGGCGCCCTCGGTTTCGACGTAGATTTCGAGAGCGGGCCCCAAGGGTTCCAGCGCGACCCAAGCGGCCCCGACGATCGCCTCGACGTCGGCACCGGCTTGTTCGTAGAGCCCGCCCTCGATTCCTTGGATGACCTTGGGGAGCGAGGTCAGGACGGCGTCCCAGGACAACAGGCCCGCAGTCGCGGGCAGCTTGGCCTCGAGGCGCGCCTCGGTGAATGCCGCGTAATATCCGTCCACGCCCCGGGTAAGAAAGAGCGAGAGGGTCGGGGCGCCGGGGACTTCACCCTCCCCTTCGCCCTCGCCAACTTGCTTGGTCTTCGGCCTCAGATCGGAGGTAAGACGGGAGAGCGGCAGCGAGCCTTCGCTCGGAAGTTTTGCAAGCAATTTCGAGACGGAGCCCAAGCCCCCGTCGCCGACGGACTGGGCCAATGGCCCAATCGGCAGCGCCAGCCCGGAAAGGAAGGGGTTTTCCTTCGCCCCAGTCTTTGCCGGTACTCCTCCGCCGTCGGGCAGCTCGAACAAAATCTCGAACACGGGTACACCCTTGATCTCGAATTCGCGCGCCACGCTCATTGTCAATATAGGCGTGTTCGACTTGGCCTCGCCTTCGCCCTCGCCCTCGGGACCGATAAACAGCGGCACGCCAAAGGTCCACGAGTTCCCTGCGGCGAGCGGCCAATAGGGCGTATCGAGCCCGGCGGCCTTTGGGGAGACGGTCGCCGCTACTCTTTCGGACGGGGCGGCGACGGAGCCGGTTTCCTTCAAGGCGATGTTTTGGACAGTGTCCCCGGATCCAAGGCGGACCGCGTCGATGGCGACGTTCCGCGGCGCCGCGCTCCTTGTCCCGGCTTGCGCCACACGGACCGGTTCCGCTTCGTCAGTCTTTGTCCAATCGGTACTCGGAGCGGCGCCGTCCGCGATCGTCGATCGACCGCCGGGCTCGCGAGGGCCCTCGTCGACCGCCGTTTCCCTGGCGGAAAGTTCGGCACTCTTCGCCGGCGACGGACAGCCCAAATTCAGCGCCATCAGCAGCGCCGCCGAAATTCCCCAAATGACCCGTTTGGCAAGCATTCCCATGATTCCTCTCGTTGATCGCGTCTCACCCCAACTCGCCGCCGTGCATTCCGAACACGGCACGCGGAACCTTGATGACCGAAGGCGCAGCCCTTAAGGTCACAGACTTTCACCATAATCGAAGGGTCGATATTTGTCAAGGAAATTCGACCTGCGGGTTGGCGCCAAATACATTTCGCAGGTTTGTCTGCCCCGCCGGGGAATCCGATGGGCCCGAGCGCGGCGAGTCGCGCCTAGCGGCGTTGTTTTCGGCTTCCTTGCGCGGGATCGGTTGACCGGAAGGGCCCGTAATTTGGCAAAAGGACGGAAGGGACGGAAAGGGGGGGGATAGTGACGGGGTGCGAAGGGGGTGCCCCCGATCGATCCTAGACGGCGTCTTCCATGCCGATCGGCTCGACCAGCACTCCCTCGGACTCGATCCACTTGAGCGCGGCCTCGACCTCGGCGGGGTCTCCGTCCACTTGCAGGGCCATCAGGCCGACGTCGCCCTTGATGGACGCGATGCGGACGTTGGTCACGACCTTGAATTTGTGGCCCATCTCGTAGATGAGCGGCTTGGTCACGTTGGTCTCGTTGTATGTCAGGTACACCCGGCGGGTTGCCATGATTTGTTTCTCCTTTTCAATGTAATACGCTTGTTCTCATGGGAGCGGTAACATCCCCCTTGATCCCCCTTCAAAGGGGGACTTTTTCCCGCGCCGCTATGGAAGCATTTTGGCGAGATGTTCCGCCAGTTGTTCGCCGCGCAGATCCGTCGCCACGACGATGCCGTCCTTGTCCAGCAGCAATGTGTTCGGGATCGCCTCGATGCCGTACTGCACGGCCACCGGCGTCTCCCATCCCTTGCCGTCGAACACCTGCACCCATGTCATCTTCGGGTTCTCTTTCAAGAATTTGTCGAGCGCGGCCTTGTCGTCGTCGAGGCTGACGGCCAAAATCTCGAAGCCCTTCGCATGATACTTCTCGTAGGCCGCGATGACGTTCGGCATCTCCTCGACGCAGGGCCCGCACCAGGTCGCCCAAAAGTCGACCATGACCGCCTTGCCCTTGAAATCGGACAACTTCACCGTCTTCCCGTCGAGTGTTGTGCCCACGAATTCCTCGGCGACGTCGCCCACATTGAATTTCGCGGCGGGCCCGTCGTCGCCGCCGCCTTCGGAATTTCCCTCTTCGACCGGCGTCTGCGCCACTTCGTCGATCACCGTGACGCCCCCGGGCGGCGAATATGCGAAGTCGACGAGGTCAAGTCCATGGGGAACGCGATTGATGTTCGTGTACGCCATCGTCAACCACGCGGTTCCATTCCCATCCACAATCGAAACCGAGCGAGGGAACCCGTCGTCCTTGCCGACATCTATCCGGACAGTGGCAAACGAGAACAACAATTTGTCGATCCATTCCGCAAGTTCAGGCCGGTTGAGGTCCAGGAGCCCCGCGTCTTTCGCCGCGGTCCATTCGACGACAAACACCTCCGTGCCGTGGCGATTGGCCGTCCCTACGGATTGAGGATTCCCGTCCATGTCAGCCAAATTCTTCAAGAGCGAAAACGGATCGCATAACACGGCGCCCAAGCCAAGGTCGTCGGTGCCCGATTCGAACGGGCAATCCGGTCCCGTTAAACGGACTCCGTTGCGCGTGTCCTCCTTGGTCACCGTTCTCCGGCCCATCGATTCCGTCTCATTCCACAATGAACCGTCGCCGGGGCGTGCCAGCAGCAAGCTCGTCTTTTTTCCTCGCACCTCGCCATCCAGGCGCACCCGTAATCTTTCCCCCTGCATCTGGAACGGGCCCGCCATACTCACGTTATTCCCGGGATCGGTAAGCGTGTATTCGAATTGCGCCGTCATCGCCTCGACCGACTTGGCCGATTTCTCCACCATCGCCAGGACCGACTCGAAGGTCACGGGGTCTTCCGCCCCGGCGAGCGGCACGGCGGCGATGCCGATAACGAGCGCCGCCGTTGCGATCGGGCGTCTGAAGAATTTCATGGGGACGGGCCTCCGGCAGGGTTCGCTGCAGGCGAAATCGGTTGACGCATGCTACCACATCGCACGCCCCGGGGATCGCCAAATGCCGCGTCCCGCCGCAGTTATCGCGCGCGGCACGCCATGGCAGCGCGATGGATTGCCCCGCAAATCCTATGCTACCATCCTTCGCGTCCCCTGCCGCTGTTGTCCCCTAATTGGAAGGCTTCCATGTCACGAATTACCGAAAAGGATGTCGATTACGTCGCGGGTCTCGCGCAACTCGTCCTCGATGGGCCGACGAAGGCCAAGATGGTCAAGGATCTTGGGGAGATTCTCGGGTACATCGACAAGTTGAACGAGTTGGACACGACCGGGGTGGAGCCGATGATGCATGTGCTCGACATGAGCAATGTGTATCGGCAGGACGTGGTGGGGGAATCGCTCACGCAGGACCAGGCCCTGAAGAACGCTCCCAAGACCGACGGCGCGTATTTCCTTGTGCCGCGAATTCTTGACGGGGAGCATTAGGCGCATGGGCCAGGAATTGTTCCGCCTCAAGGCGCATGAAATCCGCGGGGCCATTCGCCGGGGCGAGACGACGGCGACCGAGGTCACGCAGAGTGTCTTGGGCCGCATCGGCGCGGTCGAGGGCAAGGTGCAGGCCTACACGGAAATCTGGGGCGACTACGCCCAGCAACGGGCCGCGGACATCGATCGGCGGATCAAGGCAGGCGAGGATCCGGGTCCGTTGGCCGGGGTCCCGATTGGGCTCAAGGACAACTATTGCACGACTGAGGGCACGACGGGGTGTTGCTCGAAAATCCTCAAGGGTTTTCGCAGCCCGTATAACGGGACGGTGGTCGAGAAGCTCCTCGATGCCGGGGCGGTGTTCCTCGGCAAATTGAACATGGACGAGTTCGCGATGGGGTCGTCGACCGAGAACTCGTCGGTCCAGAAGACGCGCAACCCGTGGAATTTGCGGTGCGTCCCGGGCGGCTCGAGCGGCGGCGCGGCGGCGGGCATCGCGGCGCACGAGGCGGCCGTCACGATGGGGAGCGACACCGGCGGATCGATTCGCCAGCCGGCGGCCTTGTGCGGATGTCTCGGATTGAAGCCCACCTACGGTCGCGTCTCGCGCTATGGCCTTGTCGCCTTCGCGTCCTCGCTCGACCAGATAGGTCCCTTCACCAAGGACGCCGAGGACATGGCGCTTATCATGGGCGTGATTGCGGGCCGCGATCCGCGCGACTCGACCTCGGCGGACATCCCCGTGCCGGATTACTCGAAGGCCCTTCGCGACGACATCAAGGGATTGCGCATCGGCCTTCCGAAGGAATGCTTCACGGACGCGCTGGGCGCGGAGATGCGCGAGAAGATTCTCGCGGCGGTCGAGGTGCTCAAGGCACAGGGCGCGCAGGTGGTCGAGGTTTCGCTTCCGCACACGGAATACGCCATCGCCGTCTACTACATCATCTGCACCGCCGAGGCGAGCGCAAACTTGGCGCGCTTCGACGGCGTGCGCTACGGCTATCGTCACCCCGACGCGAAATCGGTCGAGGACATGTACCGGCTCTCGAAGTCGCATGGATACGGTCCCGAGGTGCAACGGCGGATTATGCTGGGCACTTACGTGTTGTCGAGCGGTTACTACGACGCCTATTACCTGAAGGCGCAGAAGGTGCGCGCGCTGATCAAGAAGGACTTCGAGGACGCCTTCCAGTCCTGCGACATCATCGCGACGCCGACTACCCCGACCCCGGCATTCGAGTTCGGCGCGAAGACGGACGATCCCCTCGAGATGTATTTGAGCGACATATACACCAGCTCGATTAACCTCGCGGGAATCCCGGGAATGTCCATCCCCTGCGGGTTGACCGCCTCGAAATTGCCCGCGGGCCTGCAACTCCTGGGCAAACCCTTTGACGAAGAAACCCTCATCCGCGTGGCCTATGCCTACGAGAAGCACAGCGGATGGGAACGGGCCGACGCCCCGATTACCTGAGGTCCCACGGAATGGAATACGAAGCCGTCATCGGCATGGAAGTACACGTCGAGATCAACACCAAGTCCAAGGTGTTTTGCGCGTGCAACAACGATTTCCACGCGCCGCCGAACACCCATGTGTGCCCGGTGTGCCTGGGCATGCCCGGCGTGCTGCCCGTGCTGAACATCGGCATGGTCGAGGCCTCCGTCGCCGTCGGGCTCGCGCTGAATTGCAAAATCTCGCGCTGGTCGAAGATGGACCGCAAGAATTATTTTTACCCGGACCTCGCGAAGAACTACCAGATCAGCCAATACGATTTGCCCTTGTGTCATGACGGCGAGATGGAGATCGACATCGAGGGCGGAACGAAACGCATCGGCATCACGCGCGCCCACATGGAAGAAGACACCGCGCGCAACACGCACACCATCGGCACGCGCGAGAGCGGGGTGGATTTTAATCGTTGCGGCGTACCGTTGCTCGAGATTGTCACCGAGCCGGACATCCGCAGCGCCGACGAGGCCTTCGCCTACCTCACCGCGCTCAAGCAAATCCTCCAGTACCTCGACGTCAGCGATTGCAACATGGAGGAGGGCTCGCTCCGCGCCGAGGCCAATATCAGCATTCGCCCCAAGGGGACGGTCGAGTTCGGCACGAAGACAGAGGTGAAGAATGTGGCCTCGTTTAGCGGTGTCCACAAGGCGATCGACTTCGAGATTCGCCGGCAGCGCGCCGCGCTCGACAAGGGCGATGCGATCGTCCAGGAAACCCGCGGCTGGGACGCCGACAAGGGCATCACCTTCGTGCAACGCAGCAAGGAATCGGCGCACGATTACCGCTATTTCCCCGATCCGGATTTGGTGCCCGTCGTGGTGGACGAGGCCTGGGAACAGCGCATCCGAGAGTCTTTGCCCGAACTCCCCCGCGCGCGCAACCACCGGTTCCAAGCGGAGTATGCGTTGTCGCCGTACGACGCGGGCGTGGTCACCTCGACCCGCGCGATGGCCGACTATTACGAGGCGACTGTTAAGGCCGGTGCGCCGGCGAAGCTGGCGGCGAACTGGATCATGGGCGACCTCCAGGGGATGCTGGTCGAGCGGAAGCTCGATATCGCGCAATGCCCCGTAACCGCCGCGAGTCTTGGCGAGATGATCCGCCTCATCGAGGACGGCACCATCAACGGCAAGATCGCGAAGGACCTGCTGCCCGAGATGATCGACTCCGGCAAATCAGCGGACTTGCTCGTGAAGGAAAAAGGGCTGGTCCAGATCAGCGATCGGGGCGAGCTCGAGGCGATCGTCCGGGGCGTGCTCGATGCGAACCCCGGTCCGGTCGAGGATTTCAAGGCGGGCAAGGACCGCGCCAAGGGTTTCCTCGTGGGCCAGATCATGAAGGCGACCAAGGGCAAGGGGAACCCGAAGCTGGTGAACGAGATTCTGGAACGATTGCTAGCGTCTTGAGTTTGAAAAATTGATTGTGAATTCCAAAGTCCATAGCGTAAACATCCCCCTTGATCCCCCTTCAAAGGGGGACTGGGTTCGTCGAGTCCCTGGCAAGTCACGGTCGCGACACTGCGAAGGATTTTCGAGCTCCGGACATCATGGCAGTGAGTTAGTGGGCGCCACGCAAGTCCCCCTTTGAAGGGGGATCAAGGGGGATGTAGCCCGTCGCCCATGTGAAGCGCGATACATTAAGGAAGCCAGCATGACCACCCGAAAGGACGTAATTCTCTCCGGGATTCGCCCGACGGGGCGGCTCCATTTCGGCAATTATTTTGGGGCGATCCAGCATTTCCTGCGGCTGCAGGAACAGGACCACACCTGCTATTACTTTATCGCCGATTACCACGCGCTGACGACGATCAAGGAATCGACGGACTACTTTCGCCAGACGCTGGACATGCTGCGGACCTACATCGCCTGCGGGCTCGACCCGGCGAAGTCGGTCATCTATCGCCAGAGCGACTTGCCCAGCACGGCGGAGCTCGCGCTGCTGCTCGGGATGATCACGAATGTCGGGATGCTCGAGCGCGGCACGACCTACAAGGACGCCGTGTCCAAACTACCCGGCGGGACCACGAGCGGCGCCGAGGGCAATCCGATTTCGTATGGCCTGCTCGGCTATCCCGTGCTCATGAGCGCGGACATCCTGATCGTGCAGGCGAACGTCGTGCCCGTCGGCGACGACCAGCGGCAACACGTCGAGATCACGATCGATCTCGCGCAACGCTTCAACCACCGCTTCGGCGAGGTCTTCACGATCCCAAGGTCCGTCGACCGCGGCGCCATTCGCCTGCCGGGACTCGACGGCGGCGCCAAGATGGGCAAGAGCGAGAACAATGACCTGGGGTTGCTGGACGATCCGGCGACGGTGCTCAAGAAGCTCAAGGCCGTGCCCACGACGACCGATCCCGCGCCGCTCACGACGGAGTCGAACGCGCCCGACGACGTGATTCCCCAGATGCCGCCGAGCGTTGGGGCGTTGTATCGCTTTCTCAGCCTGCTCGCGCCCGAGGAGGTGTATCTCGACTTCGTCGGCAAGTACCGGCGCGGCGAAAAGTTTTACGGCACGCTCAAGACGACTCTCGCGGAACACGTCAACCGCTTCAACGCGCCGATCATCGACAAGTTCAACGCGCCGGGGAACGACGACGCATTCGTCACCGAGTTCCTGCGCGAGAACGCCAAGCGCGTGTCGCCCGTCGCGCTCGACACGGTCGAGTCCTGCCGCGCGGCGATGGGCATCGGCCGTTCGCTGCACCGGGCCTGACGCCGCGCCCCGCGCCCATGGACCCCTCGCCCCTGCGCCAACGTCTCTTCCATGAGATTCTCATGGCGCGGCAGCGCGTCTACGCGATCGGCTCGCCCACGCCGCTCGAGCAGGTCGCCATCCCGGTCGACGCGGAAGTCTTCCTCAAGCGCGAGGACCTCTCGCCGATCCACGCCTACAAATGGCGCGGCGCGTACAACCGGATGGCGGCGTTGTCGGATGCCGACCGCGCGCGCGGCGTGGTGGCCGCGTCCGCCGGGAACCATTCGCAGGGCGTCGCGTTGGCCGCGAAACGCCTGGGTGTCGATGCGCGAATCTACATGCCCCTGTCCACCCCGCGCATGAAACAGAGTGCGGTGAAACTGCACGGCGGCGACCGCGTCACGGTAATCCTGCACGGCGACGATTACAACGCCGCCGCCGGGTTGGCCCAGGACGACGTGCGCGAGAGCGGCAGCGTGTTTGTTCACCCCTTCGACGATCTCGAGACGATGGGCGGCCAAGGCACGCTCGCCGACGAGGTCGTCATGTCCGGCCAAGGCCCCTTCGACGTGGCCTATCTCCAGATTGGCGGCGGCGGCATGGCGGCGGCGGTCGCGTGCTGGTTGCGCGCGTACTATCCCGGAATCCGAATCGTCGGCGTCGCGGGTGTCGACCAGGCCTCGATGGGCGCCGCCGTCCGCGCGGGGGAGCCTGTCACACTCGACTATGTCGACGTG
>CANKTP010000031.1 GCA_947486375.1 Candidatus Hydrogenedentota bacterium | reverse complement strand
CACACGGTTGCTGATCGCGACGAGCGACATTCTGCTCTCATGGCCCGGGGGACTTCTCGCCTTGGCGGGACTCGTCATGGCCATTGGCGCGTCATTCACCCGGGGACGGACCATATACAAGGGGTTGCTTTCCCCGCTCTCGCGCCTGCCATACCTCGACCAACTGTGGGCAAAATACAATCTCGGCCGGGCCGCCTCGATCATCGAGAAGATGCTCAGGGCCGGCATCCCGCTTCACACGGCGCTGGCTGGTGCCGCGAAACTCGACATCTCCCGCGAATACGCCCATGCCTTCGACCGGGCGCGCGAGCGCGTCGAACAGGGAACGGCGCTCCGCGACGCCCTCGCGATGGACTCGCGCGTGTTCATTCCCTCGTTCCGGGGGCTCGTTGCCTTGGGCGAGACGAGCGGGTTGTTACCCCAGGCCTTCGAGCAGGCCGCCCTCCAATATCGCGAACAGCTCCGGCGGGCCATCCTCCTGTGCGAGAGCCTCATCGAGCCCCTGCTTATCCTCCTGATGGGCCTGGTGGTCGGATTCATTATCGTCGCCATGTTCATGCCCATCATGGGTATATCGAGCGTCGTCCATCACTAGGGCGCGTCCCTGGACCGAGGCGGGCCGGCATCTGCGCCCCCTCTCCGGACGCCCATCGTTTTCCCGGGCGGGGCTTGTTTCCGGGGCGATTCCTTATGTAGAGTCCGGATATCATCCGAACCGGCTCGACCCGTTCTTCAACGCAGGAGATGCCACGCGATGCGATTCACCCCGGCCATTCGATGGATGTTCATTCTCGCCGCCTTGGCCTCGGTTTTTATCGAGTCGGCCCGGGCGGACAAACTCGATGTGCCCGACGTGGTCTACGGCCACAAGGACGGCATGGCGCTGACCTTCGACGTGTTGTACCCGGAGGGCGCGGCCAATGGGGCTGGGGTCTTGTGGATGGTCAGCGGCGGGTGGGTGTCGCAGTGGTCGCCGCCGGAGTCGCAGAGGGCGGGCTTTGGCTATCTTTTGGACGAAGGCTACACGGTCTTCCTGGTGCGCCACGGAAGCAGTCCCCGGTATTTCATCCCGGACGCCGTAGGAGATGTGCGCCGGGCGGTCCGGTTTATCCGGTTGAATGCGGCGGATTGGGGCGTCGACCCTTCGCGTCTGGGCGTCTCGGGCGGGAGCGCCGGGGGCCACCTCACGTTGATGCTGGGCACGGCCTCGGACGAGGGCGATCCGAATGCCGAAGACCCGGTCCTTCGGGTCAGCGACCGCGTGGCGGCGGTGGCCGCGTTTTGTCCGCCGGTCGATTTGCGGGGCATGGAACGGGGATCGATCCCGCGCCGTCCGGGAGATCCGGCGGCGGTCCAGCGCCCCATCGTGCTGGATGCGCTCAATTTCGACCCGGCGCAGGCGGCGGAGTATTCCCCACTTGTGCAGGTGAGCGCGGACGATTCGCCGGCGCTCATGATTCATGGGGACGCGGACCTGCTGGTGCCGTCGAAGGACAGCGAGGAGATGTACGCGGCGTTGGCGAAGGCGGGCGTGGCGACGGAGAAGCTCATCCTTCCGGGGGCGGAACATGCGATCAAGGGCGATGACATGAAACGGGGGCAGGAGGCCGTCGTGGCGTGGTTTGGCAAGCATCTTGGGGGCCCCTCGAAGGCGACGGGGCCGGCCGCGCCCCGGATCGCGCCCTTGAAAGAGGCGGAGTGGACGCCCGGGCAACGGGAATTGCTCGAGCCGCGCGCGGCGAGCGGGACGTTGTACAACGTGTTCACGACCTTTGCCACGCACGAGAAACTGTACCGGGAATGGATTCCCTTCGGGACTTACATCCTGCGCGATTCGTCGCTTTCTGCCCGGGACCGCGAACTGGCCATCCTGCGCATCGGGTGGCTCTGCCGGGCGGAATACGAATGGGCCCAGCACACCCGGATTGCGCGGACAGCCGGAATCACCGATGCGGAAATCGGGCGGATCGCGGCGGGGCCCGGGGCGGAGGGGTGGAGCGAATTTGAGAGCGCCCTCTTGCGGGCGGTCGACGAATTGCACGGGAAGGCGCGGATCGGCGATGGGACTTGGGAGACGCTCGCGAAGACCTACTCGCAGACGCAGCTGATGGACCTTGTGTTCACCGTCGGCCAGTACAACCTCGTGTCGATGGCATTGAATAGTTTCGGCGTCGAGTTGGACGAGGGGCTCGAGGGTTTTCCAGAATAGCCGCGCCGAATTCGCGGGAATCCGGGGCAAAGCGCCCCGAAATTGGCTGCGACGGCGCGCGCGGTACCGGTGCTAATGCCGTGTCGGCCCGGACATTCGCAACCAATTACATCAACTTTACCCTTTACAACTTGACCGGGCTATGGTACGCTTCAAGAAGGAAAAGGGGTAACTCTCCTGTCATGTTGAGACGTTCTATCCTAGTACTGCTGCTTGCCGGGGTGGGCTTGAGTTGCGAGACCACCGACGATCAGGCCTTTGTCAAAGACGGCGTCGACTACGCCGCCACCGCCAGCGGTTCCTTCCGGGGCCGGTGGTGGAGCTACTATGAGCGCGGCTCGAATTTGCTCAAGGGCGGATTCTACGAGGCTGCGGAGGCCGATCTGCAGAAGGCCATCCAGGGGCGCCGCCGCGATGCATGGCAAGCGCGGACCTACGGGTTGCATTTCGAGGAATACTTTCCCACGCGCGAGCTGGGAGTCGTCTTCTTTCACCAAGGCCGCCTGGACGAGGCGCAGGTCCAGCTCGAGCAATCGCTGCTCTACATCGACACGGCCCGGGCCCACTTCTACCTCGACGAGGTAAAACGCGCGAAACTCGCCTCGGGCGCCATGAACGACACCACGGCGCCGGCGGTGGACACCACGATCGACGACGGCATGGTCGTGGCGACGCTTGACCTGCCCTTCGAGATCGTTGCCAAGGACGACGTGGGCGTCGCGTCGATGACGGTAAACGACGAACCCCTCTATCAGCGCGGCAGCGAGGAAGCGCATACCTACAAGAAAGAAATCCCGTTGACGGAAGGCCCGCACGAGATTAAGATCGAGGCGGTCGACCTTTCCGAAAAGACCACGGCGGAAGTCCAGACGGTCGTGGTAGACGTTACCGGCCCCACCATTGGCATCCGCGAGCCCGCCGACGCCTTTGTGACCGAACAACCGACGGTCCAGCTTACCGGTACCTCGGCCGATCAATACGGCGTGTCGAATGTCGGCTTGGGCGACACGGTGCTGGCGCAATCGGGCGCCGGGGAGGGCAAGTTGCCCTTCGCCTCCGCGTTGAGCCTGCAGGACGGCGAGAATTCGTTCGTCGTGACCGCCCGCGACGTCGCGGGCAACGAGAACCGGAAAGAAATCAACGTCTTCAAGGGCGATCCGGACTCGACCACGGCGAAACTTTGGCTCATCAAGATGAAAGACCCGTCGATGCTGCGCTTGGCCTCGGCGTCGCCGGATGCGATTGACGCCATCATCGACTTGCTGCGGGAACGAGATGCGAAGCCCGGTCCCTCCATACGGTTGGCCGTTGACCGGATGACCGACGCCTTCCAGGTCGCCGCGAACGACGCTTCCGGGACGCTCGCCATCACGCTTAAATCCCCCTCGGCGGACCGGCCCTGGCGCAATTCGCGCGCCGTACGGGTTGCGGGCGAGGTGGTCTCGAATACCAAGATTGCGCGGCTGACGGTAAACGGCGCGCCGGTCGACCAATTGACCGGGGAATCCCGGGAATCTTTTAACCGCCGCGTGCCCATCGATCCGGCGGCGCTGACCGACGGCAAGGGTACCGTGCGTGTCACCATCGAGGCCGTCGACGAAGCAGGGGCCAAGGTGACGCAGGAGCTCGAGGTCTCCGTCGAGGCGGCCGATACGGACACGCGAAATTCGCGGATGAAACTGGCCGTCCTGGCGTTCACGGGCAGCGCGGACGAAGCGCTGCGAAACGAATTGCGCGCGCTCGCCGAGACCGCCCTCGGGGACTCGGGACGATTCAATGTCCTGTCTCGCGAAGAGCTAACGGCCGCGCTGACGGAGCAGGGGCTTTCGGACGCCTTGGGGGACAAGAACGCCGCGCTTAACGCGGGCAAATCGGTCCCGGCGCACGCCTTCATCGTCGCCGACGTGATCGCGCGCGGCCCCCAAGCGGAGGTCTATTTGCGCGTCGTGCGGACCGACAACGAAGACCAAATCGCCACGGTCGACGCGCTTGTCGAGAACGCGGCGGATGCCGCCGCCATGAAGGCGGGCGTACGGCAGTTGGTCGAGCAGTTGAAGATCAGTTTCCCGCGCGTGAACGGTGCCGTGTCGGGCGCGCGCGGCCCGCGGGTCACCCTGGACTTCGGCGCATCGAGCGGCCTGAAGGAGGGCATGCATGCGCTCATCCTTCGGCAAGAAGAGCCGTGGATTGACGAGAAGACGGGCGAAGTGCTGGATGAGGGTCAATTGATCCCGATTGGCGAAGTGATCGTCACGCGCGTGAACGCGGACAGCGCCGAGGCCGAACGGGTGCAACGCGACGATATCCAAGAGGAAGCCGGGTTTGAACAAGGTATGGCAGCCATTACGATGTAGCTTGGCGGCGATGACGCTGATCGCAGGATTGGCGGCTTCGGCCCAGGACATCATCAATTCGTCCCCCTCGCCGGTGGGGAGCGGTGCCCGCGCGCTCGGGATGGGCGGTGCGTTCATTGCCATCGCCGACGACGCGACCTCCGCCTCGTGGAATCCGGGCGGATTGACCCAGCTTGAACGCCCGGAATTGTCGCTCGTCTACAGCTGGAAGTCGTTCGGGGAGGAATTCGCCAGCACCTATCACCTCGAGCCGGACGGCGGCATGTTCGATGTCGACATGGACGATATCAATTACTTTAGCTACGTATACCCGATCAAGCGGACCTTCGCGGGCCGGAACTTCGTGTTGAGCCTCAACTACCAGAAGAAGTTCGACTTCGACCGCAGCTTGGATTTGCGCGCCCGGGAAATCTCGCCGGGCATTACCCCCATCGAGACGGTATTCGACATCAAGTACCGTCAGGACGGCGGGCTGAGCTCGCTCTCCCCGGCCTTCGGTTTCGAGATCACCGACCAGTTGTCGATGGGCATCGCGATGAATATCTTCGACAGCGACCTGCTCCCGGGCAACGAATGGAAAATCCGGAACGAATACCGGTCCCGGTTCAACGTGCTGGGCGGCGCATCGCCCATCTACGGCGCGGGCCGCACGGACGACGACTTCACCAACTATGAGGCGACGAACTTCACCATCGGCGCGTTGTACAAACCGAACGACCGGTGGAGCATCGGCGCGGTCTATCACACGGCGTACACGGCCGAGGTCGATAACCGCCAGATCAAACGAACTTATTTCCCCATTCAACGCATCGCGGTGAAGAACTCGCATTTTAAGTACGAGTGGCCGGAAGCCTTGGGGATCGGCGCGGCATACCGTTTCCCGAACGACAAGCTGACCCTTTCGCTCGATGTCACCTGGCGCCCGTGGGATGACTTCGTCAAGACCGACAATCATGCGACCAGCGCGGGCCGCAAGAGGGTTTCCCCGATCACGGGGTTGCCCAAGTCCCAAAGTCCGCACGACGACACATGGACGGTCCGGCTCGGCGGCGAGTATGTTTTCGTCGACGAGACAAAGCCGCGGCAAGACTATCTTTATGCCCTGCGTGCCGGGCTTTTCTACGATCCCGAGCCCGCCAGCGGCCGGAAGGACAGCTTTTTCGGCACGCTCAAGGGTAACGGCGAGCCCGACGACTACTATGGGTTCGCGATCGGGGGCGGCGTGCTGATCAAGAGCCGGGTGAATATCGACGCCGCGTATCAATACCGATTCGGGAACGGGGTGCGCCGGGACACCTTCGCGGGTGCGGGCGTGTTCGAGACGAACTTCAGCGAAGACGTCCAGCAACACTACTTCTACCTGTCGACCGTCATTTATTTTTAGCCCGGTTCGGCGCGAGGCAGCGAGAGTTGGCCGCCATAACCGAAAACCCTCCAGCTGGTCAGTCCGTTTTCATCCGGCGAATGTTCGCGAGGATTAGCGCCCCCATTAGCCCTGCGGCGGCAATCAGGGCCGCCCAAATTAACCAGCCGAAGCGTTCGCTCCACGGGCTGGTTTCAACCAATGTCCCGGCGCTCCCTGCGCCCAAGGTGGCCACAGGCAAAGTCGCCGCGTCCAAGTTTTCGACCGAGCGGGCCAGATCGTAGGAAGGCGCGGCGGCGCTCGAATTCCCGGCAAGGAGGGTGTAGGCCCCCCCGGGCGTTGCGTCGAAAATGACCGATGGGAGGGGATACCGCGCCGCGGATATCCGCGAGGTCTTGAGATCAAGGGCGGGATTGTCGTCATCGTAGATCCGTAGGCGGAGTTTTCGCCACGGCGAATGGAAATTCCCGCTGATGAGATGTTCGTCGATGACGTCCTCGCGCCGGATACGGTAGAAGACACCGGTACATCCGATCGGGTGCTCGACGATCTCGTCGACGGTCCCGGTCTCGGTGGGACGCGGCACGATCTCGACGCCGTGCAACGAATAGCGCCGGTGGAAATACGGGTCGGGCACGTCGATCGCGATCCCGGCAATGGGGAGATTTCGATGCCCAAGGTCGATCTCGAAGGCCGAGATGTTCCCCTCGTCCGGTTCTAGGGGGAGGACGGTCACCACGCTTTTCACGGGAAAGGTCTTCGGGGTATCGGTCTCGAATTGGGCGGTCTCGACTCCCGCAATATCAATCTGGCTGGGTTCGTCTTCCATGTTCGAGACGGTCACACGCAAGTAACGGAACGCGGCGGTCCGGAAGCGGAACGTGTCCTCGGTGAACACGGTATTCTCCGCCGGGAGACGGAACAGCCACATCGCGTCGAGCGTCTCCCAGGAGACGGCGTCGTAACTCGCCTCGAGCAGGGCGTAGCGGCGAAAGCTGTCCCCGGATGTTCCGACGCGCAGGCGGTCGATGCGCTTCGGTGTGGCGAAGTCGACCACGGCGCGGGCATATTGGCTATCGACCCAGGTCTGGTTGATGAGCGGATGGGCTTCCCATACCAGCTCGGCTGGGGCCGGCATCGTCCGCCGGACGAGATGGGGCACGAGGCCTCCGGCGGCATCCACGACGCGCAGGTCGCCGAGCCCCGGCTGTGCGGCGTCCACAACCTCTCCCGTCAATTCCATCGCGACAAACCCGGAGATGTCCGCAGGGACATTGATTGGCGCCCGCAGGGTCCAGTCCTCCTGTTTGAACGGAGTCTGCGCGATGGCAGTCAGCGGGACAACGAGAAGCGCGGGGACAATCAAAGACCGAATGTTCATTCGCCCGTTTCCTCTTCTTCCTTGATCATGATCTTCTCGAAGCGCCGGTATACGGCGGCGGCGACGAGCAACAAGATGCCGCATGCGAGGAATGACAATATGCGCGCCGCCTGGCCGAGTTCCTGCATGTCGTAGAAAAGAACCTTGAACACGGTGATGGCGAACAATCCGAAGCCGAGATATCGGCGCAGCCCGAGTTTCGAGACGAGGCCGTACCAGACGAGCGCGAGGGCATGAAGCGCCCAGGCCCCCGAGATGGCGCCCGGCGCAAGCCTGCGGCTGGCGTCGCTGAAAACGTCTCCCCAACGCTCGATCTCGGTGGCGATCAGCAGGGCCAGGAACACATGCCCCGCGATCTCCCATGCCGCCGTGGCCGAGGCGAACTCGAGGCGTCGCGCGAAGTAGGCCCCGGCAAAGAGCGCCCCGATGAACACGAGTTTCGCGAGGGTGATGCCGTTGAGAAAGAGCCAGGCCGTCTGGGATTCGTGGTTCGCGAGGGAACCGAAGCAAAACAACGCGCCGACGACGAAGGCACCCCATGCGGGGACCAACGCCGCGAGCGGGGCATTGCGCCGGGCGATGACGTACATGGTCGCGGTGGCGATGATGGCCCAAAGGGCCGTGAGGGAGGCCATCTGCAACGCTTGCCGGTTTTCGCTCGGGACGACCTCCCAGTAGGAGCCGACTTCGAGCGTCAGGAGCGCGCCGCAAGTGGCGTAGGCCAGGAGGAACACCCCGGCCTTGAGATAGCGTTCGCGTTCGCCGCCGAAACGGTGGAGAATCCACACGGCGGCAATCATCGCGGCGATGACCACCGACCACGAGCCGAAGAAGCGATTGAACACTGGGGTGAACTCGAGCGTGTGGGCCGGAAGCCGCACGAGAAGTCCGCCCACCGCCAACACCAATGCCGCCGTTCCACCCCACAGCGCCGTCGGCCGCGCAGTCCGCAAGCCGAGGAAAATGAACAGCGCGCCCTCGACGCTCCAGGCGATTGGGATGCCGAAGAAACGGAGCTGGGTGGGAACGGCCAAAGTGATCAGCGCCAGCGCGATGACGAGGAGGCTCTCGGCCGTCTTGTCGCGTCCATCGACGCGTGCGCTCCACACGCGGAAGAGGGCGAAGACGAGCGCGGCTTGCGCGATGACGACAAAACCCAGTGCCGTGCGATGGTCGGCGAGCAACATGCCGTAATACGCGTACAGCGCGTGCAGCGCGTTGACGACGACCAGGGTGAGTCCGTCGGGCGTCTGGGCTTGCCGCCGGACCAGGCCGTGGAGGAGCGGAATGACGAGGAACATCAGGTAGAAGACGGTGGTGACCACAAGGCCGAGGGCAATGCTTTCGGGTTCGTAGGCCTCGACGAACCAGATTTCGAACAGAATTGTTGTGCCCGCGAACGATAGGATGTCCAATACGCGCCAGCGCCGGTAATAGGCCGCGCCGAGCGCGACCAAGTCGAGGATGGCGATGTAGGCGAAGAACACGGCGTTGTTCCCGGCGCCGGTCGAGTAAAGGATCGGGCTGAGGAAACCGCCGATCACCGCGAGCACGGCAATGGAAACGGCGTTGTGCGCGACGGCCATGACGACGCCGAAGAGGGTGACGAGGACGGCCATCGCCATCGACACGCTGGGATCGACGAATTTGTATACGTTCATGGCGAAGTAGATGCAGGTGTAGAAGATACCGATCCCGCCGCCGGTCAGGGCTTGGAAGAGCAGGCCGTAATCCCTGCGGCGAATAAACTCGCCGATGCCGATGCACGCGACGCCCGCGAACACGCCGATGGCCAGGCGCAGCTCCGGGCCGATCATATTGTTTGCGACGGCGAACCGCAGGAAGAGTCCCGCCGAGACGATCACGAGGAATATGCCCGCCAGCGCGAACCATTTTGTGCCCAACTGGAATTCGAAGGAGCGTTCCTTGGGCGGCGGGGCCGTGGGTTCCCTGGCTGGGGGTAATGGCGGCGGGACGTCGATGCGCTCGGGGGGCGGGATAGAAATATGGGGCGCCGAGCCCAATTCGGACTTTGCCATGGCGGCCACCGTGGCCGACGTGACCGATTCGCGGATCGGAGTCATCAACGGCCGTGATTCGAGGGGCTTGGACGCGGGTTCCTGGGCAGGCGTGGGCTTCGCCGTGAATTCGCCGCTCTCGATATCGACGATGCGCCGGTGCAATTCGACAATGCGGGACTCAAGATACTGCGTCTTTCGGCGGGCCTCTCCCATGCGAACGACGTACATGATTCCGCCCACGCATCCCACGAATAGGAACGCGAAGATCCCGAGCCCGACCAGGACGAAGAAACCTTCCACCAGTCAACCCTCCCTATCCAGTCGCATTCTACTTGATCTCGCCCACTGCGGCGCGCGTGTCGTCCCATCTGCCGGGGTACTGGCTCATCTTGCGCGCCAGTCCCCCCGGAAGCGATTTATGGGCCACCCCAAGGCGATATCCGGCCCATTTCAGCCCGGTCCTGAGCAGCGCGGAAGGAATTAGCCACGGCGCGCAAGTCGAAAGGTAGGCCATCTCCGACCGGACGAACCGCCCCCCTTCACCCTCTGCCTTCCCGAATTTTTCGCGAATCCACGGATTTTGCCGGTGGAATACGCCGATATCAAAGTAACGTTTGAAATCTTGCGAGGGGGAGTAGTCGTGCGAATGGAACACCTCCGCCGAGGGGCGATAGGCGATCTCCCATCCATCGAGGAGCAAGCGGCTCGCGGCGAGGGCGTCTTCGTTGACCAGGGTCTCCCGATCGAAGCCGCCGATGGCCTCGAGCGCATTCCGGCTCCATGCCGCGAAGGAATTGGACAGGAACGAGGTCTTGATGCCCAAGCGGGGCGCGTCGGCCATCGAGCGGACGGCGGCCTCGACAGGATAATTGAAGGCCCGGGCATGAGATGCGATTGCGCCCGCGCCGGGATGGGGCAGTTGGCGTCCGTAGGCTGCGCCGACCCTCGGGGAATCGAAGGCGTTGAGCAGTTCCTCGAAGGCATCGTCGCGGGCGAGAACGGCGTCCTGCGTCATGAAGATGAGGAACTCGGCGGGGGCGGAGCGCTCGACGCCGAGTTGGCGCGTGCGGCCGTGGCCGAATTCGGATCGCGGGATTGACAGCACGTCGAACCCCGCCTCGCGCGCGAGGCGGGGCGTATCGTCGGACGACAAGGAATCGACGACGAGAATCAGGCCCGGGCGAAACGACTGGCGGCCAACGGCCTCGATCCATTCGCGCCAACGGGGGCCGGCGTTCAAGGTCGGGACGATGAGGGCGGTGTTCGCGGGCGTCACAAGCATGGGGCGATCACACTACCACATCGCGGCGTGCGGGCACGGATTTGGTCCGCCTTCGAGGGAAAAATGCCTTTCGGCGTGCCACGGGCCATGCGAAGTTGCTACAATTGCGGGCGCATGGAAAGAAGGTAACGAGCGGCATAGCGGGCGGATCGTCAACGGAAGTCCCCGGCGGATCGTTGGTATCGCAACGGCCATGCCGTTATGGAAGCATCCGGTTTGCGCTCCGCCGCCGATCGGGCTCGAAAATGCGGAGCGGACTCGGAATTCCCCCGACAGTCCGGCCGTCAACGAACCGGGACCGGTTCCAAGGGTACTGAGTATGACTTGGCAAAAATTGTGGGCCGTTGCAATGCTGGTTTCCGCGGGCGGCGCGGGTTGCGGCCCGCAGGCGACCGAGGAGGCCGCCGGGGCGGCGGCGAACCATTACACGCCGTCGGGCGCTGCCGGCCTCGGCGCGGCGTCGAGGGTCTATACGACTTTCGACATCGGGGGGAAATTGCACACCTCCACCGACGACCCGCCCATGGTGACCCCGGAATCGACAAAGCCCTTGAAGGATGGCATGTCCTATGCCGAGGCCATCCGTCTCATTGGGCACGAACCTTCGTCGGTGGTGCAGGATGAGAGTCCATTCTCCGATGTGAGGATCACGACGGCCCAATGGATAAACGGAGACCTGTCCCAGGTCACCATTCGATTCGTGGAAGACAAATTAGTCGAAATCGCGCAAACACCCGCGCCGTAGCCCGGAGACCCGTCGCGCCGTCCCATTCGCGATCGGAGTCGCCGCAGGAGTCAAACCGGGCCCCATTCCGTTTTTGCCCAGTTGCCGGGCGGGGTGGTAGCATGGTGCCATTCCGCTTGGAGATGCGCGTCCGGCGGCGTATTTCCGTATGCGTTCTCCAGTGCACAAGCCCCCCCAGGATCCTTCATGACGCGCGTGCTCGATTATGGCAACGAGGCCAACTACGATACGAAGAATTCCGCGCGCAAGGCTTGGTCGGTCTACCGGCGCTTGCTGGGATATGCGATGCGGTACAAGGCGGGCCTCGTCATCGTGTTGTTTTTCTCGCTCATCGTGGCCGGTTCGTTCACGACGACGATTTTTAGCGTGGGCGCGGGGTTGAGCTTGTTGTACGAGGACCAGGCGGATTTCGACGCCCAGATCGCCGCCTATTCGGAATATATCCAAGACCGCGCGTCCGACGCATCGGGACAACCTTATTTTTGGGCGCCTCGGGACGCCGGTGCGCGCTTCGCCGAATTCGCGAACGGGATGCGGGACAACAAGAGCCATGGCCTCGCCGTGATCTGCGGGGTACTGGTCGGACTGACGGCGCTCGGCGGCATCGCGCGGTTTCTCCAGGAATACTTCGCGGGCGCCATCGGGGCGGACATCTCGGTCGCGCTCAACCGCGAGATGTTCGGAAACATCGTCCGCCAGTCCCACCGGTTTTTCGAGGACAAGACGACGGGCGAGGTCGTCGCGCGATTCACGAACGACGCCTTCATGGTAAACAAGGGGCTCGCCGGCGTGTTCGTCAAGGTCTTTCGCGAACCCATCAAGGCGGTGTTTTTCCTTGCGGCGGCGCTCAGTATCAACGCGATCCTGACGGGCGTGGTGCTGCTCATATTGCCCCCCGTCGCGCTGGTGATTCAACAAGTGGGCCGCCGGGTAAAAAAAGCCGCGCGCCGGTCATTGCAGAAGGTGGCGGCGATGGCGTCGGTCATCCATGAAACGGTCGTGGGCATCGCCGTGATCAAGAGTTTCCGCATGGAGGCCTACGAGGTGGGGCGCGTCGAGCGGGAAGTCCAAAAGCTGCGCGGACACCTGGTCGGGATGGCCCGGGCGGATGCGGCGATCGGGCCGACGACCGAATTCCTCATGGTGCTGGGATTGACCGCCTTCATCCTTGTCAGCCAGGGGCTGATGGACTCGGGAACATTGACCCCCGGCGAGTTGCTGACGCTCTTCGGATTTCTCGCGGCCATGCTCGATCCGTTGCGCAAGCTCGCCACCGTCAACAACATGGTGCAAACGAGCGTGGCCAGCGCGGAGCGCGTATTCGAGTTCATCGACGTGGAGCCCGCGGTGACGGACAAGCCGGGCGCGCTCGCGCTGGCGCCCTTGAGGGAGACGCTGGCCTTCGAGAACGTGCGGTTTTCGTATGACGGCAAGACGGACGTGTTGCGCGGACTGGATTTTCGCGTGCGCAAGGGCGAGATGGTGGCCCTGGTGGGCTTCAGCGGATCGGGAAAAAGCACGGCGGTCAAGCTGGTCCCCCGGTTCTACGACCCGACTGGGGGGCGCATCACCATCGACGGCGTCGATATTCGCGAGGCCTCCCTCGCCAGTCTCCGAGACCAGATCAGCCTGGTCACCCAGGACACCATCCTGTTTCACGAATCCATCCGCGGCAATATCGGGTATGGCCGGACGGACTTGGGAGAGGAGCGCATCCGCCGGGCGGCGCGCGCGGCCCACGCCGAGGAGTTTATCGAGAAGTTACCGCAGGGGTACGATGAGTTACTGGGCGAAGGGGGCGGGAACCTGTCCGGCGGGCAACGGCAGAGGCTCGCCATTGCCCGCGCGATCGTCAAGGACCCCGCGATCATCATCCTCGACGAGGCGACCTCGAGCCTCGATGGCGAAAGCGAACAGGCAATCCAACTGGCCATGGCCGAGTTTGCCGTTGGGCGGACCGCCATCGTCATCGCGCACCGATTGTCCACGATTCGCCGTGCGAATCGAATCGTGGTCATTGACGAGGGACGGGTCGCCGAGCAGGGCACGCACGACGAATTGCTGGCGCGGGGCGGCATTTACCGGCGGCTATACGAGGTGCAGTTCGCGACCGGGACCGGGCCCACGGCGGCATGAAGCGCGCCGCATGGCTGGGCGCCCTGTTCTTGTCCGCCTGCGGCAATGGCGATGGGCCCGCGGCACCGCCCGGACCGCCGCGCACCTCGACCGCGTCGCCTACCGTCACCGCCCGATTACTCGTGGCCGATATCGACGGGCATCCGCTCCCCGGCATGATACCAATTGCCACCCGGAAATCCAACGCCTTCGATCCTCCCGTGGCGGCCGGGAATCGCACGGGCGCCGATGGGCGTGGTGAGGTGAAATTGCCGCGCGGCGAACGCCTCTTCGTGCGTGCTTGGGACCCGGAACTCCATTGGTTTGCCAACAATTTCTTCGAGGTGTACGAGGGATCCGGGGATACCACGGCGGAAGTAGACGTGGTGATGGCGCGGGGCGCCTCGCTTGACGGCATCGTGCTCGCCCCCGATGGCAGTCCCATGCCGCCCGGCGCGGAGGTCCGTCTAACCCTTTCGCACCCGGTCCATGGCGCTTGGTGGCCCGACCGCGCCGTGACGGGCGAACAGGGTGCCGTGCATTTTCCGTCGTTGCCTGCGGGCCGCTATCCGGCGGTGTTCGAGGTCGACGGCGTGGGACGCATCGAGACGGCGCCCATTGAACTACCGCCGGGCGGAAATTCCGAGTTTAGATCGGTGCGGCTAATTCCGTAGTCGCAAGGTGCATCCTGGCCGTTCGTCTCGCCGCGCGGGAAAGCCTCCGCCGACCGCGCGCGCCCCGATCACTTCACGGCGAAGTCGGCGGACCATTGGTGGGTGCCCCAGCGGATGGTCAATGTGCCGCCGCTGTCCTTCGCATCGAGGGCGGCCTGGAAGGTCTCGCTCGGCGCATCGGGGACCGAGGCGACCAACGGCACCTCGGCCACGTCGGCCTCGGCGAGGCGTTGCGAGCCCCAGATGTCCGAGTCGGAATTGAACACCAGTTTCCAGCCGTCGCCGGACCTCTTCAGCCACACGCTGTAGGTGCCGGGGTAGTTCTCGACATGGTTGGCCGTCTTGACGATCGTGTCGCCGAACGCCAGATCGCCGTGGGTCTGGAACTTGATCGCGCGTCCGGTCGTATATCCGAAGACGGCGCCGTCCGCCAGCGTGTCCAACGATTGGTATTCCGGCGTGTCGCTCTTCAATGGCGGGCACAGCGCGCGGATTTCCTTCTCCGCGATAGTCACCTTCGCCTCGCCCATCCCCCGGCCGCGGCGTCCGCGGTTTCCATCGCCGTCACCGTCGCTCGCCACGCCATCGGCCGATGAGCCCCCGCCGCTTGCTCCGCCTTCTTTCGCGGCGGTGAATTCGGCGGAGAACATCCCGCTCTTTTCGGAGAGGACGCCCGCGATGCCCTCGTCCGTGAGCTTGGCCTTGATGTTCATCGTGAGGGCTTGGCCATTAAAGTCGGCGGGCCAGGTCATGCTCAGGCCGCCGTCGTCGAGCATGCTGAAGTCGTTGATGGCGGTGGGCTCCGGCTGCATCTCCGACGATATCTCGCCGGCGAGTTTCCCGTTCTTGCCAGAAATCACGAGCGTCATCTCGACGGGATTTCCGTTAAACTCCATTTGCAGCACCCATTTGCCCAGATAGGCCCCGCCCAATGTGGTCTCGACACTGCTGGGCGCGGGAGCGGGTGCCGCAGGTTGCTCCTGAGCATGGACCGCCCCGATGCCCGCGCATAACGCAAAAATCGCGATGAGACCGCGCAAAACGTAGTTCGAATTCATTTGTTAGTCTCCTGCGCGCAGCGATACCGTGTCCTGCGGCATTGGGGCCAAGCCCGTCTCAATGAGAAGAGGAGTTCGACCGGGTCGAACTCCTCCTTGATAGTAAATTACGCGTGCAGGTTTGCGCCGATCAATCGCCCGTGGTCGCGGCGGCGGTCTTCGTGGCCGCATCCATCTCGGCGGCCGGGGCCGTGGTGATCCACGCGAGGTCCATCTCGTCTGTCGTTGGCCCGCCGAAGCGCACCGTCTGCGCGGGGTTGAACTTCCCGCGTTCGGCGTTCTCGGCCGAGTTGTCGAAATGGAGTTCCATCTCCATGCGCGTGCCCTTGGGCAGCACCTTGATGTCCTTGTACTTGTAGGTCGTCTGCCAGTTGAAATCGTAGGTCGGCACCTCGAGCAATTCCTCGACCTTGCCATCGGGATAGAAGGCCGTGTACTTGGCGTAGACGCCGCGAAGGTGCGTGTGCGGCATCAGGCCCAGGAGCATGGTGTCTTCCTCGAACAACTGGGACGCGCCGACGCGCCACTTCTTCTCGAAGGGGGGGATTTCGAAGGACCCGTAGGAGATGTTCCATATCTTCACTTCATGCATGACTGGCTTGTCGTGGAATTTGAACGCCATTTGCGAGCTGTCGGAGACGCCCGTGCCCGGCCCGCTCTCCTTGTGGTAATGCAACGCGAAGGTGAGGGACGAACCCTTCTTCAGGAGCATACCGTATCCCTCGGGGAACTCGCCCGCGTCGGCGCCGGGAGCGTTTCCGCCCAAGAGTCCCTTCGCTTGGTCACCCGCTTGCTCGCCCGGCGAATATTTGTAGCCCATGATGTGATGGACCACTTCGCTGCCGGGACGGAACTCGATGCCGGAGATCCACTTGTCCTCGGACAACTGTTCGTCCGTCAGCGTCACGGTGATGTTTTGGTAGAGGTCCTCGACGTCGTCGGCAACGAAATAGGGTTTGTCAAAGCCGACGATGAGGTCGGGCGTGCCCATGTTCCAGCCGCTCTCGGGGAAGGTCATCGGGGCGGGGGCGTCGGCGGGATTCCCCCTCGAGGCACCCTGCGCGATCCATTTGCCGAGGGTGGCGATTTCTGTATCGGTCAGCACGCGCTCGTTGCTGAACTTGCCGTTGTGCTTGGCCGAGGCGTTCCACGGGGGCATCTGGCGGGCCTCGACGGCCTTCGCGACGGCCTTCGCCCAGGGGCGCACTTCCGCGTAGTCCATCAGCGACATCGGGGCGATCATGCCCGAGATGTTCATGCCGCTGGGACGGTGGCAGGTCTGGCAGTTCTTCTGCAGGATCGGCTCGACGTCCTTGTGGAACGTCACTTTGCCGTCCGCCTCGCCGGCGACGGCGACCGCCGCGCCGCAAAATGCCAACGCGACCGTGAGTACGGATTTTGCCATGATGCTCATCGTTGTGTACCTCCCGTTACGAATCCCGTTCGATGCTGCCCCGAATACCCAAACTATCCGAGGTTTGCCTTCAATATTAATACTCGCTCGCGAGACTGACGCGAATGACGTTCACGCCCTTGGCGCGGTACTTCAATCCCTGCACCGTCGCCACCTTGCCCACGAGGGACGACAGGGCTTTGTTTGCCGTCTCGAGCGGGGATGCCGGCGCGGCATCGCGGAAAATAGCCACCCAGACCTCGCCCGTTTCCTGCTCGATTATCCCGACCGGGAACCCTTGGTCGACTTGGAATTTGCTCGCCTCGGCCGTTTCAGGTCCGACGGCGCCCTCCATGGCATAGTTGGCGATGCTGATGACTTCGCCCACCACGATGCCCTTTTCGGCCTTCGGGGCCTCGGGTTTTGCGGCGTCCTGCGCCGAGACCAACGACACCGCGCCCAAGGTAATTCCCGCCAGAACCGCGATTGACACTGCCCAACTCTTCGTTTTCATATCCCCATCCTTGCCTTCGAATGGTCTATCCATTCGATTTAGCCCGTAATGATACTCTTGAACACGGTCGGCGTCCAGTAAAATCGCTTTCTTTCCGCAGCCGAAAGTTCCAATCCATTCCTAACATGGAACCCGAGCAAACGCTCAGGGTTCCGGGTCCGGCTGGGGGCGCTCCCCCTGGCAGAATACGGAAAGCGGCACGTGTGTCGCTGGGCGTGCCGAGTCTTGCCCACGCACGCACCTGCGGCAGTTGCGGCTCCATCGTGGACATGCCGGCACGATAGAAAAGAACGCATCCGGCGCTGGGCGCCGGATGCGTTAAATTGCGAGAGGGATGACGCCCCGAGCGCTATGAAATGGGCCGATTTCGCCTGCGGACGCGCATACCCGTCAACAGCATGGCAAGCAGGGTGGCAAACACCAACGAATCGCCGTGGGAAGGCGCCAATCCGACCCCGCCGGCGGAGGCATTACAGCCTCCACTGACGCCCGTTCCGATCAAGGTGATCGTGGCCCCGTCGCCGCCGGTGAAAACGATGTCTTTGGTCACGCTGCCCTTGGCATCCGGGGCGAATCGAATTACCACGGATTTGGACTCGGCGTGATCGAGACTGTAGGTCCCTTCGGAGACCAATTCGAAGGGCGGCAAAATGTTGACCGATCCGGTGAGATTGCCGGTCCCGGTGTTGGTCACAGTGAATACGAATTGTTCGCTAGCGCCCACCGCGACATCGCCGAAGTCGTGGCTGAGCGGATTGACGGAAATGTTCGCCCCGGCCGCCGATTCGCCCCGATACGGGGCGAATACGGAGAACCCGGTCAGATCGGCCTCGATGCGTCCATCGAGGACACGTACGTTACGAACGTGCGAACCATCCCATTCTCCTCCGCCGGCAAGGACTTGGACCGCGTCGCCGGAATTGTCGACCCGGGTCGCATGGGAGAACAGCCTTTCCTGCGTGCCATCGATGACCCCGATGCCGTCGAGCACGAATTGCGCGGGATTGGCGGCCAGTCGAGCGTTCGAGATTTCGCTAAACGTCAGGCCACCGTCACTGCTGACAAGGATGCTGGCCTCCACATAATGTCCGCCGGCCACGAGACCTTCGACGGGCTCGGGGCCCAACAGATCGGCCTCTTCCGCCCCATAGAGGGCGATAAGGTCCGGCGCAATCATGACGACCAGGATGGCGGACTCGCCTTCCTCGATAAGTTCGCGCGGGGCCGACACGGTAACCTGCACATCCGGGTCGAATTCGCTACGAAGCGACATGGTCACATCAAGGGCGTCGCCCTGTTTCGCGCCGCCCTCCCAGAAGGTGGCGCCCGCCGCGACCGTCTCGCCCGTCGAGGCCCAGGTGTCGCCTTCCGTGTCGAGCGTCGCGAAGGGATCGTCGGGAAGGGTGTTACCGTCGGAGTCGGAGCCCGCAGGCGCCGCCGCAATGACGATGGTGACGGTGTCCTCGAACGTGGGATTCCCGTCCTCGGCGCTCCGGGCGATCGCGGTCAAGACGTGTTCGCCCACGCCCAGAGACAACACGTCGTCGAGGGTGACCGCGTAGATGGGTTCGGGGTCGGTCGTCCTGGCCTCGCCGTCCACGAGGAACAAGACGTCGAGCGTACCGGTTTCGCAGTTGGTCGTGGCGCTCACCGTCAATGGGACGGGTTCCGAGGCGCCAACCGGAATAATAAAGGTCATGCCGTCCGCGGCGAGGTTCAATTGCACTGAGGATAACTCGCACCCTTCGTTGACGTCCTCCTTGAACTCGACGGTGTTCGCGGTCCCGGTGGAAGCCTGGCTGGCATTGGCGAGAAGGTCGCTCGCGGCTCCCTCGGCAACCGTGCAGGAGATGGTGCCGAACTCGGTCACCTCGGTGATGACGACCGAGTATTCGGCGCCGGATCCCTCGAGGCTAAACTCGACTCCGCCGGCCGTGCCGCCCAGGTCGACGTCGCTCGCGGTGAAACCGGTCACGTCTTCGTCGAAGACGATATCGAAGAAAATGGGCAGGGTGTCCGTGACCGCCAATTGGCCCCTGGCCCGGGCGACCGTGACGGCAGGACCCGTATTGTCGACGACAACCTGGCCGCTGGCGGCCGCAGGAGCTCGGTTGCCGGCCGCGTCCTCGGCAGTACCCGCGCCGATCACGAAGCTCAGCGAGCCGTCGCCGCGAATGTTTGACAGCACCACCGTCTTGGACGTCGGGCTCGATACGGTCAGGGATAGGTCAGCGCTGGCGTCGCCGTTGCTCGACAGGATGATATCTTCGCGATCAAGGGTGATTGAGGAGGCGCCCTCGTAGGTCACCACGAAGGTCACGGAGGTCGAGGAAGTCCGGCTGACGGAAGGCGGCCCAATGCTCAGGGTCGGCGGATCGTTGTCGACCAACACCGTCGCGCTGGGACCCGCGCCGCCGGGGACTTCGCCGACATCGTCCGTCGCCGTCCCGGAGAGGACCGTGATGCCGAGGGTCCCGTTGCCGGAGATATTGCCGATGGTGACGTCGCGATTGAAGTTGCTGACTTCCCCAGATATATCGACGACCGAGCCTACCGCAGTCCCGGTCTTGTTGATCACGATGTCGCTGGCGTCAAGTGTAATTGCCTTCGCCCCGGTATAGCTCACGGTATAGCGGACCGTCTCCGTGGTGGTACTGATACGCGAAGGAGCTCCAATAGTCACGATAATCGGATCGTTGTCGACCGGAAAGGTGTCGCTGGCCCCGGTCGCGGGGACCTGGTTGCCCACCGAATCGCGGGCCGTTCCGGCTTCCAGGGAAATGCCAAGGCTCCCGTCCCCGATGATGTTCGAGATCCTGACGATTCGGGCAAGCGGATCCTCGGGATCCTCGAGCACGCTAATGACGCCGAAGGCGCTAGTGCCGTCGTCCTCGAGATTGACGTCGGCGGAGACAAGGGTAATCTCCGTCTGATCCGCAAGCGCATCGTCCTCGCCATAGGTAATCAAGAACTCGACCGGCCCGTTGATGGCGCCCGTGACGGGCTCCCCGGTGACGGGGTCGCGAGGCGGGTCGATCGAAATCGACGGCGGCGAATTGTCGATTACGTACTCCGCCTCCGAAATCGCCCCGGCGAAAGGATTGCCCGCAGCATCATCGATGTCTTGGCCCGCGAGGCCCACCACGATGCCGAGAGGACCGTCCGCATCGGGATCCGCCGGTATTGCGGTGATACGGTAGCGGCGCGGATCTGCTTCGTCCCGCTCGGGATCCGACAAGGCCGCGGGAAGCGATCCGGCGGCGAGGCCCACATCGTTCCGATCGAAGGTGTTCACGGCTTCCGAGAACACAACATCGAAGTTCACCGCATCGCTGTTTGTCCGGAACGCGGGCGCCGCGGGGGCGCTGTTCGTGCGGAACGCGATGACTTCCGCCGCCGGGGCGGTATTGTCCACCACGATATTCTCGCTCAGGGCGCTGCCCACGAGGGCGCTGAGGGGGCTCGCATCATTGTCCCCGATAAAGATGGATAACAGGCCATCCCCGGTGATTTCACCCAATGTGACCTCGAATGCGAATGCATTCCCCTCGACGGGTTCGACTTGGATGACCGCCGCATGGGGCGTATGTTCGTTCTCGAACGGCGGCGGGGCGATACCGGCCTTCACGGCGGATTTCACGGAGGGGTCCGGATCGACCTCGGTACCCTCGCCGAAATCGTCCGCCTCCTCAGCCACGAGGGAAATGTCGGCGGGCGTAAGTTCATTGGCGCCGATTACCTCGGCATCCACACCGATATAGGTGACCAAGAAGGTGACCTCGCCGGACGCAGTGACTGGGGGCGAGGGCGAACCGATCACGATGGAGGCGTCGGCCCGCTCCACTGCGTGTAGATCTCCGGCGGCGAAATCCCCATCGTGTTCCCCGAGTCCTCCCAGCGGGTTGCCAAGCGCGTCAACGATGCTGTTATCGTCCTTGACCTCGAGGCGCAGGGTCGGGAAATCCGCCTCGACATCGCCGAGTTCGCCGGTGACGCCGACATGAACGGTGACCACCCTCGTGTCCCCGGTCCCGGTGACGCCGAGAATGGCCGACTGCAGGATGCTCCCGTCCGGATCGTCGTTCAGCGCAAAATCGCGGAACGGAGAGGCCGTGTCGACGCCCTCGACCGGCTCGGAGAAGACAACCTCGAATTGGATCTCGGCCGCGGAGGCGGCGGGTGCGCCGAGAAGCGCGACCGACTCGACGGCCGGCCCGACAGTGTCGACGGTGCGGGTAAGCACGGCGGAAGCGGTATTGGGGTTGCCGGCCTCATCGGCCGCCGCGGCTTCTGGCACCGAGACGGTGACCACGCCCGGGCCCGACGGCGTCAGGGTAAACAGGTAGTGCTTGCGGTCAATGCTGACAAAGCCGGATGCGGCGGCGTTCGTCGCCACGTCCAGCGCGTCGAAGCCGACGACATCCTCGTCAAAGACGACGGACATCGGAATGGTGTTCGCGTCGGTGGGATCGGGTTCGGCGGAGGAGAGCTCGACGTTCGGCCGGGCGCTATCGAAGAAGCGAATCAACGTGGCTGCGGCGCTGCCCGCACCAACCGCGCCGGCCGGGATAGTGGCCCGCACTTCGCCGTTCAATCTCGGGACGAGGTCGAATCGGTACGCAGTACCCGATCCCGAGAACCCGGCGATGGTCGCGTTGCTTAGCTGGATCATCGGCGCGGTCAGCGTGACCGGGGTGGTAAAGGCAACGGTCACCGGTATGGGGGTGACGTTCGTGAACGGCCCGGCGACCGAGTTCATCACAATTGCCGGGATGTCCCCGCTAAACGTGATCGCGAAGACGTTCGAGGCATCGCTCGGGTTTGTCGCGGCGTCCGTGGCGGCGCCCGGCGCAAGGCTCACCTCGATATCGCCATTCGACGTCGGGATGAGATTGAAGCCATACAGGCTGCCGGAACCGGTGAACGCGCTCACGGTGGCGTTCGCCGAGGTCACCGCGATGTCCCCAAAATCGAAGCCCGAGACCGGCTCGGAAAACTGGACCGCGACGGGGATCGATCGGAGAAGCGTCGGGTTCTCGACGGCGGATTCCAGTTCCACCGCCGGCGGCGTCGTGTCGAACACCATCGCGAATTGACCGGAGGCGATATTTCCCTTGCCCGCGAGATCATGGACTTTTCCATCGGGGATGCTGGCCGCGGCGGGACCATCGGCAACCCGGGCCAGGTCGAATGTATATGCCGCGCCGGAACCGGCGAGGTTGCTCGCGACGGCGTTCGCCGCGGCGATGTCCGCCAACTCGAAGTCGGTCACTTCCTCGCTAAAGGTGACCGACACGGTCACCGGGGATTCGTTGGTCGGACTCGCGGTCTCCGAGGTCATGGACTCGATAACCGGGGAGATGTTGTCGAACACGCGGCTAAACTCGTTGCTGCTTTCGCTTAGATTCCCCGCCTCGTCGTGGGCAACCTCGGTGACACGCGCGGTGATGGCTCCATTCGCGGTGGGCACCAATGCGAAGGTGTAGGTATCGCCGTCCACCGACTCGAAATCGGCCACGGTGGCGTTTCCACGCTCAATATCGTCTTGGCTGAAGCCGAAGACCGGCTCGCTAAACTGGGCCGTAATCGAGATGGGCGATACCGAGGTATTGGCCGGCGCCGTCGACGAGAGGACGAGCGAGGGAGCGTTCGAATCGAAGTCGCGGACGAAGGCGACCGCTTCCGTGCTTTCGTTCCCGGCGCCGTCCACCGCCGCCCCCGCGGGAATGTCCGCAGTGACGGGACCGTCTGCGCCAGGAATCAAGTCGAACGTAACGGTTTGGTTCACGGAAACGAAACTACCGGCGGCGATGGCGGCGTTGCCAAGGACGATATCCTCGACAATGAAGCCGGTCACCGCTTCCGAGAACGTTGCGACCACCGCGATGGGCGAGTCGTTGGTCGACGTATCGGCAGGCGTATTGGAGCTCATGACCACGTGGGGACGCGTCGAATCGAATAACCGGTCGAAGTGCGCGTCCACTGCGGTCGAGTTGCCGGCGGCATCGGCCACCGCTCCCGCGGCGATGTCCGCCGCGATAATCCCGTCGCCCGGACTGGCGAGGTCGAAGGTGTACTCGGTCCCCGAGCCCGCAAAGTTCTCGACGACCGCGTTGGTGGCCGAGAGGTCCGTCGCGTCGAAATCGGAAACGGACTCGGAGAACGTCACCGTGACGGCAATCGGCGCGGTGTTGACGGTATCCGGGGCACTGGACGTCATCGTGGCGAGCGGCGCAGTCCCATCGTACTCGACGGAGAAAGGGGTCTCGGCGGCCGTATTGGGGTTTCCCACGGCGTCTTGCGCCGCACCGGCGCCAACGGAGACGCTCACGGGCCCATCGGCCGAGGGCACGAGGTCGAAAAGGTATTCGTTCCCGTCTCCGCTCTCGTCGACGGCCCTGAAGTTTTGGACCGCGGCGTTCTGGGGATCAAGATCGTCGACGGTGAAGTCGGTCACCGGCTCGTTGAATCTCACGATCACGTCGGCTATAAGCAACTCGTTGGTCAAGCTACGCGACTCCGGGAGGAACGTAATCGTCGGGGCGGCATTGTCGAAGTCCCGGGTGAACAGTCTCGATGGATTAACGTTGCCGGCCGCATCGTGCGCGGCGCCGGCGCCGATGTCGGCGGCCACCTGGCCGGAAGTTCCTGCGGGCACGACAAGGTCGAATGTGTAAATTCCGTTGCCGCCCGAGAAATTATCGACGGAAATACCATTGGTGCAATTTATGTCCGAGGCGTCGAAATCGAGGACCGGCTCGCTAAAGGCCACCGACATCGGAATGGGCGAGGTGTTGGTCGGGACCTCGACGATGACCTCCGCGAATTCGTTGATGAGCGGGGCGGTCCCGTCGTACTGAATCGAGAATTCGGAGCGCTCGTCGGCAATGCTCGCGTTCCCCACGATGTCGGTCGCCGCGCTCGCCGCAATCGCGAGGGTCACGGCGTCGTCGCTGGCCGGAATCAAGTTGAACGTAAACTGCGTTTGGCTCAGGGGAACGAAATCGCTGAGCGCGGCATTCGTGGCATTGACATCCGCCTCGATGAACCCGTTGACCTCCTCGGTAAACGTCACCGTCACGGGAATGGGCGATGCGTTGGTGGGGTCGCTCGAGGCGGCGACGATGCTGTCGACAGCCGGCGCGACGGAATCGTACTCGATGACGAAGTCGTTGGCCTCCGTCATTTCGATGGGGTTCCCCACCTCGTCCGCCGCCACTCCCGACGGGATGCTGGCCCTGACGTCGCCCTGGCCGATGGGGACCAAGTTGAGGCGGTACGTCAGGCCAGGGTCGACCTCCGTAAAGTCTTCCATGGTCGCGTTGGTCAGGATCATGTCGCCCGGCTCGGAAATCGGGTCGAATCCGACCACGATCTCGGGGAAGGAGATCGTGACGGGGATCGGCGACACGTTCGTGATGACGGAATAATCCGATTGGAAAACGGAATCGGGAGACTGCGGCGGGACATTGTCGAAGGTGAAACTGCTGGAACCCCGGAACACGCGATTGCCCGCGGCGTCGACGATGCCGGCTTGATTAATGGTGACGGTCACCTTTCCGTTCGCGGGGACCAAGTTCACGGTAAATATGTTGGGCGCCACGGAGGTCAAGGTGTTCGCGGTGGCGTTGGTGAGATCGATTAACCCCGGGGACGTAAACGACGGCATGGGCTCGCTAAATGTGATCCTCAACAGGACCGGGGATCCGTTGGTCGCGCCGGTGAAGGGCGCATTGTTCACGGAGGTCACGAACGAACTCACCGACGGACGCAGCGTGTCGTAGGTCTTCGAGAACGGCACCGCCGCATTGCTCGGATTGTTCGCAAGACTATTCGCGGCCCCGGCGGGAATGTTGACCGTGACGAGGCCTTGCGTCACGGGCGTAATCGAAACGGTGTATTGGCTCGAGTTGACGGCGGTGAATCCCGATGCCGTGGCGTTGACGAGGACAAAATCCGACACCGCGAACCCCGTGACTGGCTCGCTGAACGTGACGGTCACCGGCAGGGGAGTCGAGTTGAAGGCCGTGCCGGCGACGGTGCTTGATATCGTGGGCACCGGCTGCGAGTTGTTAAATATGCGACTGAATGCGGGGGCGGCGACGTTCGGATTGCCCGCCGCGTCGAACACCGCGCCTCCAGCGATGCTGGCGGTCACCGTCCCGTTCGAAATCGGGACGAGGTTGAAGGTATAGGTCGCGCCGCTCACGGCGAAATCGGTCACATTGGCATTCACGCGGCCAATAGACGCGGAAGTGAACCCGAAGACCGTCTCGCTGAAGGTCACGGTCACGGGGATCGGGGTGACATTGGTCGTGGCCGGGATGGCCGAAGTCATGATCACGGTCGGCGCAACTCCGTCGTACGCGATCGAGAATGACGGCGCGGCGGCAGTGCTCGTGTTGCCGGCGGCGTCGACGGCGGCCCCTGCCGATATGCCCGCAGTGACGGTCGTGTTGCCCGCCGAGGGCACGAGGACAAAGGTATAGGTATCGGCGTCCACCGCGACCAGGTTATTCACGCTCGCCCCGCCCGCCGAGATATCGGCCGCGGTAAATCCGGTGACGCCCTCGGTGAATTGGGCCGTCATCGGGATGGGGTTTACCTTGGTCACCGGGCCGGTGGCGGTGCTCGACAGCGTGACGCCCGGGGCGACGCTATCAAAGGTGCGGTTGAACGGCGATGCCGCGACGTTCGGATTGTTCGCGAGGTCAACCGCGACCCCGGCCAGGATTGTGGCGGTCACCAGACCCGAGGTCGTGGTGGGCGTGAGGCTGAACGCATACGAGGCACCCGAACCCGCGAACCCGTCGACGGTACCATTGACCGTGCCAATGTCCGGGGCCGTGAACCCGGTAACCGGCTCGCTAAAAATCACGGAAACGAGAATCGGGGAGCTGTTCGTCGTGGACGGCGCGCCCGATGACATGGCCACCGTGGGCGGCACGTCGTCGAACGAAATGCTCTCGGAATCTCCCGCGATGTTCGCGTTGCCGACCGTGTCCTCCGCGGCGCCCGCGCCGATGATGACGGTCACGATTCCTGGGGAAGGCGACGCGACGTTGAAGTTATAGGTCGTCCCGGAACCCGTGAAATTCGCAAGCGTGCCGTTGGTCACGGCGACATCGGACCCGTCAAAGCCTACCACCGACTCGTCGAACGTGACCGTGACCGGGATGGGGGCCGAGGACGCGGGGCTGGCGACGCCGAACAGGATCGCGGGTGCCGGGGCCTTTCCGTCGTACGTTACGTTGAGCAGGTTGGAGGCGTCGCTATCGTTGCCCGCGGCATCGTTCGCGGCGCTTGCGGCCACGCTGACGCCAATCGAATCCAACACGGCGGATGGGACCACGTCGAAGCGGTACTCGAGGGCACCAATTGCCTGGAAGTTCTGGATGGTATCGTTGCCGGCAGAGATGTCCGAGACGTCGAAACCGACAACGGCCTCGCTCAGGGCGACGGTGACCGGGATGGGCGAATCGTTCGTCGTGGAGCCGGCGGAGGAACTCAAGACTATCGTCGGGCCCGAGGTGTCCACGATGCGGCTGAATTGCGGCGCCGCGCTGTTGAAGTTGGCCGATCCGTCGTCGGCGGCCCCCGCGGCGATGTCCACGGTCACCAATCCGTCGGCTACCGGGGTGAGATTAAAGGTGTACAACGCGCCCGACCCCGCGAAGCCGTCGATGGCGCCGTTCGCATTCGGATTAAGGTCCGTCGCGTCGAATCCGTTCATGGGCTCGCTAAACGTGACGGTAACGGAAATCGTCGGGAGGTTGGTCGGATCGGTGGCGGCGGCGGCGCTCATGACCACGGTCGGCTCGTTGCTGGCGAAATTGCGCGAGAAGGCGCCAGCCACGGTATTCAGGTTGCCTGCCGCATCCGTGGCGACGTCCGCGGCGATGCCCGCAGTGACCGTGCCCTGGGCCAGGGGTACAAGGCCGAAGGTGTAGGTATCGCCGTCCACCTGGACAAAATTGGTGAGGCTTGCGTTGCCCTTGGTCACCCCGTCGGCCGTGAACCCGGTAACCGGCTCGCTGAATTGCACCGTGACCACGATCGGGACCACGTTCGTCGTCGCGGACGCGCCCGACGACATCGATACGGAGGGCTGAATGTTGTCAAACGACCTCGCCAAATTCGTGCCGGCGGCGGTATTGGCGTTCGATGCGGCATCCTGCGCCACGCCCGCGTCGACCCCCACGGTGACATCGCCCTGGTCAATGGGGGTCACGTCGACGGTGAAGGTCTGCCCATCCCCTTGGAGGTTGCTCGCGGTGGCATTAATGTTGAGGATCAGGTCGCCGAGGGCGAAATCTCCGACCGCCTCGGTGAAGGCAATCGTGACCGGGATCGGGGAAACATTCGTGTCCGACGGGGCGGTCGAGGAGACGCTCACGCCGGGGGCCTCGCTGTCGTAAATCCGGGAGAATTCGGACCCCGCCAAGGTGGCGTTGCCCACGCCGTCCACGGCGGCGCCCGCGGCGACGGTGGCGGTAACCTCTCCCTGGGACAGCGGGACCAAGTCGAACGAGTAACTATCGCCGACACCGCTGAAGTTCTGGACCGCGGCGTTGGTGGCGGTCACGTCCGCCTCGGTGAATCCGTCGACGTCCTCGGTAAACGTTGCGGTGACCGTGACCGGCGCGGCATTGGTGGGCGCGGCCGACGCGGGCGTCAGGCTCAAAACTGGGGCGCCGCTGTCAAAGGAAACACCGTAGGGTGCCGGGGCGGTATTTCCATTCCCCGCGGCATCGCTGGCGGCGCCGGCGCCGAACGTCGCGGTTATCGGGCCCTGCACCACCGGTTCCAAATCGAAGGTGTAGACGGCGCCGGCACCGGAAAAATTCGCCACGGTCGCGGTGCCGGAAGTTTGGATGTCCGCGCCGATAAACCCATCCACGTCCTCGGAAAACGTCACGGTGACGGGGATCGAACTATCATTGGTTTGGCCCTGGACGGACGAAGTGATTACCGCGCCCGGACCGGTCGCGTCATAAACCAGGCTCAACTGGCCCGACACCGCGTTTAGATTGCCGGCGGGGTCGTTCGCGGCCGCGGCGTTTACCGTCGCCGTCACCAGCCCCTCTCCGGCGGGGTCGAGATCGAAGCTAAAGCCCGCGCCGGAACCCGCAAAGTTTACGATCGCGGCGCCGGTGACCGTGACATCGCCCTCGCTAAATGCCTGTATGGCCTCGCTGAATGCCACCGTGACCGGAATGAGCGCCGCGTTCGTCGGCGACCCCTCGGTCGAGGACAAGGTGACGGTGGGATCGCTACCGTCAAACAGGCGCGAGAATGGGGCCGAACCAGCGTTGGTGTTGTTCGCCGCATCGTTCGCGGCGCCCGCGGCCACGCTCACCGTCACGGCGCCATCGCCCGTGGGCGCGACCACGAAGGTGTATGCCGTGCCGCTCTCCGGGAACGAAACTACCGAGGCCGACCCGCCGGTCACCACGATGTCCCCGGACAATCCGAAGCCCGAGACATTCTCGTTAAATAGGACCGTGAACGGAATGGGGGAAACGTTGGTCGCCGAGCCGCTAACGCCGGTAGACGAGATTTGGAAAGTCGGGGCGACGTTGTCGAAGATCCACGAGAGAACGGCGGACGCTTCGCTGGTATTGGCCCCGTCGCTCGCCGCGCCATCGAGCACCTTGAATGTAACCGGGCCCGGCGCCGTGGGCGTCAGGGTTATATTGTAAATATCGCCCGAGCCCGCAAAGGCGCTGATGCCCGCCCCGGTTACCTGTATGTCGCCGCTCGAGCTCGAAAATCCCTGGACCGGATCCGGCGGCGAGTTCGCCAGGGTCCCTGCCTTGAATGCGACCGTCAAGGAAATCGATGCGGTGGACGTGGTGGCACCCGGGGTCACGCCCGATGTCACGTGGGGAACCGGCCGAATGCTGTCGTATATCGCGGAAATGGTCGGCACGGCCGTGGTGCCGTTGCCCGAGGCGTCTTGCGCCGCTCCAGCCGGGATGCTGAGTCCGAAGGCGCCTTGGTTGGCGGGACTTAGTTTGAACGTATAGGTGGTGGTGCCGGTCTTGAGGAAGTCCGCCACGATGGCCCCGCCGATCGGCGCGATGTCCGCAGACACAAACCCGGTCACGGGTTCCGAAGTCGTTACCGTAAACGGTACGGGCGCTTGATTCGTCGGGCTGGCAATAGTTGACGGCGACAGCGAAAACGACGGTACCGTGTAGTCGAAGTCCTTGGTGAGCGATGCGGCCGCCGTATTCGCGTTACCCGCCGAGTCGGCAAAAAGTCCGGGAGCGATGGTGGCGGTCACCGTGCCTTGTTGGCCTGCGGGAGGCGTGAGCGTGAAGGCATACGTCGCGACGCTGCCCGTCACCGGGCCCACCACTCCCTTGTCGACCCCGATGTCGACCTGGTCGAAGCCCGTGACGCTCTCGCTGAACGTCACCGAGTAAACCAGGGGCGTGGCATTCGCCAGGGAGGCCGACGCGATGGTCGCTATTGGGGCAACCGTATCGAATATCCGGGAGAACTGCGAGGCGGCGGTGTTGCCGTTGTTCGCGGCGTCGATGGCGACCCCCGCGCCGACGTTGACAGTCACGGCGCCCTGTTGCGTCGGGGCGACGTTGAGCGTATAGACCGCCCCGCTCGACGGGAAGGAGACGGCAGTCTTTGTG
>CANKTP010000030.1 GCA_947486375.1 Candidatus Hydrogenedentota bacterium | reverse complement strand
GAGGGCTGGCTCATGAACATGCGGTCGGCGGCCTTCGAGACGCTCCCGGTCTGGGCGACGCTGCAGAGCCCGCGTAACTGTTGGAGACGATTGTGTTTATAGCGAATGACGCCGTTGGCCATGGGAGACTCCTTGGGGGAAAACATTGGGGTTCTCTCGAAATTGTTGCCGCGCGATTGGAAAACCTATGGGCGCGGCGTCAAGTATTTACCCTACCTATATTGCGTTTGTCAATAGGTTGCATTGAAAGAATTGATTTTTCAAATAGATCGACTGCTGTTATAGTCTGTTCACGTCTAAACTAATCTCTGGTAGAACCGCATTGTTCGGGCACGGTATTCTGCTGCGCACACGCAATTCCTAAGGATCGATTTTTCATGACCACTCCATTGGGCGAACCCACGTTGACTATCAACGGGCTGGCGATCCATGCGCCGGTTCCCGATGCATTCAAGGAGATTCTGACGCCCGAGGCCTTGACCTTCGTGGCGACGTTGATTCGCGATTGCGATGGCCGCCGGGTCGAGCTTCTCGAAATGCGGCGTCAACGGCAGAAGGACCTCGACGCAGGCAATCTACCGGATTTCCTGCCCGAGACGAAGAGCGTGCGCGACGGCGACTGGAAGATTTCGCCGACGCCCGCCGACCTGCAAGATCGCCGCGTCGAGATTACCGGCCCGGTCGATCGGAAGATGGTGATCAACGCGCTCAACTCCGGCGCGAAGATGTTCATGGCGGACTTCGAGGATTCGCATTCGCCGGTGTGGGAGGCGTGCATCGAGGGTCAGATCAACATGCGCGACGCCATCCGGGGAACGATTTCGTTCACGAGCCCGGAAGGCAAGGTCTACAAATTGATCGACAAGCCGGCGACGTTGTTGGTGCGTCCGCGCGGATGGCACCTTGAAGAAAAGCACGTGTTGGTCGACGGAAAACGGATCAGCGGCGGCATCTTCGATTTCGCGCTGTATTTCTTTCACAACCACGCGGCGCTCAAGGCCAAGGGCAGCGGGCCCTACTTCTATCTTCCGAAGATGGAAAGCTACCTCGAAGCGCGGCTGTGGAACGACGTGTTCGTTCGCGCGCAGGAACTGCTGGGCGTGCCGCGCGGGACGATCAGGGCGACGGTGTTGATCGAGACCATCCTCGCGTCGTTCCAGATGGACGAGATTCTCTATGAACTTCGCGAGCACATGGCCGGGCTCAATTGCGGGCGCTGGGACTATATCTTCAGCTTCATCAAGCGGCTCCACAAGAACCCGGCGTACATCCTCCCGGATCGCGCGCTGGTCACGATGACCTCGCATTTCATGCACTCCTATTCGTTGCTGGCGATCAAGACCTGCCACCGGCGCGGGGCGCACGCGATGGGGGGCATGGCGGCGCAAATCCCGATCAAGAACGACCCCGAGGCGAACGAGGCGGCGATGGCAAAGGTCCGTGCCGACAAGGAGCGCGAGGCAAAGGACGGGCACGACGGCACGTGGGTCGCGCATCCGGGGCTCGTCGCGCTTGCGATGGAGCAGTTCGACAAGTACATGCCCACGCCGAACCAGATACACGTGCTTCGCGAGGACGTCAATATCACGGCGGTGGACTTGTTGCGCGTGCCCGAGGGCGCCATCACCGAGGCGGGACTGCGGACGAACATCAGCGTGGGCATCCAGTACATGGAGGCGTGGCTTCGAGGATCGGGCTGCGTGCCCATCAACAACCTGATGGAAGACGCGGCCACGGCGGAGATATCGCGTACGCAGTTGTGGCAATGGATACGTCATCCCAAGGGGATTCTGTCGGACGGCCGCAAGGTCACGCTTGAGTTGTACCGCCAAATCCTCAAGGAGGAGATGGGCAAGCTCGAGGCGCAGATGGGCGCGGACCGATACGCCAAGAGCAAGTTCGCGCTGGCTGCGAAGTTGTTCGACGACATCATCGCGAAAGACACATTGGACGAGTTCTTGACGCTGATGGCGTACGAGAACCTGGCATAGACCATCAACCCGTATCTACCAGCCATACATCGGAGGTAACGAGAGCATGAGCACCGTCGAGCAGCGAGCCAAGGACCTGGAGAAAAAAGTCATGAGCCACGACATTGATCCGGAACGCGTCGATCACTTGAAGCAGGTGTGGGCCACCGACCCGCGGTGGAAGGGAATTACCCGGCCATACTCGGTCGAGGACGTGCTCAAGGCGCGCGGGACCCTCAAGATCGAGTACACCTTCGCGAAGGCGGGGGCGGACCGCTTGTGGCACCTGCTCCAGACGGAACCGTACATCCACGCACTGGGCGCGTTGACCGGCAACCAGGCGATCCAGCAGGTCGAGGCGGGACTCAAGGCGATCTACCTGAGCGGCTGGCAAGTCGCGGCGGATGCCAATCTCGCGGGCGAGATGTATCCGGACCAGAGCCTGTACCCGAGCAACTCGGTGCCGGCGGTGGTGAAGAAGATCAACAACGCGCTGCGCCGCGCCGACCAGATCCAAGTCCTCGACGGACGGAAGAATGGCCCCTACTGGTTCGCCCCGATCGTGGCCGATGCCGAGGCCGGTTTCGGCGGCCCGCTGAATGCCTTCGAGTTGATGAAGCAGATGATCGAGGCGGGCGCTGCGGGCGTCCACTTCGAGGACCAGTTGGCCTCGGCCAAGAAGTGCGGCCACCTCGGCGGAAAGGTGCTCGTGCCCACGCGCGAGTTCATCATCAAGTTGACCGCAGCGCGGTTTGCGGCGGACATCTGCGGCGTGCCGACCCTCCTGGTCGCCCGCACGGACGCCGACGCGGCGCAGCTCATCACCAGCGACATCGATCCCTACGACGCCCCGTTTATCGTCAAGGGCGAGCGAACCAGCGAGGGTTTCCACCACATCAAGGGCGGCACCGACGCGGCGATCGCACGCGGCCTGGCCTACGCTCCGTACGCGGACATGATCTGGTGCGAAACGTCGCGCCCCGACCTCGAGGAAGCAAAACGCTTCGCCGAGAGCATCAAGGCCAAGTTCCCCGACAAGATGCTCAGCTACAATTGTTCGCCCTCCTTCAATTGGAAGCGCAACCTGCCCGAGGACGTCATCGGAAAATTCCAGCGCGAACTGGCGGCGATGGGCTACAAATTCCAATTCGTGACGCTCGCCGGGTTCCACGCGCTCAACCTCGGCATGTTCAACCTCGCGCGCAGCTACCGCGACGAGGGCATGGCCGCCTACTCGCGCTTCCAACAGGAAGAGTTCTCGCACGAAAAGGAAAGCGGCTACATGGCCACCACGCACCAGAAGTTTGTCGGCACCGGCTATTTCGACCGCGTCATGCTGTCCGTCACGGGCGGCGACAGCTCGGTCACCGCGTTGGACGGATCGACCGAGGCCGCGCAATTTAACCACTAGGGAAATAAGGAAATTGGGGACAGTCACCTATTATTTGTATCGAGCGGATATTTGTGTATTTGAGTCCGTATCAAATAATAGGTGACTGTCCCTAATTTCCGTCAAGGAGCCGCCCCCATGAAATCTTTCTATCCTCCCGAGCGCACCCTGATGGGTCCCGGTCCCTCGGATGTGAATCCGCGGGTGCTGGCGGCAATGGCGCGTCCGACGATCGGACATCTCGACCCGGAGTTCGTCCGGATGATGGACGAGGTGAAGCAATTGCTCCAGTACGCGTTTTGCACGAGCAACGAGATGACTCTCGCCGTTTCGGCGCCGGGCTCGGCCGGCATGGAATGCTGCTTTGTCAATCTTGTCGAACCGGGCGACAAGGTCGTCGTCGCGCAGAACGGCGTGTTTGGCGGCCGCATGAAGGAAAACGTCGAGCGCGCCGGCGGCACGGCGGTCATGGTCGAGCACACTTGGGGCGCGCCGGTCGATCCGGGCCGTGTCGAGGAAGCATTGAAGGCCAATCCCGATGCGAAGATCGTGGCGTTCGTCCATGCGGAAACCTCGACGGGCGCCTTGTCGGACGCGAAGACCTTGGTGAAACTTGCCCACGATCATGGCTGCCTTGTCATCGTCGACGCCGTGACCTCGCTGGCGGGAGTCGAGCTTCGCGTGGACGAGTGGGGCATTGACGCGATCTATAGTGGCACGCAGAAATGCCTCAGCGCGCCGCCGGGACTATCGCCAGTGAGTTTCGCGCCATCGGCCCTCGACAAGATCAAGGCGCGCAAGACCAAGGTGCAAAGCTGGTTCCTCGATCTCCAGCTCGTGATGGCCTATTGGGGCGGAGAGACCAAGCGCGCATATCACCACACCGCGCCCATCAACACCCTCTACGGATTACACGAGGCCCTGGTGGTTCTCGAGGAAGAGGGACTCGAAAAGAGTTGGACACGTCACGCCCATAACCATGCCGCGTTGCGCGAGGGCTTCGAGGCGATGGGCCTGAACTTCGTGGTCGAGGCCAAGTCGCGCCTGCCGCAGCTTAACGCCGTGTCGGTTCCCGATGGGGTGGACGAGGCGGCGGTGCGCAGCCGGTTGTTGAACGAGTTCAACCTCGAGATCGGCGCGGGCCTTGGCGCGATGGCGGGGAAAATTTGGCGCGTCGGCCTGATGGGCCACGCGAGCAATACGACCAACGTGCTGTTTTGTCTCGGCGCGATGGACGCCGTCCTCGGCGCGATGAACGCTCCCATTCGCCCCGGCGCGGCGGTGGGGAGGGCGCGGGAATATTATCGCGCAAAATAAGGGACTTGACAGGCGAAGGTCGACTGTGCCTCCTTTTCATCAGGCAATAGGGTCTTTGGCCGCCGAGGTTCCGGGTGGGCCGCAAAGAAAGGGAGCCATGTTTCACCATCGCAAGTATCCATCATCTGTGGCCCGGGGCAGGCGTGTGCTGGTTGCATCGTGCGCGATTCTGCTCGTTGCGACAGGGACTTGGGCGCAAGGTCCCTGGGGGACCGCCTCGCTCTTGACCGAGGACCGGAGCGTATTCCCGCAGTTCGATGGCGAGCCGAGGATAGCGCTCGACGGCGCGGACGGGATCGCAGTGTGGTTGACGGAGAATGGGGACGGAGTCCCGGCGATCTGGTCTTCCCGCTCGGCGGACACCGGCGCTACTTGGGTGCCCCACGATAGTCATCGCCAAAGGGGTTAATGATCCTGATGGCAATCTGGATGTCAACGTGTTCAACGCTAGACTCGCCAGAAGCGGCGACGGAACTTGGATCGCCCTTTGGGAAGATCAGGGATCGGGCTTAGAACCCGACACCTTCGCGTCCAGAATCCTGGCGTCGCGCTCGATTGACAACGGGGCCGCGTGGGGAGCGGCCACCACGTTATTCACTCAAGCTGGGTTCAACGATTTCTCCGAATCAACACAGGTACGCACAGGCGCACCCGGTCTATTCGGTTTGGCGTGATGATTCGGAGCGGGGGAGAGGAAGAGGGCGTGTATCGACTTTCTGGTCAATCGCCGAACAAACTCTGACCGGGCCCCGGTCGGTTGCGGCGCTCGAGAGCGAGCAATATTTCCTTGTTGGGGAGACCGCCGGCATATCCGGTAAGGTCTCCGTTGCCCCCGACGATGCGGTGACAGGGAACGATGATGGGAATGGGATTTTGGCCGTTGGCGGCGCCGACGGCCCGCGATGACCCGGGCGATTTGCCGAGCCGACGCGCAATCTCCCCGTAGGCGGCCGTTTCGCCGTACGGTACGGCGGCGACTGCATTCCAAACCGCCACTTGGAAGGGAGTGCCTTGGGTAGCAAGCGGCAGATCGAATTGGTGCAGGGTGCCCGCGAAATAGGCGTTGAGTTGATCGGCCGCTTGGGCCAGGACAGGGGGTGATGCCGGACGCTTGGATGGCATGGGATCGGGGGCGAACTCGATTCGGATTAGGGCGCCGCCGGTCGACGCCACCAAACGGAGCCGGCCCACGGGGGAGTCGATTGTCAAGGCCGATTCGGGCTGCATAACGCTCTATCTCCCGGTGGATTTGTAGGGTTTGGTTGAGGGTGAGGGACAGACACCGCGTTTTGCCCAAACCGCCGGGCAAAAGGCGGAGTCAGTCCCCTGCAACTGCCGTTTTTAGGTTCACCGGTCGAATAGAACCGGATTGCCGCCTCGCGCGGGGGCGGGAATTGGGAACGCATGCTATGCGGCAGGGGTTTTAGTATAATACATGCTTCGTTCGTGGAAACGGCCACTTGCGGTTGCGGGCTTCGGAGATCGTACATGCGGCGTTCTGGATTTACTCTCATCGAGTTACTGGTCGTCATCGCGATCATCGGTATCCTCGCGGCCCTGTTATTACCGGCGCTCGCGCGGGCTCGAGAGGCCGCGCGCAGGGCGAGTTGCCAGAACAACCTCAAGCAATTCGGGCTCGTGTTCAAGATGTACGCGGGGGAGAATCACGACTTTTACCCGAGGCTTTCGCCGTACGGCAGCGTTCGTCCCGACGCGCGTTCTTCGCCGTTGTGGGCTTCGCCGGCGGCCGGCGCGATCTATCCGGAATATATTTCCGATCTCGACGTGGCCCAGTGCCCGTCGGACGTTGGCGGGGACCCCGTTTGGAAGAGCGTGTTGGATCGCACCCCGGATGACGGGGGCGATTTCGATTCATGGTTGGCCGCGGCGGTGGCGGTGAACGATTGGACTTCGGCCGACTATTTCTTGACGGGCAAAATTGGCCGCTCGTACGCGTATAAAGGCTATGCCGCCATGAACGAGGGCGATTTCTTCGGCCTCTGGGGCGCCACGGCGACGAACGACATCATCGGGGAAGTCGAGATTCTCGGGGTCGGCACGGTCCGCCTCAAGGACTATACGAAAGACATCGAGTACGACGAGAACTTGTGGCCTCCCTGGGTGCCCAACATCCCGGCGGCCACATTTCCCGGCGGGCAATCGAAGGCGCTTCGCTTACGCGACGGGATCGAGCGATTCTTCATCACGGATATCAACAACCTCGGTGCCTCGAATGCCTCGCAAAGCCTGCTACCGGTCTTGTGGGACACCTTCGGTAGCACCGGTTTCACGGACAACGCCTCGGGGATGGCGGTGTTCAACCATATCCCGGGCGGATGCAACGTGCTCTTCATGGATGGCCACGCGGCCTTCATCAAATACAACGACCGATTCCCGATAATCGGCGGGACGGACGATCAGGTTTTGAAGGAGAACAGTCACTACGGACTGGGGTGACGGGGGCCGCCCGGGGGCTACCGGAGGAAATCAAGCAACGACGGTTGGATGACTCTCGAGGCGGCGTTCAAGGCGGCGTTGAAGACATTCGTTTGCACGTTGAACTCGACGAAGGTCTCCGAGACGTCCGCGTCGATCTTGTCGGACAGCACGCCGCGCAGCTGGACGATGAAGTCTTCCGTGTTGGCGCTGACGCGCTCGAGGCGGTTCTGGATCGCGCCGAGGCGGGCCTGGCCGCGCAATACCTGTTCCAATCCCTCGTCGAGCTCTGCGATGCGGCTTGTTTGCAAGGCCGCTTGGTTGCCGGAGCGCAGATTGTCGCGAATGTCGATGAGGGTCCGGTAGATGTCGGTCGTTCCCTGGAATACGGAGGAGCCGGGCTCGTTGTAGGGGACGACAATTCCCTCGGAGATCGAAACATCGATTCGCTCCGAATCTCCCGCATAGGTTACCGCGGTAATCTCGCCGCCGACGTTGCGCGTGACGTCGAAGGCGTCCGACAAGGTCCTCGAGCCGCCAAAGATATACCGGCCATTCGTTTGATGATTTCCGGCGACCAGGATCCCCTCGAGGAGTTGGTCGATTTCCTCGGCGATGCCGTCGAGTTGGGCCCGGGAGTTTGTTCCGCTCGCCCCCTGAAGCGTGAGTTCGCGGGCCCGCTGAAGATTGTCCACGACTTGTTGAAGGGTCGTGGTCGTCTCGTTCAATTGCGACGAGATGTCGGAAATGTTCTGGATGAATTGTTCGTTCTGGCCAATCAGAAGGCGTAGATTGACCCCGCGGCGCGCGTCGACCGGATCGTCGGAGGGCCGATTGACCCGTTGTCCCGTCGAGATTTGTTCTTGAAGCGCGAGTAGCCTTCGGGTCTGGTTCGAAAGGCTGCTCAACGTGCGTTGGACGATGATGTTCTGGGTGACCCGGAGCGATCCCATGAGGCCGCCTATCCCCGCGCGTTGACGAGCGTAGAGTGGGGGAGGGTTTGTGCCGGGCCGCGGCCCCCGCAATCGTAGGTCCCCAGCTCCGGTTCGCCCGAGAGTCCCCGGAGGACCGCGCCGAAGATACGCAGCGAGCGGCCGAATAGACGCGTATTCGCCGCCACGGTCTGCCGGGTCTCGGCCGCAGCGTCGCGCAAGCCCGCCTGGAAGGAGGCCATGCGGACATTCCAAGGCCCCGGCGCAATGGCAATGAGCCCCGAGAGGGTCTGGCGGTCTCGGGAAAGGCCCGTCCGCCCGACAATCTGGAGGAGGAGCCGGTTCCGGAGTTGTTCGGCGGCGGCCGCCTCGTCCATTAGGATGTCGAGGGCCCGCGTGCGCGCCTCGAGGGCGGCGAGATCGTGCGCCCGCGCGGCCTCGGCCTGGGCGCGGCATACCGCCAGGACGTTCGCCTGCCGCTCGAGCTCCTCGTCGAAGAGCGCGCAAAGATCGTCCAAGAGAGAGTCCAAGCCGTGGGATATGTCCGCCGTTTGGGTCATCGTGCGCCGCTACGAACGCTTCAATTTCGCTTGGATGAGTTCGGCCCTGGTCACACTACCGTCGCGATCCAAGTCGAGTTTTCCGAAGGCATTGGCGTCCAGTCCCAGTTCTGCCTGCGATAGGATGCCGTCGTCATTGGCGTCGTGGGACTTGATCAGCTTGTCTGCCGCGGTTTCCGCCGCCTTGCGGCTGTTCAACGCTTCGCCCAGCCGATCGGCGAACGGATTGCCGCCGGTGGCGGGCATTACCTGGATGACGGGGCGTTGCGTGCGCGGCTGAAACAGGCTCGACGCCAGCTTGGCCACTCCATCCAGTCCCGCAAGCGAAGCTAACATACCCATCGTCTATTCTCCCGGCCCGAGTTCAAAGGGCCCATTGTCGTTTATCGGCATAAGTAAGTCATTCTTGACCCTGGGCAAGTCGAACGCCTGCGCGCGGAGGGGTAGGAAGCTGAGGCTTGGAGACATCGGAATGGCCGCCGGGGCACCGTCCGAAGCGCCCTGCTTGGCCAGGGTCGCCTGCATCTCGCCAATACGAAGCTGTTGATCCATCATCTTGGCGATCCCGAACTGGCCCGCCTTGGCCATTTCCTCGCTCGCCGCGTCGTCGAACATCTCGCTATACGTCCGCAATTCGGGGCTGTCGCCGAAAAGGCCTTCCTCGGGGACCGAGTTGCGCATTTCCTTCATGAGCATGAAGATGAAGAGATGCTCGAGTTCCTCGAGGGCTTTCTTCTCGCGCACCTTGTCGTACGCGGCCCCGGGGGCCGGCATGGAGGGCGCGGCGGCGGCGAGCGGGTCAACGTATAGCATCGGGATTCCCGGTATCCGAGTTTGTCGCCATCACATTATCTCGATATCCGCGTCCAAGACGCCCGCAGCCTTCAAGGCCTGAAAGATGGAAATCATGTCGCGCGGGGTGGTCTTGAGGCGGTTGAGGCTTTCGGCCACCTCCGCGGCCGAGGTGCCCTCGACCGGCATCAAGCTGACATCGGGGTTGACCACTTGCATATCTGTCGTTTGGGTCTGCGTGGTCGCGCCGTCGCTGAAGGGTAGCGGTTGGCTGACTTGGGGGGTGTTTGCCACCGTGAGAGTGAGGCTGCCGTGGGCCACCTGACAAGGCCGGATCTGCACCTCGCCTCCCACGACGATGGTCCCCGTGCGCTCGTTGATCACGATCCGGGAGGGCATGTCAATCTCGACACTGAGATCCTGGACGCGCGCGATGAACTCGACCAGGCGCGGACGGCTCTCCTCGGGCACCATGACCAATACCGAACCGCCGCCCAATGCCGAGGAGGATGCCGCCTCGAATTCCTTGTTAATGACCTCCTCGATGTTCCTTGCGGTCCCGAAGTCGGGTTGCTTGAGGAGCAGCATGATTCGCTCGCCATCGGTGATGGTCGAGGGCACCTCGCGCTCGACGTACGCCCCCAGGGGGATGCGGCCTACCGTGACGTGGTTGAGGCGAACGCTCGCGCCGCCCGTGTCGGCATTGAAGCCGCCGGTGGATATGGGCCCTTGCGCCATGGCATAGGCTTCGCCATCGGCACCCAGGAGCAAGGTACTCAACAGGCTTCCGCCCTCGAGGCTCTTGGCGTCCGAGATCGATTTCACCGTGACGTCGATCCGGGTGCCTTCCTTTGCGAAGGCGGGCAATACCCCCTCGACCGCAACGACGGCCACGTTGGCCGATTTGAGGCTCGATGCGCTCTTGACCTCGATCCCCGAGCGCCGCAGGACTTGCTCGAGCGCCTCGAGGGCGAGGGGGGACTTGTCGCCGGTGCCGGCGAGGCCGACGACGAGCCCCATCCCGCTGACGTGGTTTCCGCGGACGCCCTGGACTTCGCACAAGTCCTTGATGCGCGTCGCCGCGGCCGAGTCCCAAGAGACAACGGCCACGGCGGCGCATACGATGGCCGCAACCTGCAAGGACGAATTCCGCGATGAGTAGCTGTGCATCCTGTCCATTTCCCCGTTGTCTAGAACGGCGAGAACCAGTCGAGAAACTTGGTGAGAAATCCGCGGCGTTGATTGTTCCACAGGGGACCTTTGCCCTGAAGCTCGATGCTCGCGTCCGCGATGAGGTTGGACGCGATGGTATTGTTCGGCGAGATATCGCGGGGGCGCACGGTGCCGTTGAGCACGATAGTCGTGTCTTCGCTGTTCACCGTGACGCGCTTGGTCCCCTGGATCCGTAGGTTCCCGTTGGGGAGCTGTTCCATGACTTGGCAGGTAATGGTCAACACGAGCTTGTTCGAGCGCGTCGTTTCGCCCTTCGTCTTGTGTTCATTCTCGGCCTCGATCTGCCAATTGGGAAGTTCCTCGGGCTTGATCAGGTTCAGCCCGTCGTCCGAGACCAGAAATTCGTTCGCACCGGCCCCGGCCTGGGATTGGACGTCCGATTCCTTCTTGGTGCGCGTTCCCGACTCGGTCGAGGCCTCGACGGTCTCGCGGACGAGCACGGTGAGAATGTCGCCCGGTTTGAAAGCGGCCTTCTGGAGCGAAATAAGGGTGCCGCTTTCCGCCGTGCGCTTGCTGAACAGGGAGTCCGCCGGCGCGGCCTGGTTGAGAAACCCCGCCACGAGCGCCACGAGAAGAACGGATACACTTCGTTTCATTCGCCTTACTCCACAACCACGACGCCATCGCGCCGAACCATTCCCACAAACTGCTCGCGGCTGCCCGCGTTCGCGCAGGAGATGTAATCCCCGGCCGATCCGTCCGCCATGGCCTTTGCCCGGGACCGGACCGTCAATGCGCCCGCCGTCGTTTCGACCAGTACAAGTTGGTTGCGCCGGACAAGCACGGGGGGGGCCGCCATGCGCAGGGTGATAATTTCTCCCGCCTTTATCGAAGTCGATGCGATGTGGCCCTCGATCTCGGAAGGATTCAAGATAGCGCCCTTTTCAACGGCGGACAATTCCCGCTTGTCGATCGTTACATTGCGGCGGCCGATGACTTGGCCGCGCTCGATGTCCGAAGCCGCGACGGCGACGTCGCCCATCGCCTGGACGGTGGCCTTTGCCTGCAATGTCCTGACCACGTTGCCGTCGACCAGGACATCGCCGCGAAATTGTCCGGGGCCCAAGTAGGCGTATTGGGATGAGGGGCGCCAGCGAAACTCCACTTCGCCGTCGGGGACGACGAACGCCTGGCCCGACGAATACACATCGACGGTCGCGTTCGCGGGGTCCCAGGGCATCTCGGCCTCGATGTAGTCGCGCAAGGCCTGGGTAACCATTCCATCCGTAATGTCCAGGTGAAGCGTCGTGGCGGACATGCGCCGCGGCCCCGCCATCGTGACCTCCTCCATGTTCACGCCCGCGTTCTTGAGCCGCGCCGAGACGAGGGCGGCGTCGACCCGCGTAGTGTTCCCGGGCGTCGCGGCCGGCGCGAGCTCGACCGAGGCCAACGCCTCGGCGTTCTCGCCGTCGATATCGGCCACATCGCCGAGCAGGACTTTGGGCCCCTTCACGTACACGTTGTCCTTGAACTGGATCGAGTCGGCCGTGGCGGCCAATACCGGCAGCAGGAGGGTTGCGGCCGCGAGACACATCGAGTTCATTCGCATCGCGTCACTCCTCGTTACCGGCGCACGTTATTGGCGACTTGGAGCATTTCATCGGAGGTCTGGATGACCTTCGAATTCGCCTCGTAGGCGCGCTGTGCGACGATCATGTTGATGATTTCCTCGACTACCTGGACGTTCGAGTTCTCGAGGAAGCCCTGGCTAAGGCGTCCATATCCGTTGTCGCCCGGGGTCCCCTGTTCGGGGGCGCCCGAGGCCTCGGACTCGAGGAGAAGATTGACGCCAAGGCGGGCATCGAGACCCGCGTCGTTTGCGAATCGCACGACCTGAACCTGCCCGACCTGCTGCGGCGCCGTCTGGCCCGGAATCTGCACGGATACGATGCCGTCGGAGCCGATCGAGATGGCCTGGGCGTCTTGCGGAAGGGTGATGCCGGGATTTAACGCATACCCGTCGATGCTCATCACGATGCCGTCGGCATTCCTGCGAAACGAACCGTCACGGGTGTAGGCCGAGGTGCCGTCGGGAAGATCGATTTGGAAATAGCCGTCGCCCTCGACGGCGATATCCAGCGGATTTCCGGTCTGAATCATCGTACCCGAGGTAAAAAGCTTGGCCACGGACGATGGACGAACGCCGTGCCCGATCTGGATGCCCTCGGGAGTGGTCGTCCCGGCGGTGGTGGTCGTGCCGGCGGGCTTGATGGTCTCATACAGGAGATCTTGGAAGTTGACGCGGCTCTTCTTGAAGCCAGTGGTGCTGACGTTCGCGAGGTTGTTCGCGATAGTGTCGATGTTCGTCTGCTGCGCGATCATCCCCGTCGCGGCGCTAAACATTGCCCGAATCATTCAGGTTTCCTCCCCATCGTGAACATTGCGAGGCGCACTCCGGTCATCAACTGGGAGCGCCCACTTGGTCGATCATGCGTCCGATGGTCTCATCGGCCGACGAAAGGACTTTCCGGTTTGCCTCATACGCCCGCAACGCGAGCATCATGTGCGAGACCTCGGTCGGTAGCTGCACGTTCGAGGATTCGATCGCTTGTCCGAGCACGACCGTTTCCTCGGCGGGCACGGCCCGGTCGACCGCGTCCTGGCTCGCCGAGTAAAGGCTATAACCCGACCGGTTTAACGCGTGCGGGTCGGAGAATTCCATTATTTTTATTTGCCCCCGCTGCTGACCGTTGACGGAGATGGCGCCGTTGCGCTCGATCTGGGGAATTCCGCCGGAGACGATGATCGGATCGCCGCCCGCCCCCATTACTTTGTATCCGTGGTCGGTTACGAGACTACCGTCAGATCCTGCGGAAAGTTTCCCGCTGCGCGTGTAGCGCGGGCCAAAGGGCGTCTCGACCTCGATCAACCCGGGGCCCACCAAGGCGACATCCAAGGGACGGCCCGTGTTCATCACTACGCCGTTGGAATAGTCGGAATAGGTCTGGGACAACCGGATTCCGCCGCCGGGGTTCGACTCGCGGCTCAAGCGTTCAAAACCCTCGCCTGCCACCGCGAATTTTTGGTAGAAGCCCTCTTGTACCGCGAGTTGGCGTTTGAATCCGGGGGTCGAGGCGTTGGCGATGTTGTTCGCGATGGCGGCCTGGCGATCCTCGACCGCGATCATCCCGTTTGCCGCCGCGTACAAGCCTTGTAGCATTCTAGTCCGCCCCGCCGGATACCCCGGCATGTCCTGTGTACCGGCTATGGGTACCCGGCACGGTGTCTATGTAAATTCGCCCGAGGGCGTTAACAATAAAAGGAAGACCCGGTCGCACTATTCCCGCGACGGAACGGGACGCCAATGGGTGTACGTCCCTGACGCCGGGCCAACCACTCACGGATTTGAACCTGATGGGACTCAAGTTCATCGGACGTAACGCAAGCGGTATGCCAAAGCGAGAACGAATCCCGGAAAGCCCTAAAATCAAGCGAAGTATGCGTTGGACCCGGGTTGCCCGAGTCCGTTCGCGGGCCCCGGGTCGAATTTTTTTGCCGCGGAGGGAAGAATCTGCAAGATTTCGGATAGAATGTAGCGCGGGCATCGCCTCGAACCCGCAACCGCCCAGCCCCAAGGAGATTTTGGATGCGTGAGCAGCTTCTGGCCCTATTAATCATTCCCCCGTTCCTGAGCATCCTCCTGACTTTTTATATGCGATGGGTGGTAGGGAATTTCATCAAGCAGGTCCCCTGTATCGACAACGAGCGTCACATCGAACTTTTTAAGCAAACGGTTCGAATCGCCATGCTCGGGGCTTTGAGCCAACTTCTGTTGATGTTTATCCCCACAATCGTCTACGTATTCGGGTTTGCCAAAGAAATCCTGCCCATCGAGGATTTGGTGTATGTCGTCGTACCCGCCGTGGCATATCTCGTCGTGACGCTCCCATACAAACGGATGGAGGTCCGAGCCCAAAGGGTCCGGGTCGAGAATTATTCGTTGCTGCATGAATATATTCGCGTGAAAGAAGTGTGGTTGAGACGATCATTTCCAATCTGGTGACGCATCTACCCACGGCTTCTCCCTCGGGCGAGGCCGGGTTCCCGAGACCGTAGAAGGCCGAAACACGGCCCGAACGAGATTCGCGTCCTGGGCCGGATGCCGTGAGGTTGTCTTCCACGACCCGAGCGAAACCTACCTGCCCGGCACCGGCGTCGCTGGGAGTTAACGGTGTTCGCCCCGGGGGCCCCGCGCCTTCCGGGGTATGTTATGGTGGCCCGGTAGTCCTTAATTGCCGGGGACTTTCGCTCGCGTGTAAACCCTTCGGCACGGATGTTCGTTGTTTTAATGGATCGCGACATGACAGGCTCCCAATCGGGACCGACCGACGAAAATCTTGCCCTCGCCCTTCAAGCGGGCGACGAGGGCGCATTTGACGAAATCGTGCGCCGGCACCAAGGGCGCATGTATTCGGTGGCCTACCGCATTACCGGGAACCGGGAAGACGCCTTGGACGTGACCCAAGACGCATTGGTCAAGGTATACCAGAAAATTCACGCGTGGCAGCCCTCGGGCGGCTTCGCCTCGTGGTTGTTGCGCTTGACCTCGAACCAGGCCATCGACCACCTGCGGCGCGGTAGACGGCATCGTCATGAGCGTCTCGATGAGGGGTTTCGCCCCGAGCTGGAAGGCGGCACGACGGAGCCCTCGGCGCAGGGGACGGCGATGGAGGTGCGCGGCGGCGAGATCGGGGATCGATTGGCGGTGGCGCTCGAGGTGCTGTCGCCATCGCAACGGAAGGTTTTTGTGCTCCGGCATTACGAGGGCATGGCGCTGGCGGAGATCGCGCCGGTACTCGGATGCACCGTGGGAAGCGTGAAAGTGCACTTGTTCCGCGCGCTGAGGAAACTTCAAACTGAATTGGGCGATCTGCGATAGGGCGGGTCGCCGGGAGATCCGGATGAGATATTGGACGTGCCGCCACATGCAACGCATGATGGCGCAGGGTGCCTATGAGCTTCTCGCGGATGGCGACCGCCGCGCGCTGGAGGCGCATTTGGGAGCCTGCCCGGCTTGCCGGGAGACGTCGGCATCGTTCCAGCGAATCGCGGCCACTTCCCGCGACCGTGTCCCGGGGCTCGATTTCGACCTACTCGGCCGGGTTCGCGCGCGACTGCGCGAGGAAGAGGAGAGGGCCGCCCCGCGGCGCGGCTGGCGTGTGGCCGGAGCCGGGGCGCTCATGGCCGTTGTGCTGTCGATCGGCGTCGCGGCGTGGCGCGCCGAACCTGAGCGCCCGGGTATCGTTGCCGCGCTCGGTCCCGTTGACAGGGGGGTGAACGCGGCAGAGGTCCTGGCGGCGGACAGAAACTATTCGGGGGCATACACCCAGCTCGCCGAGACGATCGAGGCCTATCCGGGCCATCCGGATATTGCGGGGGCGATACAGCTGGCCTCCGACATCGCCTTCGACGAGCTCGAACTCTACGAGGAGGCCTATCTCGGCTACGAATCCCTCCAACAGCATCATCGTGCCGTCTTCAATGCCGAAGCGAACCGCGGGCGCAATCAATTCCGGTGGAATCTCCTGGCCGAGTGCCGGGCGAGCTATGCGAACTACGAGCCCTTGCATGCGCTGAATCGGGCCGAGGGCAATTTCGGAGAACTCGAGCGCATCGTGGGCCGGCAACCCCTGGCCTACGTGGCATCGCTTGCGGCGGACGAAATGGCCCGCATTGCCATGGAACAGGGGGGAATCGACAATCGTGTCGCCGCCATGGAAGAGGCCCTCTGGCGATGCACGGATCCAGTCGCCATTGCCCGGTTGAAAATCGAGGTCGGCGATCTTCTCCGGGGGGAGGCCGACGGCCAAGAACGGGCGCGTGGGATTTACCGCGAGGTGGCCGAAGGGCGGCACGAGGCGTTGGCGCGGCGCGCCCTCGAGTCCATCGATGAGCTCGACGCGATTCCAAGGCCGTAATCCGCGGGGTGTTGCTCGATCGGCGCATCCGTGGTAACATGTTGAAATTCAAGTAGGCTAGACATTTATTGGGAGTTCCTGCCCGGTGATCGCTTCGGCGGCATTTGAACGGCATTTATTGCGCGAGGATTTGTTGACCGAGGACAAACTGTCCCGTGCCGTCCGCGAAGCAGAGCGCAACGGCGTTCCCTTGGTGGAAGTCATCAACCAACTCGGCTTTGCGACTTCCGAGGGGATTTATCAGTCCCTTGCCCGGTTTTGCGACATGAAGTACGTTGCGCCGACCAAATCGCCCATTCCCAAGGAAGTCATCGAAAAGGTCCCGGCGCGCTTCGCCACGCACTATGGCTTCGTTCCGGTCGAAATGCGCAACGGGACCCTCGTCATCGCGGTCAGCGACCCCTTAAATTCCCACCTGCTCGATGACATCCGCCTGGTGCTTAAGCAACGGATCGAGGCGGTGGTGGCGACCCCGGAGGAGATCGACAAGGCGACCAAGGCCTTATACGGCCTGGGCGCGGACACCGTCGAGCGTATACTTAGCGACAACGAGCATGCGGGGTCGACGGTGCGGATCGACATGCGCTCGGCCGGCATGGACCTCGGCGACGAAACGATCGATGCATCCATCATCAAGTTTGTGAACGAGTTGATTAGCGAGGCAATCAAGTCGGGGACGACCGACGTCCATATCGAGCCGTTCGAGGACGAGCTCCGGGTCCGTTACCGCATCGACGGGGTCCTGCACCAAACGCCCATACCGGGCTCGATCCGGGGATTTCACTCGGCGATCGTCTCGCGAATAAAGGTGATGGCGAACCTGAATATCGCGGAAAAGCGATTGCCGCAAGATGGGAAAATCCTCGCGACCATTGGCGAAGGGCGCTATGATCTCCGTGTGTCCGTATTGCCGACCCCGCATGGGGAGACGATAAACATTCGTATTCTAAGCCGGGCCTCGATATTTATGACCCTCGAGGATCTCGGCTTTCTCCCGGCCGACCTGGAGCAGTTCAATGCGTTTTTGCGCAAACCCCATGGGATCATCCTTGTGACGGGCCCGACGGGGAGCGGCAAGACGACCACCCTGTACGCGTCGTTGAACAAGCTGAACCAAATGGATCGCAAGACCATCACCATCGAGGACCCGATCGAGTACCAACTGAAGGGCATCACCCAGATGCAGGTGTTGCCGCAGATCGGCTTCGACTTTGCGATGGGGCTGCGCTCGATGCTGCGCCACGATCCGGACATCATGATGGTGGGCGAAATTCGCGACTACGAGACCGCCGAGATGGCGATCCGTTCGAGCCTGACGGGCCACTTGGTGTTCAGCACCCTGCACACCAATGATGCGGCCGGGGCGGTGACCCGCCTGACCGACATGGGCGTCGAGCCATTTTTGATCGCGAGCACCCTGATCGTGTCGATCGCGCAACGCCTCGTGCGCAAGGTGTGCGTCAAGTGCGCCGAGCCCTACGAACCGCTCGCGGAGATGCTCAAGGATCTTGGGGTGACCGCGGACGAACTCGAGGGGGCCGTCTTCCTTCAGGGACGCGGATGCGACCATTGCCGCCATACGGGGTACAGCGGTCGCGTGGCGATTTACGAGATCCTCCCATTCACGAGCGAGATAAAGGAAATGACGGTACGCCGCGAAACCTCGCCCGCCATCAAGCAAAAGGGGCGGCAATCGGGCATGCGGACCCTTCGCGACTCGGGCTGGATGCGGGTGCGAAAAGGGATGACCACCGTCGAGGAGATCCTGCGCGTGACCGTGGACTCGGACGTACTCGGCTAGGTTTTTTCGCGCGATTTACCCATTGGAACAACCGATGCCACATTTCGAATACAAGGTAAAACGAGGCCCGGGCGACGTCACCTCGGGGGTGATGGAAGCCGAAAGCCAGCGCGCCGTCATTGCCTCGTTGCGCGATATGGGGTACTTTCCCATCTCGGTCCGGGAAACCTCGACGGCCGCGAAAAGAGACCCCCTGCGGTATTCCCTAATCCGCGTCAAACTCAAGGATCGAAACCTCTTCTTCCGGCAACTCGCCAACCTAATCGAGTCGGGCATGCCCATATTGCGCGCCCTGAATACCCTGATAGAACAATCGAGCAATCCAAAGATGGGACGCATCCTTGAGGACTTGCGCGAGTCGGTCCAGAAGGGCTCCGATTTTGCCGAGGCCCTCGAGAAACATCCCAAGGTGTTCTCGGCCATGTATACGAACCTTGTCAGGGCGGGGGAGACCGGCGGGATGCTTGAAGACTGTCTCTGGCGGCTGGTGGCCTTTGGCGAGCAGGACGAGGAACTTCGGGGCAAGGCCTCCTCGGCCATGGTCTATCCCGCCTTCCTCTTGTTCATTGGCAGCAGCGCCATTTTTATCCTTGTGTCCTTCGTGTTCCCGAAGTTCTTGGCGATATTCGACGATTTCAATGCGACGCTGCCGTTGCCCACGATTATTGTCATGGCGATCTGTAAGTTCATGGGGAGCTTTTGGTGGGCCGTCCTGTTGGGTATCGGCGGCGCGGTGTATCTCTTCGCAAGATATGCCCGGAGCGCGCATGGCCGGAAGAGGCTCGACAAGGTGTGGCTTCGCACCCCTGTGCTCGGCGGCGTCGTCCAACGCTACGAAATGGCCAAATTCGCACGCACGCTCGGCGCGTTGTTCGACAACGGCGTACCGGTGTTGACGGCGCTGAAGATTACCTCGGACACCTTGAGCAATACGGCGGTAAGCGCGGAAGTGGATCGGGTGCATGCCCGGGTCGCCGAGGGCGATAGTATTAGCCAGGCCCTCCGGGATTCCCAATACTTCCCGCCCCTGGTGGTGAACATGCTTGCCGTGGGCGAAGAGAGCGGGCGCCTGGGCGCGGTGACAAAGCGGGTGGCGGATGCGTACGACATCGAGGTCGACCGCGCCGTCAAGGCGATGACTGCCCTGTTGGAGCCGATCATGATCGTCATCATGGGCATCATTATCGGGTTCCTGGTGATTTCGATGCTGCTGCCCATGCTCACGATCAGCTCTCAGGTGCGTTGAGGCGGTCAGCCGAAGGCGGGGCCGGTGCGTTAGAATGGAAGGAGAACCGCGCGGGAGATTCCGCGGCGAAAGGAGTCGCGACATGAAAGCGAATGGCGGGTTTACCCTGATCGAGCTCATCTTGGTGACGGTGATCATCGCCATCCTGGCGGGATCGGTCACCCTGACCTTCCAAGGGAGGGCCGAGGAAGCGCGCGTGAACCGGGCGCTGGGAGACATCAAGCAATACGAGAGCGCCATCGAGTTGTTCGCGCTCGATCATAACGATGCCTATCCGGGCTCGCTCAACGACTTGATGACGGCAAAGAAGACGTACGTCCGGGAACTCAACACCGATCCTTGGGGAAGCCCCTATGTGTTCGTGAAGCCCGGCAAGGTCCACCCGAAATCCTACGACATATTCTCCGCAGGTCCCGATGGGGTCCAGGGTTCGGCGGATGACGTGGTGCCGTGGAAGAAAGAAGGCGACGGGGCCGAAGAATAGCCCCGCGAACCCAGGACAACGCCATGGGACACCGCCGCGCCCGCCAAGGTTTCACGCTTATCGAGCTGATCGTGGTGATGATAATCATCGCCACGATAACGGCGTCCGTGATGCCGGTATTCCAAGGCTCGATGTCGACCACCGAGGCCAACCGCGCGGTCCGCGATCTTGTTTCCACGATGAAGTATGCCCAGTCGCGCGCGGTGACCGACGCGGTCGAGTTCCGCGTCTACATCGACGTCGAAAAGAATGGCTATTGGATAATGCGGCTTGCCAAGGAAGAGTTTGGAGACAAGTATTTCGAGCGGCTCGGCGATCAAGACGGGGAATTCGCGTTGCTGCCCCGCTCGCTCGAGTTCGATCGGGTCGACACCATGGAAGATCGCGCCCACGATGCGCACTATATCGCCTTTTATCCGGGCGGCGGGAGCGACATTGCCGAGGTGAAAATCCGGCAACGCGACGATCGGACGCAGAGCTACGATATCCGGACGAAGGGGACCCTCGGCAACATCGAGTTCACGGAGCCGAAGACGTGAGGTACTACATCGACCGTTCGCCATCCGGCCGCGAGGGCTATTTGCTTGTCGAGACCGCCGTGGCCCTGGTGCTGCTCAGCCTGGGGGCCTATGTCATCCACGGGACGATCCAGCAGGCGCTGGTGACTCGGGGGCAGGCACAGGACTATACGCAGGCGCGTTTCCTCATCGAGCAGGCGATGAGTCAAATCGAGCTGCAGCCGCAAAGCCCCGAGGGCTCCCAAAGCGGCCAATTCGAGGGGGCATACAGCCGGTTTCGCTGGACTTCCGAAACAAGTCGAGTCGACATTCCCAAGCCGGCGCCCCCCGCGAGCCCTCCCGAGGGGTGGTCGCCTCCCCAGGGAGAACTCGAATTTCCAATCCCATACTTGATGCGCGCCAAAGTGACGGTTTTATGGGAACGCGCGGGAAAAGAATATTCGGAATTCGCGGAAACCCTGTTCAACAGCGGGAAGTTGTGGCAACCCATCGATAGCGGAGGCGCGCCGAAGTGAGGCCGGCAACACGTTCCGGAAACGCCGGCTTCACGCTTGCCGAGTTGGTTGTGGCCAGTACGATGATGGCCATCGTCATGGGCGCCGTGTACACGGCGTTTTCCTCGGCGATACGGACCTGGCGCGGCGGCGAGATGAACTCGCAGACCTACGAGAGCGCCCGCGCGGTCTTGGGACTATTGACGCGCGAGCTCCAGGGAATACCCAAGGGCGCGCAGTATTTGTTTTCCGGCGACCGGGACTCGCTGACGTTCATCACGGTGACCAATTCGCTGGCGGTCAAGAAGGGCGAAGAGCGTGGCCCCGAGGTGATGTGGGTACGGTACCGGCTGGATGCCGGGGGCAGCCGCAATGGCCGAACGCTTATCCGCGAGGAGCGGCCCGTCGAGGACCCGATTCCGGTGCAACCCCCCTCAGGCGAGACACTCGATATGCGGCGGCTGAAGCTCGGGCATACGGAGAAATTCGAGTTGGCCGCCGGCATACGGGAACTCGGGTTCCGCTACTATTGGGTGCCCTCGGTTCGACGGGACCCGGCCCAGCCGCCGGCACCGCTGCCGCTCCTGGTGGAAGAGACCAACCCGGATGGCCGGGGCCTCCCGCAGGGTGTGGACATCCTGCTTGTGCTGAACGATCCCGCGCTTCCCGAGGCGACGGCCGCGTTTACGAGCGCCGTGACGTTTCGCGGCCCGACGAGCCAACTCGACCCAAACGGCGAAATCATGCGTTCTTGGAAAGAAGCCCATGGATTCTAGTCCCGAGATTGGGTACCGGCGCGGCGAGCGCGGTTTTGTCCTGGTGTCCGTGTTGTGGATATTGGCGATCCTCACGGTCGTGTCGGTCGGTTTCGCCCATCGCGCGATGCTCGAACGCAAGATGGCTTGGTACGCGCTCGACCAGATGCAGGCCCAGATGATGGCCCGGGGCGCGGTCGAGCGCGCGGTCGCGGAAATATTCAACAAATCCGAAGTCGATCGATATTACGGGGGAGGCGCCCAATGGGGACTGGAACAGCATTGGGCGCAACCGCTCGACCTGCTCGAGGAGGGCGGATACTACACCGACGATCCGGAACATCCCCTCGAGGGGGAATCGTGCGTGTTCCGAATCCAGGACTGCGACGGCCGGATATCGATCAACCACGCGAGCGAGGAAATGCTCAGCGAGGTCGAGGGGTTGAGTTTCCAGGTCGTGCGCCGGGTCATGGCGCGGCGGGAGACGCGGTCGACGAACGAGGAGGTCATTCCATATTTCACCATGGACGAACTTCGCGGCGCGGACGGCATCGGCGAGGACGACTGGTACGGCCGGCGCGGGGGCGAAGGGCTTCGCGATGTGTTGACGGTGTGGGGGACGGGAATGCTCAACATTAACACCGCCCGCCAGGCGGCCTTGGCGTGTGTCCCGGGACTCGACAAGGGCGTCGCTACCACAATCGTCGAGTACCGTGCGGGGGATGACGGCAAGATCGGGACACCCGACGATCATTCGTTCAAGACCTTGGAGGAAGTGGCCGAACGCACTGGGCTTAGCCCCGAGAAAATCGGCGACCTGAACACCTATTGCACGGTAGGTTCCACATACTTTACCATCGAGGCCTGCGCCACGCGGCGCCAGGGGAAGATCAGGGCGTACTGTACGTCTGTAATTACCACCGCCACGTCTTCTCCCTTTTCCGACCAAGTCCAAGAAACCCAAACGGTCCTGTACTGGAGAGAAGGCGTCCTTGGCTCGTAAATCGAACTACATATCCATTGTCCAGGCCAGCAATCGCGCCTTGACCGTGCTTCGGGTCAAGCCCTCGGACGCCGGGGTCGACGTGGTCGATTTTGCCATCGAACGCGGACCGTGGCCGCCTGAGGATGGCTCCCTCGAAGATGCGATGAAGCAGTTCGCCCTCGCGCACCATCTCGACAATGACCGGGTCTTTAGCATCATCCCCCGCCACGACGCGACCGCGCGCATCGTGGAGTTTCCGTCGCAAGACGCGAACGAAATCGAGGGGATGGTTCGCCTCAGCGCGGAGGAGTTCGTCCCGTTTCCGGCCGACGAACTGGTCACCTCGTTCGCCGTTCTTTCCCGTAATGACGACGGCTCCTCGAAGGTCCTCGCGGTGGTGGTCCACCGCGACGTGATCAATGCGCATCTGGCCCTGCTCGGGTCGGCCGGTCTGGAACCCGAACAGATATTCCTGAGCACCTCGTCGCTCCTGTCGGCGGCGCTCGTCCAGTCCCCCTCGGGAATCGATTGCCACGCATTGGTCGACCTGGCACCGGGCGGGCTGGAAATACTGGCCGTCCGCGATGGTGTGCCGGAGTATGCCCGGGGCATCGCGATTTCGGAGGATTGGTGCATCGGGGGCGAGCAACAGGATTCGATTATCCGCGAGGCCGCGACCGAGGTCCGCGGTTCGTTGTCGGCGCATCGCCGGGAATCGTATAGCGGCGTGGGCGCCGATCACGTCTTCATCAGTTCCGACGCCGCGGACGCGCGGGCCGCCGCCCGGGCGCTATCTCATGAACTCGATTGCGAATGTGCCCCGGCGGAATTCGGCCTCGAGGGACTGACGGGGAACCTAGATTGCCTGGCCGGGACGCTCCCGCTGGTCTCGATCGGCGCGGCATTGGCCGCCCAGGGGCGCGGCAAATTCACGGTCCGCCTCCTGCCCGACCAGGTGCTCAAGCGACGGGCATCCATGTCGTCGCGTTCGCAACTCCTTCGCCTGGCGGCCGCATTCGCGCTCGCGACCGCCGCAGCCGCCGGCGTGTACGGCCAGGCGCTGTACCAGCGCGGCGCCTATATCGGCGAACTCGAGCAACGCGCCGACGCCCTTCGTCCCCGGGTGAAGAGCACGGCGTCGAAACGAAAGCACCTGGAGCGCCTCCAACAACAGGTCGAGCGCAAGGATTCCGTGCTTGAGCTGATGGCGGGGATGACCGGCCATATCCCGCGCGAGGGCATGAATATCCAGAATTTTATTTACAAGAGGGCCAGCGGGATTACCTTGATTGGCCGCGCCACGCAGCTCGACATGGTAAACAAGCTCACGGACGATCTGCGTGCCGCCTCGAGCACGTTCCCCCAGTTTGCGCGGGCCCGCCAGATGTACTCGAACATGGCCAAGGAACGCGACAAGGACATCTGGAGCTTCAACATCACGGTGGAGTTTCCGGACGAGGCGGGGGAGAAGCCGAATGAGTAGCTATTGGGCCGGGCTTTCGCCGCGCGAGAAACTTCTCTTCGTCCTGACCGGTGTGGCGGCCGTGGGCGGAATTGCGCTCTTGATTTCGACCCAGGCGGTCCGGCGCATCGACGATCTGAACGCCCGCATCGATGGTCTCGAACAGGAACTCATCAACCTGACCGAACAGGATCGGAAGACCGCGAGCGTCGAGAAGGCGTTCCGCGACGTCGCGACCGAACACTCGAGCCGTTGGACGGAGCAGGAAATCCACGACCGGCTACGAGAAGAAATATACCGTCTTGCGCTTGCGAACCCGCCGCCGGAGGGCGAAAAGCCCGCGGGCGAAATTGCCCATAGCGATTATATGGTTCAGATACCAACCCTTCGCGAGGGCGTATTGCACGATAGCGGCGAGGGTTATCGCGAATATCGAATCAGTTTTCGCTTGTCGCCCGCGCCGCCGGCCAACCTGTTGACCTTTCTCTCGCGCATCCAGGCGAGCCGCCAAAGCCTTCGCGTCGACGGCCTCGAGTTGTCCCGCGATCCCGCCGGGACCGACGTCAACGCATCGTTGGAAATCGTCCGCACCGTGGTGGATAGCGGCCCTGAGGGCGCCTCGGCACCGCCGGAGTTGGTAAGCTTGGTCACCAATGGAGGTTTCGAGCACGGCGTAGGCGAGCCTTGGCTCACGCCTGGATGCAAGGCCGAAAGCTCGGGTCTTTTTGCGACGGAGGGCGAAGCCTGCCTGGCGGTTTCTGCAGAAGGGGAAATCGGCCAGGTATTTCAACAAGTGACACTGCAATGCGGCGAATTCTATCGCCTAGAAGTGGACATTACCGCGAGGGGAGACGCGAAACTTTCCGTGGTCTACCCCAAGGATGGCGCGGCGTTTCATGGTGGCCAGGACGTGGTCCCCGACGGCACGACCAACCGTATCCAGGTCTTGTTTTCGCCTCCGGGAGCCGCGGGCGAATCGAGGGCGGTGCTCGTGCCGCACCTTACCCTGCCGGCCGGCGGCGCCCAAGTGTTCGTCGATAACGTACGCCTAACCCAGGTCAAAGGAGAGTAAGGTGGAACGCGGACTTCGGGTAGCGGGTTGGGGATTGGCGGTCGTTCTCGCGGCGCTCTTTGCGATCAATTTCGCGAAGAGTCCAGTCGAGGCGCGCAAACTTGCACTAGACCGTCAGATTGGCGGTATAGCGCCGGAAGATGTCCAATACGACTCGACTCCCAAGGTCAATTTCGAGCGGCTCGAGGAGGCGATTGGGAACAAGAAGGCGATTTGGCGCGAACTGGTGGAAGCTCCTCCGCCTCCCCCCCCGGCCCCGAAAAAGGTGGAAGCGCCAGACATGCCGCGGATGCTTCATGCGGTGGTGCCAAGTCTTCGTTCCCAGATTGGGCGCGGCGAAAGCCTTAAGATCCGCATCTCCACGCCCGAAAAGCCGCGCGGCGTGTTCATGGGACTGGGCGAAATCGTGAACGGATGCGTGATCAAGGAAATCCGCGATGACGCGGTCGTGTTTGCCTTGGACGCCAACGGCCGGACATACGAGTACGTCGTCGAGAGAAGGTAGCCGCCGTGTCACCGGAAATGGGATTACCGTCGTTTAATCCGGTAGAATGGGCCGGATCGGGGGCCAAGCGCCGCGTGCATGCGCAAACGATAAACGGGAAGGTGTATTCGGTGTCGAGACAAAAGTCCATGCGTGCGCCCCTATTGGCTCTGGTTGCCGTGGTGGTTTTCTGGGCGCAAGCGGTGATGGCCCAAGCCCAACAAACGCCCACCTCGCCCACCCAGCGCGGCGGCGGCCTGGCCGAGCGTCTCCGCGATCGGTTGGGCGGCCAAGGCAATTTGGGACAGGGCAATCGCGATCCGAATTCCCCCAATGGACAAGAAAACCAAAACCGGACAGGGCGATTCGGCGACCGCGACAAGTCCCCGGAAAATCCCGGGGCTGCCGCGAGCGACGGCGACGAGAAGCCGGGAGGCGCCCCGGCTGCCCCGGCCCAACCCAGCCAGCCCTCTGCGGGCGGAGGGACGGCCGTCCAGATGATCACGGGGGGAGAAGGAAACGCCGCGGGCGCGGTGACCGTGAGTACCGGGGCCAAGGGCTTCGAACCCTATAAGAGCCTCCCGTTGGAGTACGGAAAGATTCCCGATCTCGACGAGGAGATTACGCTCTCCGAGGCCGGCCCCATGAACGTGAATGAGTTTCTCGATGTGCTTTCGCAGGCGACCTCTTGGAACATCATGGCCTCGAAGGCGGTCGAGCAGGTGTCGTTGCGATTCTGGGTGACCGAGATCACGCCGCAGCAGGCCTTGGAAATCCTTAAGTTCAACGACGTGTATTACGAATTCAATCCCGAGACCAAACTTTTCTCGGTGATGACCAAGGACGAGCACCTCGAGAAAACCCATGCGACGGTGTTGCTCGAGAGGGAATTCAACGTCAAGTTCGCCAACCTGACCGACGTGCAATCCATGATCGAGTCCTTGATGTCGCCCCAAGGCCGGATGATTACCGACGCGCGATCGTCGAAATTGATCGTCTGGGACACCAAGGACAACCTGAAGTACATGGAGAGGGCCCTCGCTGAGGTGGATCTCGACCGGCAATCGCGCACCTTCGAGTTGACCCATGTGAATGCGGATGCGTTGACCGACAGCATCACGGCGCTGATCTCCGAGACGGGCGAGGTCCAAGTCGATCCGCGCACCAATAAGTTCATGATCGTGGATCATCCGGCGAACGTCGCGCGCGTCGCGAAGATGGTCGAGGCGCTCGATTTGCCCCTCGAGACACGGACGTGGATCCTCAACTACGCGGATCCGGAGATCGTGTCCGAACAAGTGGCCACCTTGGTGCCCGAGGAAATGGGCGCCATCACCGTCAATGAAGACGTACATCAGATCACCGTGACCGCCATTCCTTCCCGGATGGACGATATCGACAAACTTGTCCAGATGTGGGACGTGCGCAGGAAGCAGGTCCAGATCGAGGCGTATCTTGTGACCGCCTCGTCCGAGGTGGCCCGGAATCTCGGGGTCAATTGGTCCTATTTCGGCAAGGTCGCGGAGGATCTGGTCGGGTTTCAGGTCGGGAACCAGACTCCCGATTTCGCCGCTTTTCCCGAGGCCGGACAGCGCATGAGCATTGGCCAGCTTCCGCGGGCGATCCTCCGGACGGGTGCCGACGGCGAGACGCAAGAGGACCTGCTCGGCGACGATTTGATCCGTAATTTCGCAGGGGGCGACGTCTCGGCGGTCTTGGATTATCTCGAGACGGAGGGTGACGTCACCATCATGGCGCACCCCCGGATTACGGTGCAGGATGGGGAGGAAGCGGTGTTCGAGAACACGACCCAAGTGCCGTTCTCCCAGTCGACCGCCGACCGGCCCGTCCGGGACATCGATCCCACGGGCGGCTTCAATACCTCGTTCCGCTCCGTCAGCCGAATCGAATTCATCGACGTCGGCACGATTCTCCGGGTCATGCCCCGCATCGCCGAGGAGGGGAATATCCTGCTCGACATAAGCGCCGAGGACAGCAGTTTCAAGATTGTCACGGTGACGGGCGCGGACCAGGAGAATGACGTGCCCCAGAAGTCCCAGAACCTGGCCGAGACCCAGGTCATGGTCCACGACAATGACACCCTGATCATTGGGGGCTTGCGCGTGAGCAATGTCAGTGACCAAGCCGAGAAGATCCCCGTGTTGGGAGACATTCCCCTGTTGGGGCGACTTTTCAAGAGTACCACCAAGAACCGTAGCCATAGGGATTTGCTCGTCTTCATCACGACCACGATCGTCGACGAGAAGACCCAACCGGAGGCGATGCGGCTTGCCCAGCTAGACCAGGGCGTCGCGGGGAAACTCCGTTACGACGAAAAGAATGCCTTCGAGCGCATTGCCGGGCGGCTGTCGGATGGCCGTGACGAGATTCTTGTCTCGATAGGCCAGAGCGGGGATTATTTCCACGAAGACAAGACCATCGCCCTTGCGGAACTGCGCACGCTATTCTTCTCGGCCCCGCAGGGCGCGTCGAGAAAGGTCATTGCGCTCGTTCATCCCCGCGCGCCGGAGTCCGCGTTGATGGAACTTCGGGAGATCGCGCTCGAGGCCGACCTCAAGCTGGAATTGGATGAATCGGCCCGACCGTTCGTCCCGCCCCTAGTTCCCCCGGTGGAGGCGACCGCACCCCGCTGACCGGGGCCCGCCCGGCTTAGTCTGCGGCGGACACGGTGCGCGAACCCATCGCGAGCAAGCCCCACCCAACGATCATCGCAAGTCCGCCGAACGGCGTGATGGCTCCCAGCCACTTCTGTCCGCTTAGCGCGAGGAGGTAAAGCGAACCTGAAAAGATTACGATGCCGGCGGTCCATGCCACTGCGGCGCGTCTCGCCCATGGGCCTCGCCATAGGCGGGTGTCCGAGACGCCAAGGGCCAACAGGGCCAGGGCGTGGTAGAAGTGATAGGTGACGCCGGTCTGGTAGATGGCGAGCATGTCGGTCGCCAGACGATCCTTGAGACCGTGGGCACCGAACGCGCCGAGCACGACGGCCAAGGCCCCAAGAGTCCCCGCCAGGCGGATGCATGCGGATTGGCCCAAGACAACGATCCTCCCCGAAGAAAAAGAGACGCGGTGCAGGACCGTCCTCGATCCTGCACCGCGAGAAACTATAACATGGGAGCGAGGGGTCAGTCGGCCTTGTATACGGGGATCGACGAACCGCAAACTTTGACGTGCTCGTTCGAGTCGAAAACCTCGCTCGGCACCGACGGGCCCTGCCGCGTGCAGTGTTCGTTGAAGGCCTTGGTGAGCGCGGTCGAGATGTCCATCGCCGTCATGCGCTCGATGTGCTTGCGCTCGAGAACGCCGGCCATTTTCCCGTCCTTGAACAGGGCGATACAGGGAGACGAGGGGGGAATGCCTTCCATCAACTCGCGCGCCCGCTGGACCGCCTCGACATCGACCCCCGCGAACACCGTGGTCAGGTGGTCTGGAATCCGGTCGTTTTGCAACGCTAGGGAGACGCCCGGTCGGCAATTGCCGGCGGCGCATCCGCAAACGGAATTAATCACGACCATGGTCATCCCGGGGGTTTCGAGGATCGCGTGATCCACGTCTTCCGGGGTCGTCAATGAACGGACGCCGACATTGGTCAATTCGTCGATCATCGACTGCACGTCTTCGCGGGCATACATCGCGGGCATAATATCGGGTTCTCCTCGATTGATCCGGCCCACGCCCCCAATCCGAAGGGAACGGCGCAAATGGGCCGGGGTTTCATCCGGTTACGAAACGGGTCGCGGGAAGCCTTTATTCCCAGCGATTCGCCTGATTGGCTCTCCGGGGATTGTAACATGGGTCGCCGCCCGCGCACGCGGCTTGCGTCGGGCCTCAAAAGATTCTAGAGTACTCGATTGACACGGGCATCCCTCCACCGAAAGGAAACGAACATGAATCTGCGGGTTAGGGGCATCTTGCCGCTCTTGGCGGTCATGGTAATCCTTGGGCCCT
>CANKTP010000029.1 GCA_947486375.1 Candidatus Hydrogenedentota bacterium | reverse complement strand
TCCCGAAGGCAACGGCGGGGACGGGGAGATCAGCCTGACCTATGACGGCCAAACATCCATCCTGCCCGTGCAGCCCGGCCACAAGGCGATGGGGGCGACCTTCGATCGCTTCGGCTTCGTCACGACGTGGATCGATGGAAACAACCAGTTAGTTTTTGTCGATGATCTCACGTACACCCTCGATGTGCCCACCACCGCGCAGTTCTCCGCCACGCCACGGGAGGGCGATGCACCGTTGGAGGTGACGTTCACGGACGAGTCGACAAGCAAATTCGCGATCACTAGCCGGACATGGGACTTCGGAGACGAATCTCCGACGAGCAACGATGCCAATCCCGTACACACGTATGCGGTGGACGGCGCCTATACCGTTGGCCTTACCATCGCTACGACGGAGGATTCCGATACCGAGACGAGCCAATGGTACATCGACGTCGGCAACAGCTTGCCGGGACCAGGTGTCGTTGCATTGGGAATCTTGGCCGCCGTGATGGCCAGCTATGGTGGTTATCGCATCCGGCGGCGGTAGGCGATTAGAGCTTGGCGCCGCCCTTCAATAATCGGAACCGCGGGCGACGGACGCGAGCGTACGAGCTTGTTCCGGACACGGCGGTTGTCCCGGATCAGGGTTTCTTCAAATGCGTGTCCAAGAACGCCAGCACCTTCTCATACCCGCTGATCTGGTTTTCCTTTTTCCGGAATCCATGCCCCTCGTCCGGAAAGATGACGTACTCGACGGGGACGCCGTTCGCCCGGACGCCTGCGACCATCTCGTCTGACTCGACTTGCAACACCCGCGGATCGTTCGCCCCCTGCAACACGATCATCGGCTTCACAATGTTTTTCGCATGAAATAGCGGCGATATCTTCCGCAGATATTCTTCCTGCGTGGCAGGATCGCCGAGTTCCTGGTAGAGCGACTTGCGTCCCGCCTCCCACCACGCGGGGATGCTCTTCAATGTGCGCACCCAATTCGTGACCCCGAAAATGTCGACACCCACATTGAACTCCTGCGGCCGGAACGCGAGCGCGGCGCAGACCATGTAGCCGCCGTAGCTTCCGCCGATGATGCCGATACGCGCCGGTTCGACGTAGCCCGTATCGGCGAGCATTTTTTTGCTGGCGACGCAGTCATCCAAGTCGCCCTCGCCGTGCTTGAGGTCGTCAAGGGCGAAGAAGGTCTTGCCGTAGCCGCTGCTGCCGCGGTTGTTGATCGCATACACGGCGTACCCGTGATTCGCGAGATACTGGATTAGCGGCGTGTAGGTCGCGCGGGTCTGTCCGCCGGGCCCGCCGTGGACGTAGACTAACGCCGGAACCTTCGCCGTCGCATCTGCCTGGTGCGGCTTGTACAGGATGCCGGGGATTTCGACGCCGTCGAATGACTTGAATCGGACGACGTCCGGCTCGACGAGATCGTCCGGATCGACATTCTTGCCGAGACGATGGGTCAATTGGAGCGGGGCGCCGCCCTCGGTAAGGTTATAGTAGAAAAGGTCGCCCGGGGTGCGGCCCCCGTGGACATAAAACGCCACGGCGGTGTCATCGCGGTTGAACTGGATGGACTCTACCCCCGCGCCGGGGGCCGCAGGCAAGTCGACTTGCTTACCCGAAGCCATGTCATATAACCGGAACTCCGTCCGCGCGTCGTTGTTGATCGCCACGATGAGATACTTGTCCGTCTCGGACATCCGCGTGTAGACGATGTCCCATTCCAGCTTCTCGATAATTTCCTTCTCGCCAGTCTCGACGTTTTCCCTCACGAGGTACTGGAATTCGTGGTCCATGTCGGTCAGGCAGTGGATCGTCTTTCCGTCGGGGGTGAAATGCTGCGGATTGCAGAGCACGTCGCCCCCGTCGTGGTGGGCCGTCTTGCGGGTCTCGCCCGTCCGGAGATCGTGGACGTATACGTCGCTTTTCTTTCGCGATTCCTCCTTGCGCATGAGGATGCGTCGCTTGTCAGGCGAGACGTTCGAGAAGGAATATCCCACCTCGTTCTTGAAGAACAGCGTTCGTGTATAGCCAGCGAGCGAGACTTCGTAGAGGTCGAAGTAACGCGGGTCGCGCTCGTTGCTCTCGATGAAGAACGACTTCTTGTCGTGTGCCCACTCGAGGAAACTGGCCTTGAGTTTATCGCCCGGCGTCAGGTCGACCGACTTCCCATCGAGTTCGCGCACGTAGACATGGTTCAGTTCGTTGCCGCCTTGGTCGGCGGTGTAGATGAACCGCTCGTCCCCGGGAAAATACGAGACGCCGAACACCGAATCCGTCGTGCTCGTCGTGAGCTGCGCCGGTTTGCCCCCGTCAATTGGAATCGCGAAGGCGTTGTAGATCCCGGTCTCATCGCTTGTCACGAGTATCTTCGATCCATCCGGCGAGAACGACGCGCCCGAAATGGCGATCGTATTCAGCAATTTCGCGATGGTGTATTGCTTGACCGCGCGCGGTTCCGCGCCCGCGCTCCACACGAGCCCAACGGCGATGGCCGCCCCCGCAACAAGCGTCCGAATAGGTGTCATGATGAACTCCCAATTTGTGCGACTCGTTCCAGCAACCTGGCCGCATCGTCCCACGGCGCGACTGTCCGGGTCAATTCGCGGCAGGGTAATTCGGGGACGGGCTACGAATTACTCCCTGATACGCGCATCGCCCGCGCAGCGGAACCCGAGGTCGTTGCAGGTAGCCCCGACACTCTCGAAACCCTTGTACGCAGCGCGCCCCTGGAGCGGGCTGTAGCTATAGCCCCCGCCCCGGATGACGTTTCGATCGATGCGGGCCGTTCCCAGTTCCTCGTCGTCGCGATAAGTCTCCGCTGTCCACTCCCACGCATTGCCCGCCATGTCGAGTGCCCCATATGGACTCGCCCCTTCCGGATAGGATCCAACGGGCGCAAGGGTGTCCTTTCCCCCGAGATTGGCGCACTTCGCGTCAAAGGTGTCTCCCCAGGGATATTCCCTGCCATCGGTCCCGCGGGCGGCCTTCTCCCATTCGAGGGCCGTGGGCAGTCGCAGCCCCTTCCACGTCGCATAGGCCTCGGCGCGTTCGCGGGAAATGCCGGTGACCGGCCAGTTGGCGCAGTCAGCGGCAAACGAGTACGAGGAGTCGAACCCCCGGAACTGGGCATTCGTCACCTCATGCCGGTCAATGTAGAAGCCCGGCACGAACGCGGGACGAAGCGGTCCCTCCGAGTGATCGGCGGACGCCGAGTCGCTGCCCCTAAGAAACTCCCCTGGCGGCACAAACACCATCCCCGGCGGGGCGGGTTCGTACTCCGCCGCGACGAGGTTCGCCCGATGAATTGTCATCCTCAAATGAGAGGTGCCCACCCCGATCGCGCACAGCGCGGCAGTGGCCAAGAAAAGTCGTGTCGCGAGACGTCGTCGTTGCATGGTAGGCCTTCTCCATCGCTCACTCTACACCAGTGAATTCGCCCCGGGGTAGAAGCGAAGTCACCCGCCCAATCGGACCGCTCCAACACCCCGCCTGCGTCTCCGTGTTTTGAACTTGGACCCGCGGTGTGCTACCCTTTTCGTCGGATGAGACTCTCTTGGGAGGCCCATTCGGCTGTGCTCGAAATGCTGGACGAGCGGGGCGCACCGTTCGCGCCGGTTCTTTTTGTTTCTCCGGATCGATTGTACCGGGATTCCCTGCGAAGCCGTCCTTCGGACGGCCAGCCAGCGGGCGAGTGGCGGAACTGGCAGACGCGCTGGACTTAGGATCCAGTACCGCAAGGTGTGCGGGTTCGACTCCCGCCTCGCCCACCAATATTAATGCGCAACGTGGACCCAAATCTTCAACCCTTGGATGACGAGTGACCCCGATCATGGCAGAAAAGACAGAAAAGCAGGGCGGTGCCGAAACGGAAACGGCGCACGATCACGAACACGGGAATGACGGCCACGATCATCATGGTCACCATCACCACCATGGTCACGAGAAGGAATTCGAGTTCGTCGAACCGCCTGTCTTCGATGTGAACTACAAGGGCGACTGCGCGTACGAGGTGAAAGTCTCGATCGCCCCGGCGAACCACGCGAAGAAGACTTCCGAAGTTTTCGACGAGCTTCGCCGCGAGGCCGATGTCCCGGGATTCCGTCGCGGAAAGGCCCCAAGGAAATTGCTCGAACACAAATTCTCGAAGGCGGTTCGCGGCGATGTCGAGGGGAAACTCGTCTCGGCGGCATTTCAAAAACTGGTCAAGGACCAAAAACTTCGCCCCATCGGTACTCCCGACTTGGACGGCCTCGACGAAAAGGCCGAGCGGAATGGCGACGAGCCCCTCACGTTCACGTTGAAATTCGAGGTGGCGCCCCGCGTCGAGCTCGGAAAGTATCGCGGAATCGAGGTCGAGCGTCCCATCGTTTCCGTGGATGACAAGGACATCGAGGAGGCGATCGAGGAGGCACGCGTCCAACGCGCCACCTACGAAAGCCTCGAGGGGGGCGTCGCCGCCGATGGGGACCAGGTCATCATCGATTTCAAGGGGACCATCGACGGCGAGGTGTTTCAGGGCGGTTCCGCCGAGAACTATCCCTATATCCTCGGATCGAAACGCTTCTTCCCTGAATTCGAGAAGACCCTCTTGGGAGCTTCGCCAAACGCCCCCCTTACCTGTACAGTGACATTTCCGGACGACTACGGCGCCCAGGAATTGCGCGGGAAGAAGGCCTTGTTCGAATTAAAGGTCCACGAAGTCAAGCGAAAATCGTTGCCCGGACTGAATGACGAGTTCGCCTCGGCGCTTGGCCATGACACGGTCGACGAGCTTCGGACCGCCGTGGGCGAACAGCTCCGGACCCACTCCCGCAATCAATCGAAGCAACTCGTTGAGACGCGCGCCCTGGCGGCGGTCATCGAAACCAGCACCTACGAAATCCCCGCATCCTTCATCGATTCGATTACCAAGGACAATCGGGAGGGGACCATCCGCCGGATGATGGAATCGCGCATTCCGTACTCCATGATCGAGGAGCGCATGGCCAAGATCGACGCGGACTCCCGCGAATCCGCCATTCGTTCCATCAAGGCCCTTGTCACCCTGAACGAAATCGGCGAGGCGGAAGGCGTCGAGGTCACCGAGGAGGATTTCGAGAACGAGGCGCTCGCGATGGCCAGCACACTCGGCGTGGATGCCGCCCTGGTTTCGCAGTATCTGGCCAGTTCAAGCGAGCGGGGCACCGTCGAGGAACGCCTGTTCCGCGAGAAAACGATGGGCGTCATCCTTGCCCATGCAGTCGTGACGGAAAAGGAACTCACGCGCGACGAAATGGATAAAGCCGAAGAAGCCGAAGATGCCAGTGAGGACTAATCCAGTCATGGTAACCATCTACGAACAGACCAGCCGCGGCGAGCGTCCTTACGACATCTATTCCCGGCTCCTTGCCGACCGGATCGTTTTTCTCGGCATGCCCATCGACGACTATGTCTCGAACTACATCATCGCGCAGTTGCTCTTCCTCGAAGCCGAGGACCCTGACAAAGACATCCATATGTATATCAATTCCCCCGGCGGCAGCGTGACCTCCGGGCTGGCGATTTATGACACCATGCAATACATCAAGCCGGACATCAGCACGCTTTGTCTCGGCCAAGCCGCCAGCATGGCCGCCCTCCTGATGGCCGCCGGCGCCAAGGGCAAACGCTTCGCCCTGCCCTATTCCCGCTTCTTGCTCCACCAAGTCATGGGCGGCGTGCGGGGCCAAGCCAGCGACATCGAAATTCAGGCCAAGGAAATCGTGCGCATTGGCGAGATGACAGATGAGATACTCGTCCGGCACACTGGCCAATCGAAGGAAATCATCCAGCGCGACAGCGATCGTGATTTCTTCATGGGTGCCGACGAAGCCAAGGCATACGGACTCATCGACGAAGTGCTTATCCGAACCTGATCGCTGTTGACGGCGCCTTCATCGCTCCCATATCTCTCATTCGTCCCATCCAATCATTCCCTGTTGTGCCTCAACAGGTTACGAACCAATCACCGCTTGACGAATGCCTCCATTTACTGGCACAATACCGACGGCGGTGGTCTGGCGGTTCAAGAAAACTATTGACAAATAAAAGTAAAAATGCTATATCTATGGGAGCGTTTCTCACATAGCGGAGGTTTGCATGGCTCCTAATCGCAATCGCAACGACGAAACCAAGTGCTCGTTTTGCGGTAAACGCCACGATCAAGTCAATAAACTCATCGCGGGTCCGGATGTCAATATCTGCGATGAGTGTGTTCACTTATGCGGCGAGATAGTTGCAGAAGATCGTGCTCGAAAAGGAGTTGCGCGATCCCATACCGTCCCAACTCCAACGGACATCAAGAACTTTCTGGACAACTTCGTCATCGGTCAGGACTACTCCAAGCGCGTCCTAAGTGTAGCCGTACATAATCATTACAAACGAATCGCCGCCGGAGGAGAGATCGATGGCGTTGAGATTCAGAAATCAAATGTTCTCCTAATTGGCCCCTCCGGTTGCGGTAAAACCTTGCTGGCCCAGACCTTGGCGCGTATGCTCGATGTACCGTTCGCAGTGGTCGATGCCACCACCTTGACCGAGGCCGGGTACGTCGGGGATGACGTCGAGAACGTCATCCTTAAGTTGTTGCAAGCCGCCGATTTAGATTCCGCGCGGGCGGAAACCGGCATCGTCTATATCGACGAGATCGACAAGATCGCCCGCAAAGGCGACAGCCCCTCGATAACCCGGGATGTCTCCGGCGAGGGCGTCCAACAGGCCCTGCTAAAGATTCTCGAGGGCACCGTCGCCAATGTCCCACCGCAAGGCGGCCGTAAACATCCGCAACAAGAGTGCATCCAAGTAGATACGACGAATATCCTCTTCATTTGCGGCGGCGCATTCAACGGCTTGGAAAAGATTGTCGAGAAGCGCATCGGGCGAAACCTAATCGGATTCAGCGCCGATTCGAAGGCCAAGAAAGACCTAAAGATAGGCGAACTCCTCACCTTGGTGCAGCCCGAGGATTTGGTCCGGTTCGGCATGATTCCCGAGTTTTCGGGACGTGTCCCGGTAATCGCGACGCTCCACGATCTTGACAAGGAAGACTTGGTGCGCGTCCTCATCGAACCCAAGAATGCCCTCATCCGGCAATATCAGAAACTCTTTGAACTGGAGAAGGTAAAATTGACCTTCTCGGACGACGCCATCGAGGCGGTGGCCGGGAAAGCCGTCAAGCAGGAAACTGGGGCGCGCGGCCTTCGCTCGATTCTCGAGAACGTCATGCTCGATGTCATGTTCGACTTGCCCTCGAGAAAAGACGTGAGCGAGTGTGTCATCACCACCGGGGTCATCGAGAACGACGAGGAGCCGCTCCTTGTCTACAAGCAGGAAATACGCGACCGTCCGAAGGAAAAGACCCAGTCCGCCTAGCCGCGTCTGAACCCCCGCGAGTCGGCCCGAATTCGCTCTGGGCCCTCGATTCTGGGATAATGGCATCTTCTCCAAGTCCACGCCCTGCCGTTCCCGCCATGTGAACGCCTTCGGTGCGTTTACCACCTGGTTCCCGAAGCATTACCTGGCGCGTCCGATGCGTGGCGCACGCTGGCCGGGCCGTCCCAATGGAGTCGCATTCGCTATGGCGTATCCCGAACCGCACGACGAGGTCCGCGTCCACGGAACCATGCCCTTGCTCCCGCTAAAGGAAGTCGTCGTATTTCCGCGCATGGTGGTTCCTCTCCTCGTGGGACGCCCCGCGAGCCTCGCCGCAGTCGAATTGAGCCTCGCCTCGGGCCGCCTTATCTTCCTCTGTACCCAACGCGACGCCAACGTTGATACGCCCGATTTTGACGGTCTCTACACCGTCGGCGTGGGCGCGCAAGTCCTGCATTCCCTTCGGATGCCCGACGGCACCATGAAGATCGTCGTCGAGGCCGTCGGGCGGGGGCTGCTCCAGCGAATCGTCGAGAAACCGACCCACACCGAGGCCAAGGTCCGCGAGCTCCCCAGTGTCCAAGGAGGGGGCGACCAGGCGATGGCCATGGCCCGGATTACACGGGAATACTTCGCGGAATATGCCCGGCTCGGCCAGCGCATCGCTCCCGAGGTCGCGGCCTCCCTCCAGGGGGTCGAGGATCCGGATGTCTTGTCGGACATTATTTGCGCCCATATGTCCATCAAATTAGAGGAACGCCAGGAACTCCTCGAGGCGCGGATGGTCCCCAAACGGCTCGAACTCCTCTGCAAAATTCTCATCCGCGAGAACGAGCTTCTCGGGATCGAGCGCAAGGTGCGCGACCGCGTGCGCGAACAGATGGATCGCGGGCAGCGCGACTATTACCTGAACGAACAGATAAAGCAGTTGCAGCAGGAGCTCGGCCAGCGGGACGATGGGCCCGACGAGTTCTCGGAAATGCGGGAACTTATCGCCAAGGCGAAGATGCCCAAGGAGGTCGAGGAGAAAGCGAACCGCGAACTTTCCCGCTACGAACGAATGCCGCCGATGAGCCCCGAGAGTTCCGTGATTCGCACCTACATCGAATGGCTCACCGACATGCCCTGGTCAAAGCGCTCGAAGGACCTCATCAACCTCGACCGCGCAATGGCCGTACTGGACGAAGACCACTACGGACTCGAGAAGGTCAAGGAGCGCATCCTCGAATTCCTCGCCGTGCGCAAGCTGAGCAAGTCCACCCGCGGCCCGGTGTTGTGCCTCGTCGGGCCGCCCGGTGTGGGCAAGACCTCGCTGGGCCGCTCGATCGCCAAGGCGATGGGGCGCGAGTTCGTCCGCGTGTCCCTCGGGGGAATTCGCGACGAGGCGGAAATCCGCGGCCATCGCAGGACATACATCGGTTCACTACCGGGGCGGATCATCCAGAGCATCAAGAAGTGCGGGGTGAAGAACCCCCTGTTCATGCTCGACGAGATCGACAAGATGGCCAGCGATTTCCGGGGAGACCCCGCCTCGGCCCTGCTCGAGGTCTTGGACCCCGAGCAAAACCACGCCTTCAGCGATCACTTCCTCGAGGTGGACTTTGACCTGCACGAGGTGTTCTTCGTCACCACGGCGAACAACGAATACGAAATTCCCGAGCCCTTGCTCGATCGCATGGAGATGGTGCGCCTCTCCGGGTACACCCACCTGGAGAAACAGCGGATATCCACCTTGTTTCTTGTCCCGAAACAGATGAAGGAATGCGGCATCGGGGATGCGGACGTCGCGTTCAAGGAAGACGGCCTCGATATCATCATCCATCGCTACACCCATGAGGCGGGCGTCCGCGAACTCGAACGCCAAATCGCCAATGTCTGCCGGAAGGTGGCGAAGGAAGTGGTGTCGGCCAAGCGCCGTAAACGGGCGAAGACCGTCGTCGATGCCCCACGCGTCATGGAATTGCTGGGCCCGCCGCCCTACAACGAACTCCGTGCCGAAACCGAGCCCCACATCGGGGTCGCCATCGGGCTCGCATGGACCTCGTTCGGGGGCGATGTCCTCTCCATCGAGACCACCATCATGAAAGGGAAAGGTAACGTCCAGTTGACCGGGCAGCTCGGCGAGATCATGCAGGAATCCGCCCAGGCGGCCTACACCTACCTGCGCGTTCACGCGAAGCGACTCGGGGTGCCCGAGGAATTCTGGAAGAACATGGACCTGCATCTCCATGTGCCGGAGGGTGCCATCCCGAAGGACGGGCCGTCGGCGGGCGTTTCGATGGCGGTATCCATGCTGTCCGCGCTGCGCAAGAGCGCGCCGCGCGGGTGCCTTGCGATGACCGGCGAGATCACGCTCCAGGGGCGGGTGTTGCCCATCGGCGGAGTGAAGGAAAAAGTATTGGCCGCGCATCGGGCGGGAATGAAAACGGTGTTGATGCCGCTGGAAAACGAGAAGGACATGGTGGACATCCCCAAGGAAGTGGCGGGCGAAATCGAAATCGAGTTCATCGCCTCCGTCGACGACCTCTTCCGACTCGCGTTTCCGCCTTCGACGTCAAAGCCCAAGGCCAGGCCCAAATCCAGGCCGAAAGCAAAGCCAAAGAAACGAATCGCCCGGAAATGAAAATCACCTCCGCCGAATTCCGCCTGAGCGCCATGCTTCCCGAACAATGCCCGAAGGACGGTCGGCCCGAGTTCGCCTTCGTCGGACGGTCCAATGTCGGGAAGTCGAGCCTGCTCAATACGCTTCTTGCGCGCAAGGGTCTCGCCAAGACGAGCGGTCGGCCCGGAAAAACGCAGACCCTCAATTTCTTCGACATTAACAATAAATTCTATTTTGTCGATCTGCCGGGCTATGGTTTCGCCGAAGTGCCTGTCGCCGTGAAGGAAAATTGGGGCCGCGTGATGGCGGCATACCTGCAGGAACGGCCCCCGTTGCGCTTGGTGGTACTGCTGGTGGATGCACGCCACAAGCCCTCCGAGAACGACCAGGAGATGCTGGACCTCCTCGAGGATGCCGGCGTCCCCACGCTCGTCGTCGCCACGAAATACGACAAGCTGAAAAAGTCCGAACAAAAACCGAACCTCGCGCGTATTCGCGAAACCCTCGGGCTAGATGCCGATGCCCTCGTTGTCCCCTTCTCATGCATCACGAAGGAGGGCGGCAAGGAAATTTGGCGTGTCGTGGACGAATTATTGAAGTCGCCCCAAGCCTGACGGGCCTACATCGCGTATACGAAGGGCGATACGACTCCCGCGCTTCCCGCGAAAATTATCAGCAGGCCCAGCAACAGCAGCGTCAAGATGATGGGGGCCAGCCAGAATTTCTTCCGGACCTTCATGAAATCCCATATCTCCGAGACGATGCCCGAAGGCATGCCGTCCGACAATTCCGTGCTGTCGTTGGGAGAACCTTTGGTTCCCTGTTCCGGATAAACGCTCATGAGTGGCTCCCTCTGTTTTCGCCCTTATTCGCCCGTATTATAGCAAACACTCCCATCAAAACTGCTTGTAGTAGGGGCCAATCTTTCGCGATTGCGGCTCGGCGTCTTCCCAGTATGTCGCCTGATCCGGTTTCCATGACCGGTTCAAGGGGTCCTTGCCGAGAACCCGGAGAATCAGCGCGGTTGGGGTCAACACGAGAACGAACGCGACCGTCAGGAGGACCCGCGTCATCACCCAGTTGAGCGCGAGCGCGAACTTCATCCATATCGCGAGAACCGGCCGCAACAAGCCCGGCGCGACGATGCCCAGCAACAAAAACGGTAGCGCGATGTAAAACAGCCAAAGCGTCAGGTGTCCCGTGATCAGCCAGCGCACACCCGTAAGCAGGCAGAACGCCGCCGCCATCACAATGCCGAACTTTCGTTGTTCCGATGTGGAGTTAACGTCGATATCCATCATGAGTTCTTGCCGGACGTACTTAGTCCAGCTCGAATTCCTCCTTCCATTTCGTGTCCTCGGACCAGGGCGCCTGCTTCGTCTTGTCCAGCAAAAACGGCCCCAAGGCCAGGTAATCCATGTTGGTGCGCATGAAACAGGTGTACGCCTGTTCCGGCGTACAGACGATCGGCTCCCCGCGCACGTTGAACGAGGTGTTGATGACCACCGGGCAACCGGTCTTTTCGTAGAACCGCTGGATCATCTCGCCGTACACGGGATGGTCCGCCGCCGATACCGTCTGGATGCGCGCGGAGTTGTCCACGTGGGTGATGGCGGGCAGGTCCGACCGGACAACGCGCAGCTTGTCGAAGCCTTCCCGCTGCCGATCTTCCGGACTCAGCGGCGATAGCCGTTCCTTTTTTACATCGGCCACCAAGAGCATGTAGGGGCTCTCGCAGTCCATCTCGAAACACTCGGACACATGCTCGCGCAAGACCGCCGGCGCGAAGGGACGAAAGGACTCGCGGAACTTTATCTTCAGGTTTAGGACCGACTGCATCGCCCGCGATCGCGGATCGCCGAGAATGCTGCGCGCCCCGAGCGCCCTGGGCCCGAATTCCATCCGGCCCTCGAACCACCCGACGACATTCTCCGTCGCAATCAGCTCAGCAACGCGGTCCGGCAGGGCCGAATCCAAGCGCTCATACGGAATGCCCTCGCGATCGAGATAGGCTTGAATCTCCGCGCCGCTAAACGACGGCCCGAGATACGTGGCCTTCTGGCGGCGTGCGTCGGCCACGCGCGGTTTATTCATGATGTGGTGCCACGCGAAGAGCGCGCAACCCAACGCATTGCCCGCATCGCCTGCGGCCGGCTGAATCCAAATCTCCTCGAACGGCCCCTCGCGCAACAGGCGGCCGTTCGCGACGCAGTTCAGGGCGACCCCGCCCGCGATACACAAATTCTTCATGCCCGTCTCGCGATGGATATGACGGGCCATCAACAGCATGACGTCCTCGGTGACCTCTTGGATGGACCGAGCAAGGTCCATTTCGCGCTGCGTGATATTGGACTCGGGCTCGCGGCGAGGTCCCCCGAAAAGTCCCGCGAAGGCCGCGTTGGTCATGCGCTGCCCCCGGCAATAGTCGAAGTACTTCATATTGAGCCGGTACGACCCATCGGGCTTGATGTCGATCAACTCGCGCTTGATGATGTCGACGTAGCGCGGCTCGCCGTAGGGCGCGAGGCCCATGAGCTTGTACTCGCCGCTGTTCACCTTGAAACCCGTGAAGTAGGTGAATGCTGAGTAGAGAAGACCCAGGGAGTGGGGGAAGTTAATCTCCTTCAGGATGTTCACTTGGTTTCCGCGTCCCACCCCGTAGGTAGATGTCGCCCATTCGCCGACGCCGTCCAAGGTCAAAATGGCGGCTTCCTCGAAAGGGCTCGGCAAAAACGCCGCGGCCGCATGGGACTGATGGTGCGAGGTGAAAAGTATCCTGCCGCCATATCCCAGCGTCTTCTGGATCGTGCGACGGGTGAACAGTTTTTCCTTGAGCCAGGGCGGCATCTGGTCGAGGAACGATAGCCATCCCATCGGGGCAACGCCGAGTTGCGTCATGAGGAGCCGCTCGAATTTGATGAGCGGCTTGTCGTAAAAGACAACATAGTCCACTTGATCGATCGAGCCACCGGCTTCGCGCAGGCAATATGCCACCGCGCATTCGGGGAATCGCGGATCGTGCTTGCGCCGCGTGAAACGCTCTTCCTGGGCCGCGGCAACGATGTCCCCGTCGCGAACGAGGGCCGCCGCGCTGTCGTGATAAAAAGCCGAGATGCCGAGGATGATCATGGGGATTCGTCAAAAAGTAAAGTCATTGGAGCCGGTGTTATTTCAAATACGATGACCGGATGTCAATAAGGAAGTTTCGCCCGCTGCCCATAAGCGGCCCATTGAAGGCCATCGTGGAGTCTCTTATAATCGCGTGGCAACCTTTCTCCGGTTTCCCGACCCCCGCCCCCAATCCGAAAAGGAGCGCCACCCATGCGCGTGATATGCATCCTGTTAGCGGGAGCCACGCTCCTCGTATCCTCCAGTGCCCAACAGCCCCAAGGCGGCATTGTCTCCGGACCCGGCCAATTGCTCGCCCTCGGCAAAGGCCAGACGCAGGCGACCCAGATCAACGATTCCATCTACATGGCGATCGGGTTTGGCAATACCTACATGGTCACGACCCCCGAAGGCAACGTCATCATCGACACTTCGCTACGCCCCAACGGCGCCTTGCACAAACGTATCCTAAAGGCGGCGAATGCGGGCCCGGTGAAGTACATCATCCTGACCCACGGCCATGAGGACCATCGCGGCAGCGTCGAGATGTGGAAGGAAGAAGGGACCCAGATCATCGCCCAGAAAAACTACGGCGAGTTTCTCCACTACATGAATCGCCTCAAGGGATTTTTCGGCGGGCGCAACGCGGCGCAATTTGGCGGGGCCCTCGGCGCGCCGCCGACGCCGCCGAACGGCAACTACGGCGCGGCCATCGACGCCACGATCCTCTTGGACGACAAATACGAATTCGAGCTGGGCGGGGTGAAGTTCGAGGTCTATAGCACGCCCGGTGAGACCTATGACCATCTCACCGTCTGGATTCCCCAGTTCAAGGCGGCCTTCACCGGCGATAATTACTACACGAGCTTCCCCAACATCTACACACTGCGCGGCACGAAGCCCCGATGGGCGCTCGACTACGTCGAGTCGCTGGAAAAAGTCCTTGCCCTGAAACCCGATCTCGTGTTGCCGAGCCACGGTGCCATCGTCAAGGGTGCGGACGAGGTTAGGGCGAAGCTGACGCAGTACCGCGACGCCATCCTGTACGTTCACGATGCGACCGTCAAGGGCATGAACGAGGGCAAGGATGTCTTCACGTTGATGCAGGAAATCAGACTCCCGAAGGAACTCGATATCGGCGAGGGCTACGGCACCATCGCGTGGTCCGTGCGCGGTATTTACGAGGGCTACGCGGGTTGGTTCGACGGAAACCCCTCGACGATGTACAGCATTCCCCCGTCGGCGGTCTATCCCGAGATCGTCCAGATGGCGGGCGGCCCCGAGGCCGTCGCCGCGCGGGCGAATGCGTTGGTGGCGTCCGGGAAGTTCATCGAGGGACTGCACCTCGCGGACATGGCGCTCGAGGCGGACGCCGCGAACCAGACCGCGCTGAAGGCGCGTCTCGCCGCGCTCGAGGCGCTGTTCAATGCCTCCTTCAACTCCAACGAAAAAGGATGGCTGGCGTACGGGATCCGGGAGACGAAGGGCGAGATTCGGTAGTATGGGGGCAATCCCCTCCAACCGCCGAATTGCGTCTCATGGAGTATTGGACTATGCACAGATCTTTTTGCCGCATTCTCATTCCTGTCGTTGTGATTGGGTGTTGCGCTTGCCGGACAACTCCGGTCGTCGCCGCCCAACCTGCCACATTGGCCTCGTTCGCCGGCTCGAACGCCGGAGACGAACGCAAGGTCTTGGGCGTCGCGCTCCGCTGGTGTCCTCCCGGAAAATTCCGGTTGGGTAGCCCGCCCACCGAACCCGAGCGGCGTCCCGGCGAGGACCAAGTCGATGTGACGCTGACCAAGGGATTTTGGATCGGCCAATACGAAGTAACCCAAGGGGAGTGGAAGCGAATCGCGGGCACCCTGCCGCAGGAATTGAACGCCGGCGCCGGGGACGACCTACCCGCCTACGGCATGAACTTCGCCCAGGCCGGCGAATTCTGCGCCAAACTGACGGCAAAGGCCCGCGAAACCGGTGCATTGCCCGAGGGCTGGGAAGTCCGCCTGCCCACCGAGGCGCAATGGGAATACGCCTGCCGGGCGGGCACCACGACCGCGACCGCCTTCGGCGACAGCCTGAGCAGCACGCAGGCCAACTTCAAGGGCGCGCCCTACAACGGCGGCGCGCCGGGTCCTTCGCTGGACATGACGGTCAAAGCCGGCAGCTACGCCGCCAATGCGTGGGGACTCTACGATATGCACGGCAACGTCTTCGAATGGTGCCGCGATTGGTATCGTTCGCGCCTGTCCGGCGGCGTCGACCCCGGCATGTTCGACGCACACGCAACGCCCAACGAACACGGCTCCGTCTCACGCGTCCGCCGCGGAGGGTGTTACGCCGACGAAGGCTGGCCCTGCCGCTCCGCCTTCCGCCTGCGTTTCGAGCCCGAGCGCGGCCACGAACACATCGGGATGCGCGTCGTCGCGGTCGAGATCGGTGACCCGCGATAGGCGGTCAAAGTGGAAGCAGCGAGACGCCGCTTCCACTTTAACCGCGATCCCTATGCCACCACGTCCGCCAAGGTCCCGGTGCTGTCGCCGAAGGACTGGGCGTCGGCGCCGATGGCGTCGAGCATGGTGAGGTAGAGGTTGCAGAGCGGGGTCTCTTTGGGGCTGGCGACGTGTTGCCCCGTGCGCAGTGCTCCGCCCGCCGAGCCCGCCACGACGATCGGCAGGTTGTTCGGGTTGTGGCTGTTGCCGTCGGAGATGCTCGACCCGAAGAGGACCATTGAATTGTCGAGCAGCGTGCCTTCGCCCTCGCGGACGGAATCGAGCTTCCTTAGCAGATAGGCGAGTTCGCCCGCGTGCCAGCGGGTGATCTCTCGGTATTGCAGGAACTTCTCTTCCTTGCCTTCGTGGTGCGACATGTCGTGGTGACCGCCGGAGACTCCGGGCAGGAACGAAAAGTTGCGGCCGGACACGTCATTCGCGAACATGAACGACATCACCCGCGTCGAGTCCGTCTGGAAGGCGAGCGCCATGAGGTCGAGCATCAGCGTGACGTGCTCGCGGAAGTCGACGGGGACCTTCTGATCCGGCGCGGCGGGAAGGCTCGCCTCCTGCTCGGGTTTCCAATCGCGCGGATCGGGCTTGAGCGAAAACTCGATGCGCTTCTCGACCGCGTGGACAGACTCTAAGTACTCGTCCAGCTTCACCTGGTCATCGCGGCCCACACGTCCGCGGAGCCGGTGGGCGTCCTCGAGCGCGAGGTCGAGCAGGCTCTGGTTGTCCGTGTTGCGGCGCTTGGCCTTCTTGTCTTTTCCGTTCGCGTCCTTTTCGCCGAAGAGCCGTTCGTAGGCAAAGCGCGGATTGATTTCCTTCGCGACGGGAAGCGTGGCCGAACGCCAGGAGATATACGACCCGTACAGCCGCGTATAGCCGACGTTGCTGTCGATGCCGGAAATGACAGGATCGATGCCGAGCTCAAGCGACGGCAGCGGGGTCAGGTGGCCGAACTGGCTGGCCACGAGTTGGTCCATAGAGATACCGCCGGCGCTGATGTCCTTGCCCGTGGTCTTCGCGACGGGCTCTCCGGTCAGGAAGTTGGCGGTCTTGGCGTAGTGGCCATCGCCCCGGTGGCTCGCGGCCTTGTCGAGACCGGAGAACACGTTGAGCTTCGCGCGAAATTCGGCCAGCGGCTCGAGCGAATAGGGCAACTCGAAACCCGCGCCGTTCGCCTTGGGAATCCAAGCGTCCTGCCAGACCCCGTTCGGAAAATACATGCACGCCATGCGCAGGGGGGCCTTGGGCGCGGCGACCGAAGCGAAGGCCTTCGCGGGCGCCATCGCATCAAGCAAGGGCAGGGCGATGCTCGCCCCCATGCCCCGAAGCATCGTGCGACGCGAGATGCGCCAATCGGCAATCTTCTTCAATCGGTGTCTCCGGCGGACGGGTCGTCCTTCTCGCCGCCACTATACCGGTGCCGGAATGGATAACTCAAGACGATCTGGGTGAACAGATGCGAAATTCGATAGTCGTTCTGCTGGAGCGCCTCGACACAGTCAGTCACGATACAGTCGTCGTATTGTGTCAGCGAACGGCCCAACGCGTAACCGAGCATCTTGCGCGACAGGTTCCGCGCGACGTCGTCCTTCCGGTTCATCAGGATCGATTTCAGTTCCTTCGGACCCGAGAAGGTCTCGCCCGAGGGCAGCACGCCCTGCGCATCCACCGGCTGGCCCGCTTGCTCGTTGCGCCAGCGTCCGATCGGGTCGAAGTTCTCCAAGCCGAAGCCGATGGGGTCCATGCGCGCGTGGCACGAGGCGCACTCCGCCTTCTCGCGATGGGCCTCCATCCGCGCACGGAGCGTCAGGCCGTCGGGCTGGATATCGTCGGCGGGGATCGCTTCGACGCCGGGCGGCGGCGGCGGCACGCCCTCGCCGAGCATTTGTTCCAAAACCCATTTCCCGCGCAGCACTGGACTCGTCCGTAACGGGTGCGACGTCGCCGTGAGGACCGCCGCCATGCCGAGGACGCCGCCCCGGTTCGGGTCGTCGAGTTGGACGAGTTGCATCCCGCTCCCGGTGACGCCGCCGAGGCCGTAGATCGCCGCGAGCCGGTCGTTGACGAAGGTGTAATCCGCGTCGATCAACTCGAGCAGGCTGCGGTCTTCCGTCACGATACGGCCAAAGAAGGAGGCCGCCTCGGCGCGCATGGTGTCCGCGAGCGTTTCGTCGAACTCGGGAAACCTATCCGGGTCGGGTTTCGTCGTCTCGCCGAGCTGCGTGATGCCGAGCCATTGGGTCGCGAAGATGTCGCCCAGCGCCGTCGCCTTCGGGTCTTGTAGCATCCGGCGGACTTGCGCATCGAGGGTCTCGGGATCGGCCAAGGCCCCGAGTTCGGCCAGCGCCTCGAGCTCCTCATCCGGCATCGAGGCCCAGAGGAAATACGAAAGCCGCGCGGCAATGCGATAGCCGTCAAGTTCGTAAACCCCGGGCTTGTCCGGCTCAGGCTCGGCGAGGAACAAAAAGTTTGGCGACACAAGTGCGGCCTTGAACGCCAGCGAGAGAGAGTCCTCGTAGCCGTCGCCGCGTTTGTACGCCCGCTCGAACACGGCCGTCAGCCGGTCAATTTCCTCCGCCTCGACCGGACGCCGCCACGCGCGCTCGATAAAGTTCTCGAGGACGCCCCGTGCCAGCTTGGCGGCCTCGCCGCGGCGTTTCGGTGTCTCCGGCACCAGCCGGTCGCGCGCATCGTCCACGCGACGATCCGCCGCCGTGGGCTTCGTCCCTTGCGCCGCGAACGGTTCCCGGCCTCGTGCCGCCGAGCGAGGCGAAGTCCGGGCCTTCTGCGGAAACAACGCCGCCAAGGCCAGGTCGGCCGCGTCGAGATATTTCTCCAACTGGATCGCGGAGAGGAACAGGGCGTTGCCGTCGTTGTCGAAGCCCTCGCCGCCGGCGCCGTCCGCCGGGAACATGTCCGCGAGCTCGACGTCGATCCCGAGCAGGTCGCGCACCGAATTCTCGTATTCGTGCCGGTTCAAACGCCGGCTCATGACGTAACCCGGATACCAACTGACGTTTTCCTCGTTGGCGACCTGGTTGCAGTCGGTTGCGTCCGCCTGCATGGCATCGACCCACTTGGCGATGACCGCGCGTTCCTCGTCCGTCGGCCGGGGCTGGTCCTTCGGCGGCATCTCTTTGTTCAGTATCCGCATCCCGATCCGCTTCCAAATGGCAATCGAATCCTGGACCATTCCCGTGGTCTCGAAGCGCTCGACATTGAGGTCCGCCACTTGTTTCTCCGCGCTGTGACACGCAAGGCAATACTTCACGACGAGCGGCCGAATGTCCTTCTCGAAGGCGGGGAGTTCTTCTGCGGTCGCATGCGTTAGGGCGAGAGCCACGAATACCGCAGCCAAGCCTGCAGCGAAGGCATCTGGGCAACGCGCAGCACGAGAGTATGGCCGGTTCCCCAAGAAACGGCCTTGAAACAGTGAGTACATGACTAAATCCTAAACCTCGCGTCCTGAAATTACAATTATAGGGGCGGTGCCACGGGAACCCCCGCGCCTTTGCGCCACGTCGCGAAATTCGGGAAGGTCCCATACGGAAAGACAACGAACGGCACCGGGACTGCGCCCACCCTATCAATCCCGTGCGCACGATTCACCCCGGCTGCCAAGGCGACTCGCTCGCGAACCCTCGTCCCGCAGGCGCACGAAGCCGGATGCGTTTCCCCTACCGCCCTTCAATCTGGCGCTTTAGCATCGCGATCAAGACCTTGAGCATGTCGGGTTCCTTATGCTGCCAGTCGTCGAGAAATTCGGCCAGGATCCCCCTTAGCCGCCAATGACGGTACGAGCGAAGTTGTCGCGCCGAGGCGGCGATATCCTCGACGCAGCGTAGCGCGGCCTTCTCGTGGAACCGATCCGAGTGGACACTCGACGATTCGATCTCGGCACGCTGGGTATCGTCAAGCCGCGGCCAGATATGCCTCAAGTCCTCCAAATAGCGCATCAGCCGCCACAATTCGTCCATGGTGCGAGCCACGTGACGGAGGACTTCCCGATCATCCCGCCTTTCTGGCCTGACCCAGGGGACAAGTGCCCCGGATTGTTGCACACCCATACTCGTCACCCCGGCTCCCGGTTTCGTAGAGACGGGTATTTTAGCCGACAATGGGCGATTATGGCAATGAAAATCCTTGCGAGCGGGAATGGCGGTTGACTCAACGGGAGAAGTGCTCTAGGATTCGTCGGCGGGTGTACATGACCAATGGAAAAAAAGGACTCTGAAATGAACAGGCATATCGCGACGATGGCATTGGTGTGGGTGGGGATTGCCGCATGCGCGCTCGCGCAAGACCCGGACGATTTGTTGACCTTCGAGGAAGCACACGAGGGATTTGTCCCCCTGTTCAATGGGATGGATCTTTCGGGTTGGTGGATTCGCGGAGAACAAGGAGGATTTGTCGCCGAGGGAGGATCCCTGGTGACGCTCGGCGAACCGGGCGGGGACTACATTTTCGCCGACCGCGAGTACGCGAATTTCGTGTTCCGGTACCAGTACAAAGTACAGACGACAGGCGAAGGGAATTCGGGCGTGGCGATCCGGACACCGAAGGCCGGGGATCCCGCCTTTCAAGGCATGGAAATCCAGGTGATTCGGCCGAACTGGGAAGTGCCATACCAGCGTTCGGGCGCGTTGTATTCGGTGGTGCCGCCGCAAGTCGCCGCCGATAAACCCGCGGGGGAATGGAACGACGTCGAGATCTTGTGCGACGGCACGCGCATACGCACGACGATGAACGGCCAGGTCCTTTATGACATCAAGACGACGGACTATCCGGTGACCAAGGACTGGCAAAAGAAGCTAACCGATCGTCCGATGAAGGGATATATCGGCTTTCAAAATCACGGCAACAGGGTCGAATTCCGGATGATTCGCCTGAAAGAACTGCCCGGGCAGGAGAACTAGGCGTTTTGTACCCCGGACCCATATCGAGGCGAGACTTTTTTCAGGCTGGCGCCGCGACGGTCATTTCCGTGGCATGGTATGGGGGCGCGCCAGCCGTGTCGGGAGCGGCGGCAAGCTTTCCGCCCTGTGTGCGAGCCTCGATGGATGCCGCGTCCCTTCGGGCGCGAGAACAGGTGTTGCGGGGAATGATCGGATCCGTGCGCCACGCATTCGTCGAGTTCGTCCCGGCGCATGACGCCGCACGGTTCGACGCCGCCGCGCGAATCCTATTTGCGACCGGCTTGACCGAAACTCCGGAAAAGGTCAGCGTGCTCGGTGGACGCGGGGAACCCGGTGACGCGCATGGGTACCCTCCGCGAGATGCGATCGTCACGGCCCACTATCCGGGAGGCCGGAGCATCGCGATCGCGCCGAGCAAACACCCGCGTCCGGCCGTCATCCGCGGGACGGCGGGTTCGATCGAATTGTCCGGCGATGCGGGCGAAGGCTTCACCGCGTCGAATTGGGCCGGCGCGGATCATGCCCTGTCGATCGGACGGCACACTGCGAACCTCATCGAGCGGGCGGGGGCCGCGTGGCGTATGGCTACAGGTTCGCCCAGTCGCAGGGCTTGAGGTAGACTTCGGCGAGTTCCGCCTCGGGCGTCCCGGGCTTCGGATGCCAATCGTATTTCCAGTGCGCCTCCGCCGGCAGCGACATCAGGATGGACTCGGTGCGTCCCTGAGATTGGAGCCCAAACAGGGTGCCCCGGTCGTACACGAGGTTAAACTCGACATAGCGTCCCCGGCGATACAACTGGAACTCGCGCTGCTCGGGAGTGAAGGCGCGGTCGCGACCGGCCTCGATGCACGGCCGATAAAGCTCGGGGAATGCCCGTCCCAGCCGCAGACAAAAGTCCAGGTTCTTCGCCTTGTCCGTATTCAGATGGTCGAAGAAAATCCCGCCTATCCCCCGCATTTCGTCACGGTGCTTTAGAAAGAAATACTCGTCGCAGGCCTGCTTGTGCATTGGGTACTCCTCGCCCGATTCCTCGCACACGCCGCGGACGCCCTTGTGAAAAGCGATTACCTGCTTCCTGTCAGGGTAGTAAGGCGTAAGATCCACCCCTCCCCCAAACCACCAAATATCGCCCGCCTCGAAGTAGCGAACGTTCATGTGGATGGTCGGGATATGCGGGTTCCAGGGATGAATGACAAGACTGACCCCGGTGGCAAGAAACGGGGTGCCTTCCGGCAGCTCGAATTGGGTCGCCGCGCTTGCAGGGAGCGATGCACCCTGAATCGCGGAGAAATTTACGCCGCCCTTCTCGATCAACGAGGCGCGTTCCCAAACGCGGGTGATGCCGCCGCCGGTTCCTTTCGCGTAGTCCCAGCAATCCTCGGAATAGCCGACGCCATCCTGATCGGATAGAAAATTGGAGATTTGATCTTGTACTGTTCGAAAACCTGCCTGAATCTCGCCGGAAGTCATGCGCATACTCTCTATCGGGGAATCGTAGATCGTGGCGTGGACACATGCCAAACCCGGCACCCTGCGCCGGGCAAGGCGTGGGGCCGCGAGTGGCGCACTATCCAAGCCTGCGACAGGCGCTCAGGTCTGAACGCATGCAGTAACCGTGGCGGCAGCCTGGCTAACAGGTCCCTTTCCAGGGTACTTCTCGAACCCGACGTGGCCATCGAGGTACAGGATATTCGATCCGCCGGGAACGTGATTGTATCCGGTGGGGAGCAACGAAGTTTGGTCCCACACCAAGAATACCCCGCTTTGGGCCTTGGCGGAGGAGCCGGGGTCGTTGATGTCGGTGATCAAGAAACGCTCAATCCCCTCGCGCAACCGATACATCGTGTTTCCGGCGCCGTTGCCGACGGTGTGGGGCGCCGTGACGAACCCGGCATAGGGCTCCAAGTCGAAATCGGTGTCGTAAAAGCGGTCCACCCCGGCCGGGTCGATGAAAATACCGCTCGCGTCCTCCAGGTGGAAGAACAGCCGCAATGCCCATGCGGCCGTCTGCGCCGAGACGTCCTGGGTGATGCCATCGCAGGTCGCCCCGAGGACCGTGTTCGCCGTCGTCTGCTCCGGATCGTCGTCCGATTTGTCGAGTAGATGACCGAAATATACGTAGCTGCCGTGAAGCTGGTTCCAGCCGCGGTTGCCCTGGATGCAGCGTCTCGGCGCGTCTATCTGGCCGGTCGCCGGGTTGACAAGCTCGCCCACGGTAAAGTCCGCGTCGGACGGACACACGATCACGGACATGTCGGGCACGTACTCGGGATAGATGTCGTCGGGATGGAACATGAACGCGAAACTGCCGCCGTCGTCCACGGTCAACGGATAGGCGGGATTGTCGCAATCGACTTCGCCCCCCCAGCCCCACGCGATGCGCGGATACTTTTCGCCCTTGGACTCGCTGGCGTACATCTTCAGCGACAGTCCGATTTGTTTGAGATTGTTTGCGCAACTTGCGCGCCGCGCCGCCTCGCGGGCCCGGGCCAAGGCCGGTAAGAGGATTGCTGCAAGAATTCCGATGATGGCGATGACGACTAGCAATTCGATGAGAGTAAACCCTGCCCTGCTTGAATTAATGGTTTTCATTTGGGGCTCCCTTTGTTCCCTCCGGCGTGGAGGGTTCGCCGATGCAACCGTTCTCCGACACTATAACAACTTCCGGCATGCGGGAGAAATCCGGGAAACGGCCCCCTAACGCCTCCAAGGCCGGCAATCGAAACGTCAACAATCTTGAAGTCGATTAGGTCGCCCCGGGGATTTCAAGGTATACCTCCCACAATGCCCCGGCGTCAAAATCCAATGGGGCTGGATAGGGACCGCACAACGCATGGAGCGCGGCCGCGTCCTGCGGCGCCTTGATATGCGCCTCGGCCAGCACCGCCGACAACGCGACGATCTTAGCCTGCAATCGGAACTCCGTGCTGAGTTCGGGCGAATGATGAAACCGAATGGAGTCGCATATCTCGGGGGGCAGACCCCAATGATTCGCCAGTTCGTAGCCAGCCTCGGGGTGCCCGATTCCAAGGACACGCTCCTCCTCCGCCACCAAATCCGTCCCGGAAAGTCCCGCGCCGAGCTTCGCGAACCGCGCAGGCGCCGCCTCGGACAAGGCAAACCGCCCGATGTCATGGAGCAGCCCGGCGGTGAACACGCCGGATTTTTCGGTCAGGTTCAACTTCTCCGCGATGACGCGCCCGCTCCCCGCCGCGACGATTGCGCTTGTCCAAAATCTCGAGTAATCGAAACTCTTCGACCGCTCCACCAGGTTGATCACGGCGGACGAGAGGACAACCATGGCGGTCTCCTTTAATCCGAGCAGCGCGGTCGCCATCTCGACCGTCTCGACATTGTTCGGCAACCCGAAGGCGGCAGAGTTGGCAAGACGCAACAGGCGCGCCGAGATCGGGGGATCGGTAATCACGATGTCGGCCACATCGCGCAGCGAGACATTGGGGGTGTGGACGGCCTGTTCGACCTTCGCGACGGTCTCCGGAAGCGTCGGCAAGCAGTCCATCTCGCGGATGATGCGCGCGATACTCTCGAGCTTCATGGTCGTCTCGATAGGAACCTCCGCCGCCGGTGGGACCCCATCCTTCGGATAGTAACGCTGGATCGCCGCGCGGATATCGGCGGCGCTGCACAGCATCGCCTTGACCCTGAGCCCGGTGATTTGCTCGAGCTCCGCGCGCACCTCAAGGTCGACCGGAACCACCATTCCCACGGTTAACAGGCGGCCCATGCGGTCGATTGGGAATAGCTCGTACTTCAGGGCGAACTCTTTCGGCACCAGGTCACACAGCTCCGCTGGCACTTCGTAACGGGAAAGATTGAGGCTCGCCACCCCTTTCTGCCGGCCCATAAACGCGGCGAATTGGTCCGCGGCCAAAAAACCGAGATTGACCAGGTTTTCGACGACGCGCCCGCCACTCGTTCGCTGTAGCTGCAACGCTTCGACCAGCTGTCCGGCGGTAATCAAACCCTCCTCGACCAAGAGTTCGCCGACGCGCTTCTTCGCGGGTTCATTCGATTTGGCCGGTGTCCCCGGATGAACTTGCGACATGGCCGACATGGGCTCCCTAGATGTGATCGCAACGAGGAAGCGAATGAATCACGCCCCGAATTGGACTATGATGGACAAGTCGGATTGGAGAACGATGCCGAAAATCCGAAGTAAAAGAAAGGAGAGTTTCGCACAAAATGAATATACAAGGCAAAGCGGCCGTGGTCACCGGGGCAAGTAGGGGCGTAGGGGAAGCGACCGCCATGGCCCTCGCGAGGGGCGGGTGTTCGGTATTGATCAACTACAGTTCGAGCCGCGCGGAGGCCGAATCCGTCGCGGAGACCGCGCGGGCCTTGGGCGTAAATGCCGTCACGTTCCAAGGCGATGTCGCCGATGACGCCGCGTGCACGGCGATGATGGACAAGGCGGCCGCCGAATTTGGGCGGCTCGATATCTTGGTCAACAACGCGGGAACGACCCAATTTGTCCGGCACGATGCGTTGGAGTTGGTGACGGACGCATTGTGGGACCGAATTCTGGGCGTCAATCTCAAGGGGCCGTTTCAATGCGTCCGCGCCGCGCGGAGACACATGGAAGCGGCCGGGGAAGGAGTGGTGGTCAACGTGGCAAGTATCGCGGGCGTCGCCGGCGTCGGTAGCTCGATACCGTATTGCGCATCGAAGGCGGCGCTGATTAACCTTACGATCACACTCGCCCGGGCCCTTGGACCGGCGATCCGCGTGAATACGGTCGCGCCGGGATTCATCGAGGGAAAATGGCTCGAACAGGGGCTTGGCGCCATGTACGAACCGGTGCGCAAACGCAACATGGAACGAGCGGTGCTCGGGAAAGTTTGCACCGCCGGGGACGTCGCGGACGCCATAATGGCATTTATTACGGGTTCTTCGTTGATCACCGGCCAAACTGTCGTGTGCGACGGCGGCATGCTAATCGGCCCGAAGATTTAAGGCGGAAAAACTCGATGCGAATCGTTGACCTGTCCGCGCGGATCGAGCCCATCACGGCTTCGCCAGTCGACCAAGTGGAAGTCGCCTACGACGATCACGAGCGGGGCGCCGTGGCGGTCGAGGCCATGTTCGGAGTTCCCAGGACCCTGTTGAGGAATGGAGAAGGCTGGGCCGTCGAGACAATTCGCCGGCTCAGTACACACGGCACGACGCATGTGGATGCGCCGTATCACTACAACAGCGTCATTCAGGGCAAACCCGCGCAAACCATCGACGAACTCCCGCTGGAATGGTTTTTCGCGCCCGGCGTCCGGATCGACATGACGCACAAGGCGGACGGGGACGCCGTGACCGTCCCCGATATTGGCGCCGCGCTCGCGCGCGCCGGACACTTGTTAAGACCCCTGGACATTGTCCTGATACACACCGGGTGCGATCGCTATTACGGCCAGCCGGACTATATGGCGCACGGGTGCGGCGTCACCGAGGTAGCCACCCGATGGCTTCACGATCGTGGCGTTCGCGTCATGGGCATCGACGCCTGGGGCTGGGACCGGCCCCTCCACATTCAGGCGGCGGAGGCCTTGGAACGCCGGACGCCGGGAATTTTCTGGGAAGCGCACCAATGCGATCTCGCCTATAGCCAGATAGAACGCCTGGTGAATCTCGACGCGCTCCCCGAGACGGGATTCACCGTGGCCTGCTTCCCCCTGAAGATAACCCGCGCGAGCGCCGCGCCCGCGCGAGTCGTCGCGATCCTCGACTAAACTATTGGGTAGCCTGAAATAGCCGCCACCGATCAGACAGGCGGCAAGTAACGCTACGACCGGCTTACGCCCACGCAATTGTTTGACATCGCTACATTCCTCTGATAGGATGCAGCACATTGATTGTCTGCAATGTAGGTCGTTCGGTCAATTAACATTACCGCGGGGTGGAGCAGTCCGGTAGCTCGTTGGGCTCATAACCCAAAGGTCGTAGGTTCGAATCCTACCCCCGCTACCATTAATGAAATCAGGGACTTGCGATTAGTCGCACGTCCCTTTTTTGTTGGGGATTTTGGGTCGCTGTACCCTAATTTGTACCCTGCCAGCGTTCGGGACTTGCGCAACTGCCCTCCGGAAGTTGCCAACGCTTTTGAGACAGCCTTGTAATTCAATTAAGGAGCACTTGCGAGGGCCCTTTGGACAGCGGGGCGTCCTTGTCGGCAGCCACGCCTCGGCGTGGCTGCGGTATGGGTGGATTGATCCAAACGGCCTCGGGTAGCGCGGGCGCCGTGGGGGCCTTGCGCACGAAGCGTTCTGGGTGATGCCGGTGGGCGATATCGAGGACCTCCTGTCTCGCCGCGATGACGCGGGGAGCGTGGCCGTGGTGGACCACGGCGGGGGTGAGGAACCCGAGCCCGCTGTGGTGGTGCTGGTTATTGTACCAGTCGAAGAAGTTGGCGCAGAATGCGCGTGCGTCTTGGATGCATCCGAAGCGGGCCGGGAACTGTGGCCGGTACTTGAGTGTCTTGAAGTGGCTTTCGGAGTAGGGGTTGTCGTTGGATACGTGGGGGCGGCTGTGGGTCTTGGTGACGCCAAGGTCGGCCAGGAGCATGGCGACGGGCTTGGAGCGCATCGACGAGCCCCGCGACAGACGCGGGGCGTGGACGGTCAGCCGCCCGGGCACGATTTCCTCCTTGTCACAGGTCTCGGCAATGAGGCGCTTGGCCAGTTGCGCTGATTCGCGCTCGGCGATCATCCAGCCCACGGTGTATCGGCTGTAGACGTCGAGGATGACGTAGAGACGGAAGTAGTTCCACTTCGCGGGACCGAGCAGCTTGGTGATGTCCCATGACCACAATTCGTTGGGCCGTGTCGCCAGCAATTCGGGCCACGCCTTCGGCGTGGTGCGTTCGAGTTGGTCGCGCCGCTCGCGCACCTCGCCCTGCCCCTCGAGGATGCGGTACATCGTGCGCGCCGAACACAGGTATTTCCCTTCATCCAGTAGCGTCGCGTAGACCTGATGGGGCGGTTGGTCCACGAAGCGCGGCGCATGAAGGGTAACGAGGACGTCCTGGCGCTCCGCGGCGTTCAGGGCCCGGGGTGGCGTCGTTTCCTTCCATGTCATTCGTAATTGTCCGCCCCCTCCCCCACTTCGTCGATCCGCGTTGGCAACGGGTACACTATCCATAACTGGCCGGAAGCACGGGACGCGCGGTAGTGGACGAGACATCCGACAAGGAGCTAATGCTGCGGGTGGGACGGCAGGATCATGCCGCCCTCGAGGAATTGCTCCGCCGTTGGGATCGCCGGGTGCTGACGTATCTCGCCAAGGTATGTGGCGACCGCGAGGCCGCGCAGGACCTCCGGCAGGAAGTCTTCATCCGGGTATACCGATACGGCGCGACCTACAATCCGGACTATGCGTTTACCACGTGGTTGTTCCGGATCGTGCGAAACGTGATGTCGAGTTGGCGGGTACGCCAATCGCGGACTCCCCGGGCGGCGGCGATCGGTATCGAGGAGATGACGCTCCACGATCCCGCCTTGGGCCCGTCGGACAAGGCGGCGCAGTCGGAGTCGGTGTTGCGCGTGCGGCAGGCCGTGGGACAATTGGCGCCGCACGAGCAGGAACTCATCGTGATGAGAATGTACATGAACATGAATTACCGCGAGATCGCCGAGATCATGGACATACCTGAAACGACCATCAAATCGCGGTTCTACGTATTGCTGGGACGGTTGCGGGAAACCCTGGGCGGCGCGCGTCTGCCCGAAAGGAACTGACCATGAATTTCCGAAACGACGGTCGCAACGATTGGTTCGCCTATTTCCTCGGCGAATTGCCCGAGGCCGAACGCGGCCGGGTCGAGGAGGAAATGGCGGTCGCCCCCGAGGAGGCCGAAGAGGTACGGCGCGCCGTTGAGGCCGCCACGGCTTGGGCGCAGCAGCCCGAATCGTACGAACCGCTCGCCTTGGACGCCGTGATTCAGGATGGGCGCGTGACCCCATTTGCCCGTCCCCCGGCGGCCCGCGCGCCCCGATGGTTCTGGGCGGCCGCGGCCGCTGCGTTGGTGGTCCTGGCCGTGTCGCAAACCCGGTTCAGCGTCACGATGGGTGACACCACCTTTGCGTGGGGACGTCCTGCGGCTACCTCCACTACCGATACTCTGGTTGCGCTCGCCGCGAAGCTCGCCGAAGTCGAGTCCAAGCACGCGAAGACGGAGGAATTGGTTGCTTCCGTGGCGGAACGGACGCTGGCGGTCGAGGAGTCGGCGGCGCAACTGGCCTACAACCAGCAGGTCGAGGCGGAAACCCGGTATCAAGACATGGCGACCCTCATCCAACGCCTTTCCGGCGGGGATGAAATGGCGTCGGCTGTGTTCGAACGATAAACGAATCTTGGAATATTCATCGATATGTGCGCGTATCGCGCAAAATCGAAAGGAGACTGAAACATGGGACGCATCAATATGGAGTGGATTGCCTTGGCGGCGATCATTGGCTTTGGGGCGTCGACGTTCGCCCAAGATCCGGAACCGGAGGCGAATTCTATCAACGACGAAGTCCGGACGATGTCCCAAGTGTTGCAGAAGAGCTTGCAGCGGGCGGATCTGGTGGAACGCGGCGACGTGCAAGTCGGGCGATCGCTTTTCGACGGGGGAGTCCGCGGAAGTTACGTGCCCACGGTCGGGATCATCTTCCGGGTAAACGTCGGCTTTCCGATCGTCGAGCCGAAGAATTCTCCGCCAGACGCCGCCCCGGAACCCAAGCAAGAAGAAGAGGATACCGACCTCTGGGAACGCTACTCGGAGCGCGGCGATGGCCCCGTGACGTATCGATATCGTGGCGAACCGAAAAGCGCGGCTGCGGCCCATACCGCTGAGGACATCGAAACCGAGGTAGTCGAGGAACTGATCCAATTCGTCGCGGACGAGCGCCCGAAATACGATCCGGCCCGGGTGGAATCCTTGCGGCGGATCGTCATCGAAACGATTGGAAAGTATGGTCACCGCGTCACCCAGTTGAAGGACGGCGACCGGGTACTGGTCGTGGTCGAAGCACCCAAGGAACGGACATTCACGAGACGAATTCAAACCCGGGTTCGACACCCCGAACCGCCGGGACCGGGGCAGCCGGGAGAACCGCCGCGCGAGGAAATCGAACGGAACGTCGAGCGTGAATTCCGCCGTGGCGGCGGGCCCCGGCCATCCGATTGGGGTGCCCAAGGGGGGGGGGGCATGCCGTGGGGCGGTCCCCGCGGCGGCGGCCCGCGCGATAGTTGCCTGTTCTCGTTCAGCAAGCCCGACTTGGCCGCCGAGTCGAACTACGACGCCTTGCAAGGCAAGGTGCAAGAAGTTCGCTATTAGCAGTTTGCCGGACATTGCAGCGCGTGAATATTTTTCTTGACGGATCGGCGGTCGCTATTTACGAATGACGCATGAGCACACGCTTCGTGTCCGTCGACCGTGGTCAACCGCTCTTGTTGCCTCCTGATCTCCGGGATTGGGTCCCC
>CANKTP010000028.1 GCA_947486375.1 Candidatus Hydrogenedentota bacterium | reverse complement strand
GCGTAGCGCATCTGTTCCTTGTTTTTGTTGAGGTACTCGATTTCCCTGCGTGCGTCCTTGTTTGCGGCGGGGTCGCGGGGCAGATGGCCGGTGGCCTGTTCGATGATGCCCTCGATGTCGCCTTGCGCCAGCAGGCCCCACCATCGCTCTCGCTGGATGTCGACGATCCCTTGTTTGGGGAACCACGCCAACGGCGTGGCATAGTTCGCCGACGTGCTCCTTGGCGTGGTAGAAATCGACGATGCGGATGGCCATGGGGAATTGGGTCTGGGCGATGTTCTTGATCCACTCGGCCCCGTCGCCCAGCACGACGACCTGCTTGGCATGGAACAATCCGCGCCTCACGGCCTCGGGGTATATGCGGTTGGCGAACTTGGCGGCGTCCTCGATGGCCCCGGTAAACGTCGTCGAGCCGGGGTCGCGGACGGGGCGGCCTTCGTCGTCGACGGCGGTCTGGGTGAACACGCAACCGAGCTTGGCCTCGCGGGTCTTGGACGAGCCGTCGGATTGTTTTCCCTTGCGCCCCTCGAGCTCCCGGGGCACCATGGGCACGCCGGTGCCGTCGAACTCGATGTAGAGCGTGGGAATGGTCTTGAGGGTTTCGCACAGCGGCGGTTCTTGCATGCGTATGTTGAACCGTTCGAGAGCGTCGCGGCGCTCGATGTCCTCGCCCACGCCCTCGGCGATGCGCTCGGCGTCCTTGGGCGACAAGGCTATTCCCGCCAACTCGTACAGGTCTGTGGCCACCTCCTGGAACGCTTCCTTGGCCCCCATCCGCGCCGCCATCCGCTGCACGCCCGGCGAGCGCGAGGTGTCCTCGATGCCCAAGGCCCCGTCGCCGGGATAGCGCGCCTCCCCGCAGGCGGGACACTCATAGCGTGCGCGCGTATAGGGCGTCGGCCCAACGATCGTGAGAATGGACTTGTCCCTCGGCCCCGTCCCTTCCATGGCCGCATGGCACTTGGGACACATCACGTCCTCATCGCGCCGGGCGCGGCCCACCGACGACATAATCACCCCGAGCATCTTGGCGCCCAGTCCCAGCGCCAGTTCGCGCGTGGCCACCTCCAACGCCTCCACGTCGTGATCGCCCCGGGATACCGCCCGCTCGATGAACCGAGTCACCTCGGCCGCGACTTCCGCCGCGATTTCGGACTTTTTTTTTCCGCCTCGTCCGCGGTGTCCCTATTGCCCTCGAGCTGCCCCAATTGTCCGGTTAGTTCCTGAAACTCCCTGCACAACTCCAAAAAGCGCTTGTGACAGGCCACTTCATCGCGAGCACGCTGGATTTCCTCCGGGGACTTCAGGCGCTGCCTCACCGGCTTGCCTCCCTCATAGTATTGCCAGAGAAAGTAAGGCCCACGTTCCACGGGCTCATCTTTCCCCTTGACCCTAATCTTGAGAAATTGCTCGCTCACGGCCCCTGGGCGCATGGCGCGAATATCGCGCATGGCTTCCAAGACCTGTTCCCTACGCCGCTCGACCGATCCGATATCCATGACATGTCCTCTCCGGGGTTGGAGGTAATTATTGTATCTGTATAGATACAATAATCCGGACAAAAAAGCAAGCCCACGCTAAATCCTACTTTTGTGACGCACACCCTCACTCGTCCAGCGGGTTGACAACCCCGGCGCGTGTCTATAGACTAACGGCGTTTTGGGGCGATTAGCTCAGGTGGTTAGAGTACTTGCTTGACATGCAAGGGGTCGCTGGTTCGAGTCCAGCATCGCCCACCATTTCTCGTTTTTCTATCGGCGGTGCTTCCCCGCCGTTCCGTCCGTCCTTTCCCCTTCCGTGGCGACTCCCAAAAATGCTTGACAGCCGGGGTCATTCGTGGTTTAATACCGCTGAACATCAATTCAGCCAGTGGAGGAATCAGCGGTGGCAAAGAACCTGACCAAGCGGCAGGAGATGATTCTGCGGTTTATAATCGAGTGTATCCGGGACAACGGGTGCCCCCCGACTATCGCGGAAATCGGGGAGGAATTTGGCATCACCTCGACGAATGGGGTGAACGATCATCTCCTCGCCCTCGATAGGAAGGGCTATATCGAGCGCAGCTCGAAGGCGCGGGGTATCCACGTGACGCCCAAGGCGGCTGCCGGCTTGTACCAGAGCGACGCGATGATGCTGCCGCTCTTGGGGCAGGTGGCTGCCGGGCAGCCCATGCTGGCGGAGGAAAACGTCGAGGAGCATATCGCCGTGTCGCCGTCGCTGACGAGCCAGGGGACGTATTGCCTGAGGGTGCGCGGCGATAGCATGATCGACGACGGGATTCTCGACGGGGACATCATCGTGGTGGACCAAGCGCGCCGCCCCCGCGCGGGCGACATTGTCGTCGCGCTGATCGAGGACGAGGCCACCGTGAAGCGCTATCATCCCAAGGGCGCGACGGTCGAGCTGCGGCCGGCGAACAAGACGATGCGCCCTATCCTTGTCCATGCGAGCATGGTGCAGATCCAAGGGGTGGTCGTGGCATTGCAGCGGTCGCTTAACTAAGAGGGCGATTTGCGGTACCATAAGTCTTGGACTCGCGATTATCGACGCCACGCGGGGAACGGGGCCGACGAGGGGTCTTCAACGTACCTGGGCTTATTTCGGCCCAACGCACTGCCATGAAAGGACAATCATGCCACGCAAGAAAAGCACCGATCTGGACCACATGGAACTGGCCTATGCGTCGTTCGCCATCGTTGCCGAGGACGGGAATATCGACTTGGGCGAGCTGAATTTCTTGCTCGGCCTTGCCCTGCGCGACGGGAAGTTGGACGACATGGACAAGGGCATCCTCGCGGGCGTGTTCAACCGAATCCTCGAGCAGGACGTCTCGGCCGAGGTGTGGAAGCGGGTGCAGGCGGTGCGGAAGCAACACGGGATATAGTTTCGCCGGTTCCCGGCGCGGCACGCCGCGCCTCCCTAAATCCCCTTCAATTGTTCCTTCGGCTCGGCCAGGCGGCCCTTGTCCCCCTTGAGCGCGAGGTACTTGTTCAATGCGTTCAAGTACGCGAGCACGGCGGCCTCGATGATGTCCGTCGTCGCGCCGGTCCCCGTGAAAGGGCGCCGCTCGAACAGCACAATGACGTTCGCCTCGCCCAGGGCATCGCGCCCGGGCGTCGCCGCGCGAATCGAGAATTCGTCGAGCGTGCCCGAGCACCCCACGATGCGCTCGATGGCCTTGATCGCGGCGTCGACCGGACCGTCGCCGATGGCGGTGTCGACCAGCGTTTCCCCGCCCTTCCTCAATTGCACCATCGCCATCGACGGGTTGCGCCCGGAGGTCAGGACCTGGTCAAGCTGGTACACCTCGAACGACGCGTCGTGCATGCTCATCAGCAGCACCCGAAGGTCGTCGTCGAAGATTTCCTTCTTGCGATCCGCCAGCTGGATGAACTTCTCGTACAACTGGGATATCTCGTCCGAGGCCAGTTTGAAGCCGAGTTCCTCGCAACGCTTGGCCAAGCCGGCGCGCCCGGAATGTTTCCCAAGGACGAGTTCGCTCTTGCTCCGGCCGATGGATTCGGGAGTCATGATCTCGTAAGTCGAGTGGTTCGCGATCATCCCGTGCTGGTGGATGCCGGCCTCGTGCGCGAAGGCATTGCGCCCGACGATCGGCTTGTTGTGCGGGACCACCAGCCCCGTGACATTGCTCAACAGCTTGCTCGTGTTCATCAACTCCGTCGAGACGATCCCCGTCTCGTAGGGATGAACGTCGTGGCGCGTTTTGATCGCCATGACCACCTCGTCGAGCGCGGTGTTGCCGGCGCGTTCGCCGATCCCGTTGATCGTGCATTCGATCTGCCGCGCCCCGCCGCGCAATGCCGCCAGCGCGTTCGCCACCGCCAGCCCGAGGTCGTTGTGATTGTGCGTCGAGAACACCACATGGGCCGCGTTCTTGACCCCGCCGATGACTGTCCGGAACATCTTCTCCATCTCGTCCGGCGTCGTGTAACCGACCGTGTCGGGGAGATTAATCACGTCGGCCCCGGCGTCGATCGCGGCCTGGCTGACCCGGATGAGAAAGTTCAGGTCCGAACGCGTCGAATCCTCGCACGAAAACTCGACCCGCCCGATCAATCCCTTCGCGAGCGTCACGGCCCCCGCGGCATTCTCGACGACCTGGTCCGGCGTCATCTTCAGCTTGTGTTCCATGTGGATGGCGCTGGTCGCGATGAACGTGTGCAGCACCGGCCTGTTCGCCTTCTCGATCGCCTGCGCCGCCCGCTCGATGTCCGGCCGCACCGCCCGCGCCAGCGCGGCAATTCTCGGGCCCTTGACCGTCTTGGCCACCCGCCGGACGCTCTCGAACTCCTGTTCCGACGCGATCGGGAAGCCCGCCTCGATGATGTCCACGCCAAGCCGCTCGAGCTGGAGGGCGATCTCGATCTTCTGCCGATCGTCCATGCTCGCGCCGGGCGACTGTTCGCCATCGCGCAACGTGGTGTCGAAAATCTCAACGCGGTTGTTCATTTGGGGCCTCGGTTAGACGCAGTCTGGACGGGCCGACAGCCTATCAAAGGCCCCCGGATGAGTCAATCGACGGCGGCGGTTTGACACGGGCCGCGCGGGGGCCTAGACTTGCGTGCGAATCCCGCCACCGTGATCTCGCGCGGATTCGCATGCGCATCGTCTTGTGCCCCCTTGGACAGGGCATGCGCCCAACGGAGTCCCAACGAAGGAGAACCGATCGTGTCGATTAAACGGATGATGTGGATGTGTACGGCGGCCCTGCTGCTGTCGCTGCCAGTGTTCGCGGGCCCGGGCGAATTCGGACTGCCCAAGGGCGATCCGGAAAAGCTGGGCCTCTCGGCGGAGAAACTCGGCGCCATCAAGACCCAGCTCAACGGGTTTGTCGAGAAGGGCCAACTCCCCGGCTTTGTGATTGCGGTCGCGAGGGCGGGCGAGGTGGCCTACTTCGAGGCCTTCGGGATGCGCGATGTCGAGCGCAAAAAGCCGATGACGTCCGACACGATCTTCCGCATGTATTCGATGACCAAGCCGATCACGGGCGCGGCGGTGATGACGCTGGTCGACGCAAAGAAAATCTCGCTCGACGATCCCGTCTCGAAATACATCCCCGAATTCGCCGAGATGAAGGTGCTCATCGAGAAGAAGGACGGCACGACCGAGCTCGTGGCCGCCGAGCGCCCCATCACCCTCAAGCACCTCATGACCCACACCAGCGGGCTTGTCTACGGTATCTTCGACACGGGCAAACTTGGCGAGGAGTACCGCAAGGCGAACCTCAATAGCGACGGTGCGGCGGGCATCACGCTCGAGGAATTCGCGAAGCGCGCCGCGACCCTGCCACTCAAGTGTCAACCCGGCGCGGCATGGCACTACGGCGTCAACATGGACGTCCTCGGCCGCGTGATCGAGGTCGCCACCGGGATGCGGTTCGCGGACTACCTCGAGAAGACCCTATTCGCGCCGCTCGGCATGAACGACGCCGGGTTCCACGTCGCCAAGGAAAACGCCGACCGCCTCGCGGCGAACTACGGCCCCGACACCGCCAAGACCAAGATGACCCGCATCGACGACCCGGCCAACAGCCCCTTCCTCAAGGTCCCGAGCCAGGATTCCGGCGGCGGCGGCATGGTGGCCACGGCGGGCGACTATCTCCGTTTCGCGCAGATGCTGCTCAACGGCGGCGAACTCGACGGGGTCCGCGTCCTCAGCAAGGAAGCCGTCGAGGAAATGACCTCGAACCAACTCCCCGCCGAACTCGGCCCTGCCCCGCTCAACTTGATGGCCGGCATCAGCTTCAAGGGCATCGGATTCGGCTATTGCGGCGCAACCCCGATGAAGGGCGCGGGCATGACCATCTTCGGCGGCGAGGGCGAATACTCCTGGGGCGGCTACGCCAGCACCGACTTCTGGATCGACAAGAAGGAAGGCATCGTCGGCTTGGTCCTCACCCAGCTCATCCCCACCGCCACCTACCCAACCCGCACCATCATGCGCAACGGCGTCGCGGCGGCCACCGTCAAGAAACACGCCAACGGCGATACCGACTGACCTCGGTCCTTCTCCATCACGACGCCCCCGGGGTTCGGCCCAGGGGGCGTTCCTTTTTGGGTGATCGAATATTTCCTGCGATGGCAAAACACCGAAAGGGAAATGCCACCCGAATACCGGGTAGAATCGGCCCCGTATCCGACGTAGGCAAGCGGGATTGCCCGGGGTAGCACGAGAGTGATGACGGGAGGGGAACTGTGAAGAAGCTGACTGCGGTCGATCCGGAATCCAAGAGCGCGGACCTGCTCGCCGATAATATCGAACGCCTGAAGGGACTTTTCCCCGAGGCCTTCGCCGAGGGGAAGATCGACTTCGACGCGCTCAAGCAACTGCTCGGCGGGACCGTCGACGAGCGCGAGGAGAAATACGGCCTGAATTGGCACGGGAAACGTCGCGCCCGCCAGCTTGCCCTTACTCCCTCGACCGGTACCCTCCGCCCCTGCCCGGAAGACAGCGTGGACTGGGACACCACCCAGAACCTCATGATCGAGGGAGACAACCTCGAAGTCCTGAAGCTGCTCCAGAAGTCCTACGCCGGGAAAGTAAAACTCATTTACATCGACCCGCCCTACAACACCGGCAAGGACTTCGTCTATCCCGACAACTTCCAAGACAATGTCCGAAACTACATGCAGATCACCGGACAGGTTGAAGGTGGGAACAAGGTCACGAGCAACACGGAGTCGAGCGGGAGGTTTCACACAGACTGGCTGAGTATGTTCTACCCGAGGTGCAAGTTGGCGAGGAATCTGCTGCGGGAAGACGGACTACTTTTTGTCTCGATATCTGATGCAGAGGTACATAACCTTCGTCACGCGTTAGACGAAATCTTCGGCGAGGAGGGCTTCATCGGCGACGTCATATGGAACTCCACCAAATCTGTTACGAATACGGCGTTGATCTCCGTTTCCCATACCCACAATCTAATCTATGCCCGTTCCAAGGACTATTTCGTTGAGAACCGTCCTCATTTTAGGCTGCCCGAAGATGGACAAGGGTTCGCTAACCCAGACAACGACCCACGAGGCCCGTGGAAAGCTGACCCATTTCAGGTTGGTGGTGAGCGGCCAAACCAGCTTTATGCGGTTACTAATCCAAAGACCGGAGAAACCTATACACCGAATCCCGGATGTAGCTGGAAGAATGAGTATACGGTCTTTCAACGCCTTTTACAGGAGAATCGAATCGTCTTCGGTACAACCGGAGAGGCCGGGCCACAGCGCAAGCGGTTCCTCAGTGAGGCAGAGGATCGCGGAAAAGTTTCGAAGACACTTTGGGATGATCTTGATACGACGACAAATGCTACGCGGTCACTCAATGGACTCATGGGTGAAAGCATTTTCGACAACCCAAAGCCTGTCGAATTACTCAATCGCTGCTTGCAATTGGGGACACACAACCCAGAAGACGCCATCGTTCTCGACTTCTTCGCCGGGTCTGGCACTACTGGGCACGCGGTCATGGAGCAAAACGCTGTTGATGGTGGCGTTCGGCGCTACATTCTCGTACAACTGCCGGAACCACTAGATCCCAACGATAAGAATCAGAAGATAGCAGCCGAATTTTGCACGCATTTGAAGACGCCTTTGAACATAAGCGAACTAACAAAGGAACGCCTGCGACGGGCCGGGAAGAAAATTCGGGAGGAGAATCCGTTATTCGCAGGCGACCTCGGCTTCCGCGTCTTCAAACTGGACTCGACCAACTTCCGTGAATGGGACCCCGCGCCGGATGACTTGGACGCGACGCTGTTAGAGCACTCGGAACACATCAAGGAGGGCCGGAACGAGTCTGACATTCTCTACGAGTTGTTGCTGAAGCTCGGGCTCGACCTGTGCGTGCCGATGGAGAAGCAAGAAGTGAGGAGTGGGAAATTGGAAGGGACGAGCTATACGGTCCATTCCATCGGAAGCGGGGTGTTGATGGCGTGCCTGTCGCCGAGTATTCCGCGGGAGGCAGTAGAAGCGCTCGGCCTTGGCATCGCCCACTGGCGTCGCGAGCTTGCCCCCGCAGGGGACACCACCTGCGTGTTCCGTGACAGCGCCTTCGAGGACGACGTGGCCAAGACGAACATGGTGGCCATCCTGACCCAGCACGGGTTCACTCAGGTGCGGAGCCTGTGAGAATGGAGCACGACGACGAAAGCAGCGCAGACCAGCCCGGTGTAGCGATCGATGGCGAGTTGATTCTTTATCAGACTCCCGAGGGCAGGGTTCGCGTCGAGGTCCTTTACGAATCGGAGACCTTCTGGCTGGATCAACGGAAGATCGCGGAGCTTTTCGGGGTGACCCTGCCCACCATAAGTCACCATCTGAAAGAGATTTACGAGTCCGGCGAGCTTCAGCGGGAGCGAACTCTTCGAAAAATTCTAAGAGTTCAAACCGAGGGGACACGCGAGGTGCGGCGGGAAATCGAGTTCTACAACCTGGACGCCATCATCTCCGTTGGCTACCGGGTGAACAGTGTGCAGGCCACCCAGTTCCGCATCTGGGCGACCCAGACCTTGCGCGAGTTCATCATCAAGGGCTTTGTGCTGGACGATGAGCGGCTGAAGCTCAATAAGCGGTTCGGCAAGGACTACTTTGACGAGCTGCTGGAGCGCATCCGGGAGATCCGGGCGAGCGAGCGCCGGTTTTATCTCAAGATCACGGACATCTACGAGCAGTGCAGCATCGACTACGACAAGGACGTGGAAATCACCAAGACCTTCTTCAAGACCGTGCAGAACAAGCTGCACTGGGCGGTGACGGGCAAGACGGCTGCCGAGTTGATTGCCGAACGATCCGATGCCGCAAAACCGACCATGGGATTGACCCACTGGAAGAACGCGCCCACGGGCAAAATCCTGAAGTCCGATGTGTCGGTGGCCAAGAACTTCCTCATCGAGCAGGAAATCAAGGAACTGGAGCGAATCGTTGGCATGTACCTGGACTATGCCGAGAACCAGGCGGCAAGGCAGATTCCGATGAAGATGGCCGACTGGGTGATGCGAATCGATGCGTTTCTCCGCTTCAACGAGTATGAAGTGCTGACGAATGCCGGTTCCGTGTCGGCCGAAGTGGCGAAACAGCTTGCTGAAGATCAGTACGAACACTACCGCGTGAAGCAGGACAAAGCCTTCGAGAGCGATTTCGACAAAGAGGTCAAGCGAATCAGTCAGTCCTCACGGGGTGCCGACTCCGGGGAATCGTCATGAAGCTGCATTTTGAGCCGAACCTGGACTACCAGCTTCAAGCCATCGAGGCCGTGTGCGATCTGTTCCGGGGCCAGGAGATTTGCCGCGGCGAATTCACGGTGACCTTCGGCATGTCTAATTCGCTCACGCACACGGAAACTGACCTTGGTATTGGAAACCGCCTGTCGTTGCTAGATGACGAGGTTCTCGTCAACGCCCAGGAGATTCAACTTCGCAATGGGCTTCCCCCGTCCGCGTCACTGGCCTCCGGCGACTTCACCGTCGAGATGGAGACCGGAACGGGGAAGACGTACGTCTATCTCCGCACGATTTTTGAATTGAACCGGCGCTATGGCTTCGCCAAGTTCGTCATCGTCGTGCCGTCGGTGGCGATCAAGGAAGGGGTCTACAAGTCGCTCCAGATCATGGAGGAGCATTTCCGGGGGATCTACGCCAATGTCCCCTTCGAGTACTTCTTCTACGACTCGATCAAATTGGTCCAGGTGCGCAACTTCGCGACGAGTTCCCAAATCCAGATCATGGTGGTCACCGTCGGGGCGATCAACAAGAAGGACGTGAACAACCTTTACAAGGACAGCGAGAAGACGGGCGGGGAAAAACCGATCGACCTCATCAAGGCCACGCGGCCCATCATCATCGTGGACGAACCGCAGAGTGTGGACGGCGGCCTTGAAGGGCGCGGGAAGGAAGCGCTCGATGCGATGAACCCACTCTGTACCTTGCGATATTCGGCCACCCACGCGAACACGCACCACATGCTGTACCGCCTCGACGCGGTGGACGCCTACGAGCGAAGGCTGGTCAAGCAAATCGAAGTGGCCTCGCTCGAGGTGGAAGGCGGACACAACAAGCCGTACATAAGGTTGATTTCGACGAGTAACAAAGGCGGGAAGTTTTCGGCCAAAGTGGAACTCGATGTGCAGCACGGCGCGCGAGTTGTCCGGGAGACTGTCACGGTGCAGCCCGGATTTGACTTGGAGGAAGTTACGCATCGCGCCATGTATGCGAACTGTCTCGTGCAGAATATCTCCTGCAAGGCTGGCGAGGAATTCATTGAGTTGAACCACTTGGAACTGCCGATACACATCGGGGAGTCTGTCGGCGACACCAACAAAGACGCAATCAAACGTTTGATGATTCGGCGCACCATCGAGGAACACCTTGACAAGGAGCTTCGGTTGCGGCCGCAGGGAATCAAAGTGCTGAGCCTGTTTTTTGTCGATGCCGTGGAGCACTACCGGGCCTACGATTCCGATGGAAACGCCGCCAAGGGCAAATACGCGGTGATGTTCGAGGAGGAATATCGGGCGGCCGCGAAGAAACCGAAGTACGCGACGCTGTTTAGTGAAGTGGACCTCGAATCATCCCCCGGGGAAGTTCATGAGGGGTATTTCTCGATCGACAAAAAAGGCGCCTGGACCGATACGGCGGAGAACAACCAGGGGAACCGGGACAACGCGGAGCGTGCCTACAACCTGATCATGCGCGACAAGGAGAGGTTGCTGAGCTTCGACACGAAACTGAAGTTCATCTTCTCCCACTCCGCCCTGCGCGAGGGTTGGGACAACCCGAACGTGTTCCAGATTTGCGTGTTGAGGGACATGGGCAGCGAAATGGCCCGGCGACAGTCCATTGGGCGCGGCCTGCGCCTCTGTGTGAACCAGGACGGGGAACGATTGCGCGGGTTCGATCTAAACACCTTGACCGTTATCGCGACGGAAAGCTACGAACAGTTTGCCGAGAACCTCCAGAAAGAGATCGAGCAGGACACCGGTATCCGTTTCGGCATTGTCGAAAGGCACCAGTTTGCCGCAATTCCGGTGACGGACGACGCGGGCCGTTCCGAATCGCTGGGTGTGGAGCAATCCGAGGCGCTCTGGGTGCATCTGAAGGAGTCCGGATTTATCGACGCGAACGGCAAAGTTCAGGATCGGCTGCGCACCGCGCTCAAGGAAGGCACGCTGCAGCTTCCCGATACGTATCGACCGCACCTGCCGCAGGTGCAGGAAATCCTGCGGAAACTGGCGGGCAAGCTGGACATCAAAAATGCGGACGAACGGGTCCAGGTGCGCACGCGCCAAGCTGTTCTGCACGGCGCGGAATTCAAAGCCTTGTGGGACCGAATCAAGCACAAGACAACCTATCGCGTCTTGTTCGATAACGAAGCCTTGATCCAAAAATGCGCCGAGGCCATCACGGCTTGCCCGCCGATCAACAAGACCCGCGTGCAAATCCGGAAGGCCGATCTGGCCATCGGCAAGGGAGGAGTCCAGGCGCAGGAGACGGCGGCATCCGCGCCGATCACGCTCGACGAGGCAGACATCGATCTTCCCGACATTCTCACCCACCTCCAGGACGCGACACAGCTGACTCGGAAAAGCATCGTCCGTATCCTCAAACAGAGTAAGCGGCTTGACGATTTCAAGCGAAACCCACAGCAGTTCATCGAGTTCGCTTCTGAGGCAATCAACGGGACGAAACGCCTCGCAATCGTGGACGGGATCCGCTACCAGCGGATCGGCGACGATTCTTATTACGCCCAAGAACTCTTCGAGCAAGAGGAACTCACGGGGTATCTGAAGAACGTGCTCAAAGACACGACCAAATGCGTGTACGAGCAGGTGATCTACGATTCGGGCGTGGAACGAACGTTTGCGGAAGACTTGGAGAAGAATTCCGCCGTAAAAGTTTATGCAAAGCTTCCCGGTTGGTTCAGGGTACCCACTCCGTTGGGGACCTACAATCCCGACTGGGCTGTTCTGGTCGAATCGGACGGCCAAGAGCGCCTCTACCTTGTCGTCGAAACGAAGGCGAGCCTCAACACGGAAGACCTCCGTGAGAAGGAACGCGCAAAAATCGAATGTGGAAAGGCCCATTTCAACGCGCTCGCCGTGGGTGACAACGCGGCGAAATTCGTCCAAGCCCGGAATGTAGGCGACCTAATGGCACAATTGTAATGCATCAACCCGTCCGTCCCCACACCCCCCGTCCATCCATTTTCAATCACCCCGTCTCGCCGTGGTAGACTCCGCACGCTCGGCCCGCGTTGCCGCCCACTTGATCGCGGTTGCCCGGCCGGGAGCGCGCCCCGCGTTCCCGAACCCCAATATCAAGACCCATACCGAGATCCCACGCACCCCCCCATGTCGAAATGGTTACTGACGGAAACGAGCGGCGAACGCGAGGCCTTCTTTGCCCAGGAGAAGGACCGCCTGGACTCGCTTGCGCGGGAAGGCCAGTCGCCCGATGTCATGTTCATCGGGTGTTCCGACTCGAGGGTGCTGGCCGAGTCGCTGATGGCGGCGCGTCCCGGCGATCTATTTGTGGTCCGCGTCATCGCGAACATCGTGCCGCCTCCCGGCTCGGGCGAGTCGGTGTTGGCCGCGGCGATCGACTACGCGATCGAGGTGCTCAAGGTGAACTGCATCGTCGTGTGCGGCCACACGGATTGCGGCGGTCTGCGCGCGCTCGAGCGCGGGCTCGAGAACGGGTGCCCGGGAAACACCGCCGACTGGATGACCCATGCGCTTCCCGCGCTCGAGTCGCTCAAGCACCAGGGCCTCGATGGCGAAGAACTGCACGACGCATTGGTCGAGCAGAACGTGTTGCTCCAACTCCAGCATGTGCGCGCGTATGCCTCGGTGCGCCAAGCCGAGACGAGCGGCGCCGTCAAGGTGCATGGCTGGGTGTTCGACCTCAGCCACCGGCGGATGCGCTACTACGACGATGCCCTCGGCGACTTCGTGGAATTCGATCCCCCCGCCGGCCCATGAACCGGCACACCGCGCCGGGCCCATGTACTTTGCGGCCCGGGCAATTCGCGGTACAATGCGGGACATTGGGACTTGGGGTTGAACGCCGGGGCGACCCGGGGAAACTGGGCTGTTAGCGCGTGCTTGAGGAAGCCACCACATTTTCCAAGATTGTCTTGGCGGCTTGGATGCCGGTGGTGGTCGTCATTTTCGCCCTGTTGCCTGCCCGCCGCGCGGTGATATGCGCGTTCCTGTTCGCCTGGATGTTCCTGCCGAACGCATCGATCCCGATCCCGATGTTTTCGGACTACACCAAGATGACGGCGACCTGTGCCGGGGTCTTCGCGGCGACATTGATCTTCAACGTGAACTCGATTCAGCGGTTCCGCCCGAAGCTGCTCGATGTGGCGATGATCGTCTATTGCCTTTGCCCTTTCGCCACCTCCATCCTGAACGGACTCGGGGCCTACGACGGATTGTCGACGGCGTTGCGCTTCGCCATCGGATGGGGCATGCCCTATTTCCTGGGCCGATTGTATTTCAGCACGCCGGAGAGCATGCGGGAATTGGTCATCGGGGTCTTCATCGGCGGATTGGTATACGTCCCGTTGTGCCTCTACGAAATCCGCATGAGCCCGCAGTTGCACCACATGGTCTACGGGTTTCATCCCCACGTCTTCGCCCAGACCGTGCGTCTCGGCGGTTGGCGGCCGGTCGTGTTCATGCAACACGGCCTCATGGTCGCGATGTGGATGTGCGTCGCCTCGATCTTCGGCGTGGCGTTATGGTTCTCCGGCTCCCTCAAGCGATTGGGACCGTTTCCAATGGTCGCGTTGGTGCCCCCGCTCGTGGCCACGACCGTCTTCTTGAAATCCACCGGGTCGCTTGTCTTGCTTGCCGGCGGAATCGCCATCGTGCTTTCGATCCGCTTGATGCGGCACCCGCTCCCCCTGTGGTCCTTGTGCGCGCTGCCGATCCTATATATCGTCCTGCGCGGCGGGGGATTCTGGTCGGGCGAGAATTTGGTCGGACTTTCCGAGTCGGTGGCCGGCGAGGAGCGCGCCGCCTCCCTCCAATTCCGTATCGACAACGAGGACTCGCTCGCCGAGAAGGCCCGCCGCCAAATCGTCTTCGGATGGGGAGGCTGGGGACGGAGCCGCGTGTTCGACGAAGAGACAGGCACGGACATTTCCGTCGCCGACGGCCAGTGGATCATCACGTTCGGATTGAGCGGGCTGGTGGGCCTGTCCTCCCTGGTGGGCGTCGTGCTCGGGGGCCCGCTGGCGTTGCATCGCCGGGTTCCCCCGAGGCTCTGGCCCGATCCGGCCTGCGCTCCCTGCGTGGCCGTGGCCGTGGCGCTCGGGCTCTGGATGATCGACAACCTGTTCAACGCCATGTTCAATCCCATTTTCATCGTCATGGCCGGCGGATTGGGCGGCCTGGCCTTCGCCCGCGCCCGGCGCCCATCGAGGCCGGGTGGAGACCCTCCCTTCGGGCCCCGGCAAATGCCCGTCGTGTACTCCCGATGAGGCCACGCGGGCGATGAACGCCACGGGCCACGATGCATACCGGGCGATGCGCTTCTTTCCCTCGCTGGACGGGCTGCGATGCGCCAGCATCGTCGCCGTCATTTGGCACCATACGGACAATCCGATCGCGTGGGTGCCGATGTCGCGGCGCGGGTTCCTCGGCGTGGACATGTTCTTCGTTTTGAGCGGCTTCCTTATCGTCACGCTCATCCTGCGCGAGCGCGGGCGCAAGGGCGAGTTTTCGCTGCGGGGGTTCTACGCGCGGCGCGCGCTCCGCATTTTTCCCCTCTACTACGGCGTGATCCTCCTGCTTACGGCGGCGTTTCTCCTCAAGCCCGGCTCGGAACTCGCCCCGGGGTTCCTTGCCGCGTTGCCCTGGTTCTTTACCTACACGCTCAATTGGTACGGCAAGGAGACCTTCTTCCACGTCGCCTGGTCGCTCTGCGTCGAGGAACAATTCTACGCGGTCTGGCCCCCGGTCGAGCGCTTCTTGCGTGGCCCCGCGTTGCTCGGCGTGCTCGCCGCGGCGCTTGCCGTGAACATCCTCGTCAATTTCGGCGCGTTCGACGACGCCCTGCGGGAACTGTTCGGGATCGAACGCTCCTCCCTGGTCTTTCTCGAGGCGGCGTTCACGCCGATTTGTCTCGGCGTACTGCTCGCCCACACCCTGCACTCGAGGCGCGGCTTCGACCTTGCCGCGAGGGCGGCCGGACACCCATGGGCGCCCGCCGTTTTTACCGGCGCGCTCGTCGCCGCGATGAATATTCCCGTGGCGGACATCGGCGGCCCCATTCGCCTTGCGATTCACCTGACGATGACCGCCCTGTTGGCATCCGTGGTCATCCGGGAACGCCACCTCTTGTCCCCCTTGCTGGGGCTGGCCCCGATTCGCCGGATCGGCGTCGTCAGTTACGGCATGTACCTATTGCATCACCTCGCGATGTGGCCGCTGATCGTCCTGCTCGATCGCATGGACGTCCCCCAGCGCTATGTCTTGTTCGTCCCGGCCCTGTTGGCCACCTGGATCGCGGCCGAACTGAGCTTCCGGTATTACGAGACTCCCTTCTTGAAGCTCAAGGAACGCTTTTCGGGGTAGGCTTGCCCCGGATTTTCGTAAACCCCGGCCCGTTTTGATATAGTCGATACAGCACCTTGGAAGCAGCTGGCTGGATGCCCGTGGCCGCCACAGGTTCACGCGATGGAGGTAGTGCTTTGGGCCCCAGTAAAGGAAAGTCCGAATTTATCGGCTTGGTGTTGTTCTTGGCCGGTGTCGCGCTCGTGCTCACCAACGGGTTCTCTTCCCGAATCTTCGCACAAGAACCGAAGTCGCAGGTCTTCGAGAAGATCGAGCCGATTGGAGACGTCCTTTCCGAGATTCTCGGCAACTACGTCTACGACCCCGACATGGACAAGGTCGTCGAGGGCGCGCTCCAGGGGATCATGAACTCCCTCGACCGGAACAGCAGCTTTATTCCCGCCGAGGGCTTCCAGGACATGCGCGAGGAAACGGAGGGCGCGTTCGACGGGATTGGCGTGCGCATTACCCTCGACGAGGACGGGAACGTCGTCATCGTCCAGCCCATCCCGGGCGCCCCGGCGAGCAAGGCCGGTCTTCGCGCGGGCGACATCATCGCCGAAATCGACGGCGTGTCGGCGCACGGCATCACCACCCTCGAGGCGTCGAACCGGATCAAGGGACCTCGCGGCCAGACGGTGGCCATCGCGGTGATGCGCAAGAAGGCCGACTCCGAACAGTACGAACGGATCGACGTCGAGGTGAAGCGCGGCATCATTCCGCTCGAGAGCGTCGTCGAGGCACGCATATTGGGCGGCGGCGTGGGGTATGTCCGCATCAGCGATTTCAAGAAAAATACCTCCAAGGACCTTCGCGAACGCTTGGACGACTTCCAAAAGCAGGGGATGACTGCCTTGATTCTCGACCTGCGTTGGAATCCGGGCGGCCTGCTTTCGGCCTCCCGCGAAGTCTCGGAGCTATTCCTGCCCAAGGGCACGCTCGTGACCTCGACGAAGGGACGCGAATCCGCCGAGGGCGAATACAAGGACAACATGCGCCTCAAGACCGAGCGCAACCCCGATATGCCGGAGACCATGCCGCTGTTGTTGCTGGTGAGCAACACCTCGGCGAGCTCATCCGAAATCGTCACGGGGGCGCTGCAATTCCACAAACGTGCCTTGGTGATTGGCGAGAAGACCTACGGAAAGGGAAGCGTCCAGACGATCATTCCCCTGCGCCGCCCCGAGGGCAGCGCATTGCGCCTGACGACCGCGCTCTATTACACGCCGGGCGACGTGACCATCGACGGCAAGGGTATTTTGCCCGACATCGAGGTCCCGATGGATGTCGAGACCCAGGCCAACCTGCGCCGCCAGCTATACGAGTCCGAGGCGGCCTGCGAGGATTGCATCAACAAGCAAAATCACGGCGGGGTGACGGGCAATCCGGAGGCCGAGGGGCTCGTACACGACACCGTGCTTGCGAAAGCCGTCGAGATCATCCGCGAGGACACCGTCTTCCAGAATCTCCTCCAAAAGTACCATCGCGACATAAAAGAGACCCAAGTGGCCGCGACGGAAGAAGAACAAAAGAAGAAGCAAGCGGAATCGGGTGCCGCCGACGCCGCCTCAAACTAAGTTTTTTCGCCCCGCCGAATGGGACATCCTGCCTTCAGGGCACGCGATGTCCCGTTCGCTGTTTTTGACCCTCATTGAACAGGAACCTGCATGCCACGAACCGACCGCACGGCGGAAACGATGCGCCCGATCCAAATTCGCCGTCACTACACAAAGAACCCGCACGGTTCGGTGCTCATCTCTTTCGGGGACACGGTGGTCCTATGCACCGCCACCGTCGATCAAGGCGTGCCGCCGTGGTTGCGCGGCGGGGGCCGCGGATGGGTCACGGCGGAATATGCCATGCTCCCCGGCTCGGCTTCCGGGGGCCGCATCTCGCGCGACGCCACCAAGAAGGGACGGGCCCTCGAGATTAGCCGTCTCATCGGGCGCTCGTTGCGTTCCGTGATCGACCTCGCCGCATTGGGCGAACGACAAGTAATCGTGGATTGCGACGTTATCCAGGCCGATGGGGGCACGCGCACCGCCGCAGTCACCGGGGGATATGTCGCGCTCCACGACGCGATGTCCGGACTTGTCGCCCAAGGGGTCCTGCCGGTCTCCCCAATGGCCGGCCAGTGCGCCGCAGTCAGCGTGGGGATCGTCGAGGGGGTGCCACTCGTCGATCTGTGTTACATCGAGGACAGTTCCGCGGAAGTGGACCTCAACCTGGTCATGAAGGACGGCGGCGGGATCATCGAGCTTCAAGGCACGGCCGAACGCGAGCCCTTCAGCCGTGGCCTCCTGGACACGATGCTCGACATGGGGCAGGGTGCCATCCAGGAATTGTTCGCCCTCCAGCGCGAGGCCCTTGCCCGTGACTAACCCCTTGCTCCTCATCGGATCGGGCAACCGCGACAAGGCCGCCGAACTGCGTCACCTTCTGGTTGGCCTTCCGTGGGAAGTGATGTCGTTGGCGGACTATCCGCCCGCCGAGGAACCCGAGGAAGATCAGGACACCTTCGAGGGCAATGCCTTGCTCAAGGCGCGATACTACGGGTCGAGTTTCGGTGTCGCGTGCGTTGCGGACGATTCCGGGCTCGAGGTCGATGCGCTCGGCGGCGCACCGGGAATTCATTCCGCGCGCTACGCGGGCCCGGGTTGTAGTTACGACGACAATAATCGGAAGTTGCTGGGCGCGTTGGCAGCAGTCAGCGACGATCAACGAATTGCGCGGTTTGTGTGCTGCGCCGCATTCATCGGCCTCGACGGCACCGAACACGTGGAACGCGGGACGATCAAGGGCCGCATCGCCGCAAGCGCCCGTGGGGCCAACGGCTTCGGTTACGATCCCTTGTTCATCCCCGATGGGATGTCCCTGACCTTCGGCGAGTTAGATCCCGACTCCAAGCATTCCGTAAGCCACCGTGGGCGTGCATTCCGGCAGCTTCGCCGGTATTTGGAATCGCTCGTCGCTCATGGATACGCCTCATGAAAATCGTCTTCCCCACGAAAGCCGGCATCGAAGAAGCGGCGCAGGCACTCCGGCGCGGCGAAATCGTCGCATATCCCACCGAGACCGTCTACGGACTCGGCGTCGATCCTTATACGCCCGGCGCGATCGAGTGTTTGTACGCCATCAAGGGGCGCGACGCCGCAATCCCGGTCCTGCTGATTGCGGCGGAGAACGAACACATGGACCGCGTGGCGCGATCGATCTCCCCCGCGGCCCGCCGATGCATGGAGGTCTTCTGGCCGGGCCCCCTGTCCCTGGTTCTTCCTGCGGCCCCCGATTTACCTACGTCGCTCTTGGGCCCCGGCGCGACCGTCTGCGTGCGGCGCACCAGTTCACCAATCGCCGCCGATTTGTGCCGCGCCTTCGGCGGCGCCATCGTCTCGACTTCGGCCAACCTCTCGGGACAGCCTCCCGCGCGATCAGCGCAAGGAATTTCCTTGGACGGCGTATCCATCGTCGTTGATGGCGGCGAACTCGACGATGCGTTGCCATCGACCGTATTCGACCCGGACACCCGGGTCATCCATCGAGAAGGCGCAATTTCCCGGCCAATGATCGAGCGGGCGCTCGACCGCTAAATTTGACCGGGTTTGGCGTTCGGGAACCGCACTGGCGTACAATGCATGCGCTGCTCTTTTCCCCCTACATGCGCGAGAATCTCATGAATATTGCCTTCGGCTGCGATCATGCGGGCTTCGACGAGCCCAAGCCTTTCTACAAACCCGGGTTGACCGCCTTCATCGAGTCCTCGGGCCATCGCGTCGTCGACTGCGGAACGGACGGCCCCGCTTCGGTCGACTATCCGGATTTCGCGTCCCGCGTGTGCGACTCAATATGCGATGGCACCGCCGAATTCGGCGTGTTGCTGTGCGGCACGGGCATCGGCATGGGCATCGCCGCCAACCGCCGCGCGGGCATCCGTGCGGCGGTCTGCACCTCGGTCGAAATGGCGCGCCTGTCGAAGGACCACAACAACGCGAATGTACTCTGCCTCGGGCGGCGGATACTCAGCCTGGACGAATGCAAGGTCATCCTCGCGGCCTGGCTCGAAGCCCGGTTCAGCCACGGCGAACGGCACGAACGGCGCGTCGCCAAATTGGGATGACGGGCCTCGCGCCAACCTCACCTATACGACCGTCCTATTTCCCCCAAGTCTCCAGGAGTTCCCCAGATGGAATCGCTTACCCCGCGCGAAATCGTGGCCGAGTTGGACAATTACATCGTCGGACAGGCCGACGCGAAAAAGAAAGTGGCCATCGCCCTGCGCAACCGCTGGCGCCGCCAACAATTGCCCGAGGCCATGCGCGACGACGTCGCGCCCAAAAACATCATCATGATCGGCCCGACCGGCGTGGGCAAGACCGAGATCGCGCGAAGACTCTCGAAACTCGTCGATGCGCCCTTCGTCAAGGTCGAGGCCTCGAAGTTCACCGAGGTCGGCTATGTGGGCCGCGACTGCGAGTCGATGATCCGCGAATTGACCGAGGTCGCGGTGAAAATGGTCAGCGACGAAATGAAACAGTCGCTGATGGAAAAGGCGCGGTCGAACGCGCGCAGGCGCATACTCGACATCCTCCTCCCCGCGCAGCCCACGCGCGTCCCGAGGGCCTTCAACCCCATGGACCCGGGCTCGGGCGACGAAGGCCCGGCGCGCATCACCCCCGACGATTCCGCCGAGGTCCGCACCCGCGAGATGCTGCGGAAGAAACTCGATGACGGGGAACTTGACGCGAACGAAATCGACTTGGAAGTCAGGGACACCGGTTCCCGCTCGATGATGCAGTTGTTCACCAATTCCGGCATGGAGGAAATGGGCGTCAACATGCAGGAAATGTTCGGCCGCCTCATGCCGCAGAAAACCCGCAAACGAAAACTAACCATCGCCGAGGCCCGCACCATCCTCGAGCAAGAGGAGCTCGATGGTCTTGTCGACATGGACGCCGCCGTCAAGGCCGCCATCGAGAGGACCGAGAACCACGGGATCGTGTTCCTCGACGAGATAGACAAGATCGCCTCGCGGCACGGCGGGGGCGGCGGCGGGCCCGACGTGTCGCGCGAAGGCGTGCAACGCGACATTCTTCCCATTGTCGAGGGCTCCACGGTGACGACCAAGTATGGCCCCGTTCGGACCGACCACGTCCTCTTCATCGCGGCGGGCGCCTTTCACATCTCGAAGGTGTCCGACCTGATTCCCGAGCTTCAGGGCCGGTTCCCAATTCGCGTCCACCTCGAGAGCCTCAATGCCCCCGATTTCGCCCGCATCCTGCGCGAACCCCGCCACTCCCTCATTCGCCAATATACCGCCATGCTCGAGACCGAGGGAGTGTCCATCGCATTTGACGACGGCGCGATTGACGCCGTCGCCCGCATCTGCCAAGAAATCAACGAGTCCACCGAGAATATCGGCGCGCGCCGGCTCCACACGATCATGGAGTATCTCGTCGAGGACTATTCGTTCGACGCGCCTGCCCATCGCGGAAAACCAATCCGAATCACCGCCGCGTTCGTCGAGGAACGCCTCGAACAGCTCCGCGAGCATCGCGACCTCGCCCGGTACATTCTCTAGGCAAGCCGGTACGCCGTATGATCCGGTTCCGCGAATTCGAGTCCCTTGGCCTTGGCCTGGCGGCCATGTCGGATAAATCCGACGGCGACTGCGCGTTGGCCCTCGGCCTGGAGGGTATTCGAGACCTGTGCGGAGCATGCGGCATCAATCCTGCCGGGGTCGCGCGTGTCCGGCAAGTTCACGGTACGCACATAGTCGAGGCGTCCGACTCGCCCGGCATCGAGGTCGAGGCCGATGGCCTGATGACCCGGGCGCACGGGCGGCCCATCGGAGTCGGGGTGGCCGATTGTGTCCCGATATTCCTCTTCGATCCCGTGGCGCGATGCGCGGCCGTGGTCCATGCCGGACGCGAAGGCACCCTTCGCGCAATCGCGACCGCCGCGGTCGAATGTCTCGTGGAGGCCTTTGCGGCCGCTCCCGGACGTCTTCATGCGCTTATCGGCCCCTCTGCCGGGCCGTGCTGTTACGAAGTGTCGGCACCGATGGTGCAACATTTTACCGGTGCCGGATTGCCCGTGAACGGCCGCAAACTCGACCTCTGGACGGCAAACGCCCAGCAACTTGTCCGGGCTGGCGTGCCCGAATCCGCCATCCGCGTTTCCGGAATCTGCACCATTTGCGACGGCCGTTTCTTTTCCCATCGGGCGGACGGCTCGGGGTGCCGAAATATCGCCCTCTTGATGATTTAAGCGGCAATAGGCCAAGCACTTGCGCGAGCGCCCGCGCCTTGTAAAATCGCCCGTCGCGTGATATACTGCCCCTTGGATTGAAGCGAGATTCCGGAGAGTGGGTGTTTACCCACTCTTTTTGCTTGCTGGCGACGGCGTGCCGAATGCGCGCCGAAATGGCCTCGTGTGCCCGAGGAACGATGCGTGGATCTGGACGAAGTCGTTCGCAGGATATGGGAACATCTGGAGCCAGAGCTGGCCGAACAGGGCTTCGAACTGGTGGAAGTTGAATGCGGTCGAGCGGGTGCGGGGCACGCGCTTCGGTTGTTTTTAGACCGCACTGGCGGCATTACGCTGGATCAGTGCGCCGAGGCGGCCCAGTTTCTCAGCCCGTTCCTGGATCGGTTCGATTTTATCGATGGACGCTACATGCTCGAGGTTTCGTCCCCGGGCATCGCGAGACCCCTGAGGAAACAGGGGGATTTTGAACGATTTTGCGGAGAACCCATCAAGCTGCAGTCGGTGGCGCCGGTCGATGGCCGGAAGCGATTTACCGGCCGCTTGGCGGCTTTCGAAGATGGACTGGTCAAGATAGACGTCGACGGGACCGTGTTCGGGATTCATATCGAGAATGTGAAGAAGGCCCACCTTGATCGGTGAGTGGTGGGCGACAAGGAGTGTGCGTTGGACACGAATCTGCGGGTCATCCTGCAACAACTTGAGGCGGAGAAGAGCGTCAACCGGCATACGCTGATTGAGGCGATTCGGAGCGCCATCGAGACGGCTGCGCGCAAAAGCATGTACAACGCCGCCAACATCATCGTGGACGTGGACCAGCACAACCTCGAGTTCAAGGTCTACGAGGTGCGCACCGTCGTCGAGACCATCGGCGATCCCACGACCGACATTGCCCTCGACAAGGCCCGCGAGCTCAATCCCAGCGCCGAGCTCGGGAATCGCCTCAAAGTCCCCGCGGAACCGCGCGATTTCGGCCGAATCGCGGCCCAGACCGCGAAGCAAGTCATCATCCAGAAGATCAAGGACGCCGAGCGCGACAACGTCTACGACGAATACAAACAGCGCGAAGGACAGATCGTGTCGGGGCTTGTCAAGCGGATTTCGCACGGCAACGTCATCATCGGCTTGGATCGCGCCGAGGCCATCGTGCCCCCGAAGGAACAATCGCAACGAGAGAACTTCAAGCCGGGCGAGCGCGTGCGCGCCTTCCTGGTCTCCGTCGAGAAGAACCAGCGCGGCACCCAGCTGCTATTGTCCCGCAGCACTCCGGACCTCGTGCGCGCCCTGTTCGAGAATGAAGTGCCGGAAATATTCGACGGCACCATCGAGATCAAGGCAATCGCCCGCGAGCCGGGAAGCCGAACGAAGGTCGCGGTCAGCTCGAACGACCCCAATGTCGACCCCGTCGGTGCCTGTGTCGGAATGAAGGGTTCCCGCGTGCGCGCCGTGGTCGAGGAGCTCTCCGGCGAGAAGATCGACATCGTCCGATGGAGCGAAAACCCCGTCGAGCTTTGCGGCAACGCCCTCAATCCGGCCGATATCCTGAATATCACGCTGGATCAGGACAACAAGACCATCCTGGTCGTCGTGCCTCACGACCAGCTATCGCTTGCCATTGGCAAGAAGGGCCAGAACGCGCGGTTGGCCTCGCGTCTCGTCGGTTGGAACATTGACATCCGTAGCGATCTGGAACTGGCCGGCGGCATGCGGGCCCCGCGCGATACGGACGCCGAGACAGTACAGTAACCCTGGGTGTAAGCGCCCCGGCTCGCCCGGGGGCAGCGTTTGGAAAGGCAGCATAAATGCGCACGGTAGCCACGATGACGGAGCGCCTCGTCATGAGCGCCGAAGAGGCGGTCGAAAAACTCCGGTATGCCTATTTCGACGTCGGCGGCGTGGACGCCGAACTCTCCGACGAAGCATGCGATTTCCTGATCGACGTGGATGACGATCCGTCCATCGCCGAAAAACGGCGCCGCGAAGTCGAGAAGGAAAAGGAGAAGGCCCAACGGGCCCTTCTCCGCGCCGCCGCCAAACGCAAGGAAACGGAGGCCGCCCAGAAGAAAAAACTGGCCGAGGAAGAACAGGCCCGGGAAAACGGCGTCGGGGCCGAGGTGGTTCCCGCCCCCGTGATCGCCGAGATCCTCCCCCCCGCGCCCGTCGCCGAAATCCTCAGCGACACACACGACATTTCAACCGGCTCGATCCTCCTGACGGCCCCTCCGCCGGTCGCCAGCGTACCCAAGCCCAAGCCAAAGATTAAGCCGCTCAAGAAAAAGAAGCAGGCCGAGGCACCCTCGATCATAATTGGCAGCGCCATCGATCACGAGGAGCATCGCGCCGAGGTCGTGCGCGCCGACGGGACCCACCTCGACGTGGTTGAGGTCGAAATCCTCGATCCCCAGGCCGAGACCGAGACCGAGGAAGAGGAAGAGGAGGAAGTCGGACTGCTGGCGGAGGCCGAGCGCCGCCAGGAAGAAGAGGAATTGCGCAAGGTCCGGGTCGTCGCCAAGCCCGTGGTAAAGCCGGACCCCGCGGTCATCGCCGAAGTCATCCGCAAAGCCAACCTCCAGCGGGAACTGGGCGACAAGAAGATAAAGCAGAAGGTCAAGCTCGCCGGCGCCGCCGGGGGACAACGCAAGACCGGCAAGACCGCCCGCAAGCGGATGAAGAAGCAAGAGCGCATCCGCACCGAGGAATCCATGCGCCGGGATGCCGCGGCGGCCGTGCGCGAGTACCAGGCCGGCGGCGGCGCCAAGAAACGCAAGAAACGCCGCAACGAAGACGACGAGACGGGTTCCGACGAGGGTTTTGAAAACTTGATACTGGAAGTTGAAGACACGATGACGGTCGAGCAGTTGGCCACCGCGATGGAACTGGACACGACGGAAATCATCCTCGCGCTCATGGAACACAACATCCTCGCCACGAAGAACCAGACCCTATCGATGGACCTGATTCGGCGAATGGCCGAGGTGTACGGATACGACGTCAAGACGATTATTCCGATGGAGGAAGATGTCTTGGCGGAAGACGAGGATGATCCCGCCAGCCTCGTGCCCCGTGCGCCGGTCGTGACCGTCATGGGCCACGTCGACCACGGTAAGACATCGTTGCTTGATCGCGTCCGAAAGGCCAGTGTTGCCTCGGGCGAGGCCGGCGGGATTACCCAGCATATCGCCGCCTACGAGGTCACGTTGCCGCAAGGAAGGGTCGTCTTCTTGGACACCCCCGGTCACGAGGCCTTCACGGCCATGCGCGCCCGCGGGGCGAAAGTCACCGACGTCGTGGTGCTGGTGGTCGCGGCGGACGACGGCATCATGCCGCAGACCGTCGAGGCGATCCACCACGCGAAGGCGGCCGAGGTGCCCATCGTCGTCGCGATTAACAAGATCGACAAACCCGATTCGCAACCCGACCGTCTTCGGCAGGAACTCACGCGCTTCGAGCTGATGGACGAGCAGTGGGGCGGTACGACAATTATCAAGAACATCTCGGCCAAGACCGGCCAGGGCGTCGACGAATTGATGGAACTCCTGGTCCTCGAGACCGAGTTGCTCGAACTCAAGGCGAACCCGAACAAGCGTGCCCGCGGGACAATCATCGAATCCGAGATCACCAAGGGCCAGGGGCCTGTCGCATGGGTGTTGGTCCAGAGCGGTACCCTGCGCGTTGGCGATGCTTTCCTCGCCGGCGAAACCTATGGCAGGGTTCGGGCCATGCAAAACTCCCGCGGCGAAAATGTCGAGATGGCCGGCCCCTCGACCCCGGTCGTCGTCACCGGCTTCAGCGCCCCCGCCGCGGCCGGCGACTTGTTTGTCATGGTCCACGAAGAGCGCGTCGCCCGGAGCATCGCCGAGCAGCGACAGTCGCTCAGCAAGAGCCGAATCGGCACACCGGTCCGTCACGTGACCCTCGAGGATTTCCACGCGCGCCTCCTTGCCGGCGAGAAGCGCGAGCTGAACATCGTCGTCAAGGCCGACGTCCAAGGCTCGATGGACGTGCTCAACTCGAGCCTGCCCAAGCTGGGCAACGATGAAGTCCGGGTCAAAATAGTGCATTGCGGCGTGGGTAGCATTAACGAATCCGACGTGCTCCTCGCCAGCGCCAGCGACGCCGTGATCATCGGGTTCCACGTCGAGGCCTCCCAAAAAGTCGCCAAGCAGGCCCAGGCCGAGGGCGTCGACATCAAGACCTACAAGGTCATCTACGAGGCCATCGAGGACGTCCGAAAGGCCCTGGAGGGCCTGCTGACGCCCGACCAGAAAGAAGTCATCACCGGCCACGCCGAGATTCGCGCCGTGTTCAGCTCCTCCGCCTTGGGCAACATCGCCGGGTGCTACGTCACCGACGGCGAAATCAAGCGCGACGCCCATGTGCGCCTCAAGCGCGGCAACGAAGTGGTCCACGACGGCCGCATGTCCTCGCTCAAGCGCGTCAAGGACGATGCGTCCTCCGTGGCAAATGGCTTCGAGTGCGGCATTAAGCTGGATGGTTTCGACGCGATTAAGGAAGGCGACGTGATCGAGGCGTACCGCTTCGAGTCCGTGGCCAAGGTTCTCGCATAACGTTCCTCCCCGGGTCGGCCTGGCCCGGGTGGTGCTGACAGGCGCTTATCATGACAATCGGCGTCATGCAGTTGGATTTCACGGTTCCGGGCGCGCGGTCACTAAAGGACAAGCGCCGCGTCATCAAGGGCCTGAAAGCCGTGCTTCACAACCGGTTTAATTGTTCCGTCGCCGAGACGGATTTTCACGATAAATGGGGGAGGGCGCGGCTCGCGGTGTGCGTCGTGTCCGGCGAATCCTCCCAGGCCAACGCGCAGTTGAACGAAATCGCAAGGTTTGCATCGAATCATCGCGAGGCCCTGATGACCGATTACAGCATCGAGATGCTCTAGGCAAAATAGCACTTGAAGGGGACTGGCTCCGCCTTTTGCCCGGCGGTTTGGGCAAAACGCGGTGCCTGTCCCACATCCCCAAAATAGCCAAGAGAGTACTATAGAAGCATGGCAACCGAAGAAAGAGCGTCGCGGGTGGCCGAGGCCGTCCGCGCGGAAATCGCCGATCTGTTAACGCGTGGCGTCAAGGACCCGCGCGTCGGATTCGTGTCGATCATGAGCGTGCGCATGTCGCCGGACCTCCGCTACGCCAACGTCCAAGTCAGCTTCCTGGGTTCCGAAGCCGAAAAGAAAAGCTCGTTCATCGGTTTGCGCCGCAGCGCCGGGTGGATTCGCCGCGAAATCGGCAAGCGCCTGCGCCTGCGGCTCACCCCGGAAATTCGATTTTTCGAGGATACGACACTAGACGACGTGTATCACCTCGAGACCATCTTCAAACAAATCCACGAATCGGAAACGGCGGGGGACGGTGAACCGAATCAACCTTGAGGCGGCCATCGCGGCGATGCAGGGCGCTTCGTCGTTTACGCTCACGACCCACATCAACCCCGACGGCGACGCCATCGGGAGTCTCCTCGCGCTCGAACACTTCCTCCGCGCCCTGGGGAAGGACGACATCGTGTGCGTCTGCGCCGACCCGGTGCCCCGGATCTACGAGTGGCTCCCCGGCGCGGATCGCATAAGGACCCCGGCCCAGCTTGGCGCCATCGGAGAGCTCCTCATCGTCATCGATGTCGCGCAATTCGCCCGCGTCGGCGCGGTCGCCGCGAAAATCCCGGAGGGACATCCCGTGTTGGTGCTGGACCATCATCTCGAAGACACGCCCTCGGGGACCTTGCACTACATTCATCCCGAATACGCCGCCTCAGCGGAAATCGTCGCCGATCTCTTCGAGGCGGCCGGCCTGCCGATCTCGCGCGAGGCCGCCGAATGCGCCTACGTCGGGTTGACCACGGACACCGGCGGCTTCCGCTATGCGAACACCAACGTCCGCGCCCACGAACGCGCCGCGCGACTGATCGCGACCGGGTTGGACGTGGCCGACATTTCGCGGCGCTGCTTCGACGTCATGTCCATCGCCAAATTCGAACTGTTGCGCCATGTCCTGGATCGCACGTCCTTTGCCGAGGACGGGCGCGTCGCATGGTCCTATCTCGACGAGGCCGATCTGGCGCTGGCGACCGCCTCCCACGAAGACACGAACGGCCTGGTTAATTTCACCCGGAACATCGAGGGGGTCGATGTCGGGATTCTGTTCCGTCAGTCCGCCCCCTCCGAGGTAAAGCTCAGCATGCGCGCAAAGAAAGGCATCAACGCCGCCCAGGTGCTTAAACCCTTCGGCGGCGGCGGCCATGCCGGAGCAGCCGGGGCCACGCTCGCGATGGACCTCGAAACCGCCCGCGTCGCCATCCTCGACGCGGTCCACGCCGGCCTCAACCCGGACAAAAACCCGTGAAGGGACTCCTTCTGGTCGATAAGCCGCCGGGGATGACCTCCCACGACGTGGTGGATGTGCTGCGCAAGGCGAGCGGTATCCGGAAAATCGGTCACACGGGCACACTCGATCCCGCCGCGACCGGCCTGTTGATCCTCTGTATCGGAAGCGCGACCCGCCTGTCCGATCACCTTACCGGGCTCGACAAGGTATACGAGGGCGATATGCGCATGGGCGTGATCACCTCCTCGTACGACATGGACGGGACCGTCCTCGAGTCCCGGCCCGTGCCAGACCTCGCGCCGGACGCCATCCAACTGGTTTTCGACAAATTTACCGGCGCGATAATGCAGCTACCCCCGATGGTGAGCGCCGTCAAAGTGGGCGGCGAACGCCTCTATAAACTGGCACGCAAGGGTGAAGTCGTCGAGCGCACTCCCCGGCCCGTGACCGTTCGTGAATTTACGCTCCTCGGATACAACGCCCCCTTGGCCCACTTCCGCGTCGCATGCACCAGCGGGACCTACGTCCGCGCCCTATGTCACGACGCCGGCGAGATCCTCGGATGCGGCGGCGCGTTGGATTCCCTCCGGCGCACGGCCGTTGGGCGGTTCCACGTCGACGAAGCCCGCCCCATCGACGCCTTCCAAACGCCGGAAGACGTGAAGGCGCGCCTCCTTCCCTTGGGTACGGCCCTCGATTTGCCCGAGGTGATCGTCCGGCCCTCCGGTCGCCGCTTACTCGCCACGGGCTCGGAATTGCAACGCAAGGACCTCAAGACCCCGTGCCCCGTTTCGGAAGGCTGGGTCCAGGTAAAGTCCGAGGACGGGGATCTGTTGGCCCTGGCCCAGGTACAACAGGGAACGCCGGACGCCGTGCTGTTGCCGCGCCGGGTCTTGATCTAGGGTCTGCCCTAAATGCTGGTCATCGACGATATCCGCCGCACCCCGATCGACCTTCCGCGCGTCGCATTGACCATCGGCAGTTTCGACGGGGTTCACCGGGGCCATCGGCTCATACTCGATACGCTCATCGAGGCCGCGCGCCGGCAAAACGGGACCGCCGCCGTCATCGCCATGCGGCCCCATCCCCGGCAATTCTTCTCTCCCCAAAACGCCCCCAATCTGCTCACCTGCGACGCGAAGAAGGTCGCCCTCTTCGACGAGGCGGGAATCGACGCCACGCTCTTTCTCCCATTCGACGCAGAAACGGCCGCGCTAGACCCGCTGGTGTTCATCCAAAACATTCTGCGCGACAAATGCGGCGCACGCGAGGTCATCGTCGGTCACGATTGCCGCTTCGGAAAGGCGGCCAAGGGGGACTTCGAACTCCTCCGGCGCGAAGGCACGCGATGCGGGTTCATCGCCGCGGAGGTCCCGCCCTTGATCGTCGAGGGCGAGCGCATCAGCAGCACCCGCGTCCGCGAACTCGTCATCATGGGCGACCTCGATGGCGCGGAGAAGTTCCTAGGGCGCAAGTATTCCGTCGTCGGCCAGGTCTCGAGAGGCCGCGGCATCGGCGAAAAACTCGGGTTCCCCACCGCCAACATCAAGCCGCACCACAGCGCCGTCCCCGCCAACGGGGTGTACATCGCCGAGGCCATCGTCCGTGGCGTGCGTCTTCCCGCCGCCGTGAACATCGGAATCGCGCCCACGATTCGCCACGAAGATGTCACCATCGAGGCCCACCTCCTCGACTTTCACGAAGATATCGCGGGAGAGGAAATCGAGATCGTCTTCCATCGCCGCGTCCGCCCCGAGAAGAAATTCCCCTCCTACGAAGCCCTCATCGCCCAGATTGCCGCCGATGTCGCCGAAACAAGGGCCTATTTTCCCCACTGAACCACATGGATCCCATTGGTGTGGATTCGCTCGCAATGCCTCGAATGCGGACGCAATGAAACACCGATAATTAGGGACGATGCGGCGATACCCGCCGCGAAGATGGTCACGGCCGTATCGCGCGACGCGGCTACTTCTCCACTCCCTGCAGCGCCGTCAGCAAGAGACTCGCCCCCGCCAACACAACGGCATCGCCCAACAGGTTAAGGCCGCCGGTCGATGGGCTCGCGCCCGGGGCGCAACCGCCTTCACCTTCGCCTTCGCCTTCACCTTCACCTTCGCCCTCCCCTTCACCCTCGCCCTCTCCTTCGCCCTCCCCTTCACCCTCCCCTTCACCCTC
>CANKTP010000027.1 GCA_947486375.1 Candidatus Hydrogenedentota bacterium | reverse complement strand
GGCGATGCACGGCACGGGTTCGTGGCGGTAACGAATCTGCACGCGGCCCTCGAAGGGGCCCTCTGGCGCATCCAACCCGCTCCACACAACTTCATTCGCGCTGAAGCGCGCGCAAAAAGTTTCTTCCTCGAAGCCCACGACCACGGCATTGGTCTCCGGCTCGATACGCACGACAAACAGCGGTCGCGGCGCCGCGATCCCGAGGCCCTTGCGTTGGCCGACGGTGAAGCCCAGCAGGCCCCGGTGCTCCCCGAGCACCTCGCCCGAGGTCGATACGATGGGCCCCGGCTCCATCGCTCCGGTCCGCCGCTCGATGTAGCCGCGATAGTCCTTGTCCGGAACGAAACAAATGTCCTGGCTCTCCGGCGTCTCGGCCGCCGTCAGGCCGAGTTCACGGGCCTTCGCGCGGGTCTGCTCCTTCGTCATCGCCCCGAGGGGAAACATGCCCATCGCGAGTTGCTTCTGCGACAACCCCGCCATGACGTAGCTTTGGTCCTTCTCCCGGTGGAGCGCCCGCTGCACGCACCAGCGCCCGTCCCGCTGCGTAGATCGGACATAATGCCCGGTGGCGATATGCGACGCGCCCAGTTCCAGCGCCTTCTTGTAGAGCGTGCCGAACTTGAGCCGTTGATTGCAGCGGACACAGGGATTCGGCGTCCGCCCGCGAAGGTATTCGCCCGTGAAATCGTCGATCACCTGCCGCTCGAAGTTCTCGACCAGGTTCAACGTGTAGTGCGGAAATCCGAACAGCTCGGCAACCTGCCGCGCGTCCTTCGCCATCTGCGCGCTACAACACGGCTGAAACACCGACTGATGCTCATGGTCAGCCGTCACCCGCATGGTCACGCCAACCACATCGTGCCCTTGCTCGGCCAACAACGCCGCCGTGACGCAACTGTCCACGCCGCCGCTCATGGCAACCAGGACTTTGGAATGAAGGGAGGGAATCATAACGACCCCATTATACCGTCCCACGAAGGCCGCGCGCACTGTTCGGAACCTTCCGGACTGAAACCGGCGAGAAGATTGCCGAGGAATAGCGGAGTCCCGAACTTGTGTATGTTTGTCTGCGCAGCCTTTACCCTAGCGACCGAAGGATGCATGTGTGCCACGAGTCCATCTACAAAGCCATATACGGCAACTTCCACTCCTGATGGAGTTCTTTGACCTAGGCGCGGCCCAAGCGCCGTAAGAGGGGTCAGGAAAGATACGCCGGGCGCCTTCCATCGCCAATCAAGTGAGCATCGAAAGGATCGAGAACCGTCCTTGGCGTCTCCACTGAAGTCCCCACTATTTCTCCCGCCCATGCGCCCATGCCACCGGCTATTGAGGTGCATCGATACTTGTGAATATAGGCGACTTACCCGGACGTTTCAAACCGTCTTGGAAGTACCAATCTCCTATCTCCGCCCGGCCATGAACGCTTCCCATAAATCCTTCCGGATAAACACCACTCGCAACACTCCCGGGCGCAGCCCCTGCATTTCGTAGGTGTGGGTTTCGCCGAAGCGCGCAACAAGGTCATCGCCAAGCGCGGGAGCGGCGATTATGACAGCGGGCTCGAGGCCGACGGGTAGTGCGTCGAAGTATCCGGCGTGGTTGAACTTTCGCATGTACCAAGGCAACGGCCAATAGTCTCGGTCAGGTTGCACCACCGCAACCAAGAGCCCCCGGCCCTCGGGCGCGACGGCCGCCATCTGCTCCATCCGCTCCACAAGCCGCATGTGTGCCGTCGAGGTGTGCGCGTAGACATAGGGGTTGGCGGGATCCGCCGGATAGACGTAGCTCGTTTGCCACGACTCATAACCAAGATGCCCTAGGATGGCGGCAATGCCCCCGGCAACGACGAACCGTACCCCGCGATTGCCCGGGACCCTCAACAGCGCCGCGCCGCCAACGCCGGCGAGCAGCGCGATGCCGCAATAGAAGCTCAACATGCTCCACGGCGTCTTGTAGGGGACGATCGAATAGCCCAGCGTCAAGAACAGCGTATAGAGCGCAAGGAAACGGAGAAAGCGCGAGTTTCCCGCCGCCGTCTTGCGGAACGCAATCGCCATGGCACCCGCGAGCGCCAGCAGGAGGACCGCCCCTTCGCTAAACCACATCGGCCCCGGCCCGCGTTGAGTAAACGCAAGCAAGCCAAGGTAGTAATACCAGGGCTTGTCGTGCAGCCCCGCGCCGTCCGCACGCTCAAGATAATTCCCGTACGTCAGGACGGAATCCAGCGGGCCGCGCGCATATGTGAAGAACGAGGAGAACAACACGACGGAGACAGCGACAGCCGCCCCGAGCGCAATCGCGGCGTGCCTCTTGTCGATCCTCGCCACGCCGGTAACGCGCGGCCCCGGCATGCTCGCCACGCCGGCCACGGCCATCGACGCAAACGCCAGCACGCACGTCTCCTTGGTCGCGTGCATCAATCCCGCGCAAACCCCAACACCGACCGCCAAGCCGATCGAGGGGCGCAACGCATATCGCCAACCCGAGACGATCAACCCGAGGGTCAGGAAGACGAGCAGCATCTCCTGGATAAAATACCGGCTATAGAATACGAAGGCAGGTGAGACGGCAAGTAACAACCCCGCGATCAGCGCGGCCTGCGCCCCGAGGGCCTCACGCAACGGCCACAAGAGCAGGATAAGCGCCACGCCAAACACGACGGGGACGATCCGGTAGGTAAACTCCGTCGTCTCCGCGAAGTCCGCATGCCCGCCCAGGCGGGCCGAGAGGGCGGCGAGATAATAGAGCGTCGGCCCGTGGTGGTCCCGCGGATCGTACCGATAGACCCCCTCGTCGGTCAGCTTCCCCGTCTTGATCGCCTGGTTCGCCTCGTCCCCATGCATCGGCCGCAGATCGAGCAACGGCAGCCGGAACGCAAGCGCTCCGGCTGCCGCAATCATTAGTCCAACGGCGAGCCAAACCGGCCGCCGGGAGTTCGTCATGGGTGTCGCCGCGTCGGGCATGGCCCCTTATTTTGCGGGCGTGCCGAACACTTCCGCCTCGACATAGTGGTTGGTGTCGTCCGAGGTATTGCCCTTGCTATACAGGCGGACGTAACGGCCCTTGGCGCCCTTGATGTCCATCAAGCGGCCCTTGTAGTTCTCGATGTATTCCTGCTGCTTGCCTTCGCCGAGGCCCGCCGTGTTGTCGTGGTCGTTGTTATAGACCACTTGCACGTTCTTGGTGAACTCGGCGTCGTCGGCCACTTGCACGGCCACATCGAAGTACACCCGTTCGCCCTCGTGGAAGTGCCACAAGAGAATCGCGTACAAATCGTGGTTCGCGCCAAGGTCGATCTGCACCCACTGTTGGCCCGCCGGAAGACCCAGCAAGCTCGACTTCTTGTAGCCCTTGTCGCCGTCGGTGAGCATCTTGAGATCGCCAAAGGCCGCGGCCGATCCGCTCGTCACCGTCTTGCCCTTGGAGACATTCGCCGCGCCCGCCGGGGCCATGAAATCGGGTCGGGGCTTGTAGTTCGGCTTTTCCAGGTTCGGGCCGAAGTAGTCGAGCGGCGTGCCGCCGAAGTAGGCCTCGGGAAGTTCAAACTTAATCGGCTCGTCCGCCGCCCATGACGCCGGCATCAGGGCCAACGCCAGCATCGCCGCCATCCATCCACTGCACACGTTCTTCATGACACTCTCCTTGTTCGATTGATTCGCGGGCGGAACCCGTCCCCCGCGGTTGAAAACCCCGTTGAAATACGGCCTGGCGGGGCATAATGTGAAGGCAGGACGTTAATATTAGCATACGGATTGTCCGATGTTAAACCGGTTTCGCCCTCGATTCTTGCCCAATGGACGAATTGCCTGGCGCTCTATTCACCCCTGAAGCCCCGATCCAGCGAATTCGAAACCTTTCCTGCGGGCATTTCGGCCCGGGACTGATCTATGATGCCGGGACCACCGCGAGAGTTGTAAAGTGAAACGCCTAGTCCGAACCCGATTTTTTTTGTCCGCGTTAGTCACCCTTTCCTGCCCGGGTGTCTTCGCGGCTGCCGAACCGAAGGCCGAATTCTTCGAGACAAAGATTCGCCCCCTGCTGGCGGAGCGGTGTTTCAAGTGCCACGGGCCCGACAAGCAGGAATCCGGACTCCGCCTGGACTCCGCGGAACGCATGCGGGCCGGGGGATCGCGGGGTCCCGCGGTCGAGCCCGGGAATGCCCGGAGTTTGCTGGTCGAGGCGATCGGGTATCTCGGCGAGCCGAAGATGCCCGCCGATGGCCGGCTTTCGGACGGCGAGATTGCGCTGCTTACCGAATGGGTCATGCAAGGGGCCGCATGGCCGGAGTATGATCTGCCGACCGATGCTCCCGTGACGGAAAAGCGCTCGCCAATGGAAAAGAAGGCGACCCATTGGGCCTATCAACCCCTCGCCAATGTCCGGCCCCCCGAGGGGGCGAATCCCTCGTGGCCCCGGAATGACGTGGACCGGTTCATCCTCGCGGGCATCGAGCGGGCGGGGCTATCGCCCGCCCCGGAGGCGGACCGGCGTACTCTTATTCGCCGCGTGACCTTCGACCTGACTGGCCTTCCCCCCGCGCCCGAGGACGTCGAAAACTTCGTGGCCGACACCGATCCGGCCGCCTTCGACAAGATCGTCGAGCGATTGCTGGCGTCCCCGCAGTATGGCGAACGCTGGGCGCGCCACTGGCTCGACGTGGTGCGCTACACCGATTCCTTCGATTCCCGCGCCAGCCCGCAAACCGACCCGGTCGAGATTTGGCGTTACCGCGATTGGGTCGTCAAGGCCTTCAATGAAGACATGCCGTACGACCGGTTTGCCGCCTACCAAGTCGCGGGCGACCTCATCCCCTCGCCCGACGGTTCGTTTAACCGCGACGGATTGGTCGCGACGGGCATGCTCGCGATCGGCAACTGGCCGCAGGGCGACGCCGACAAACAGAAAATGGTCTCCGACATCGTCGACGACCAGGTGGACATCGTCACGCGGGGTTTCCTCGGCATGACGCTGGCCTGTGCGCGCTGCCACGATCACAAGTTCGATCCCTTCACCGCGCGGGACTACTACGGCCTCGCGGGAATCTTTTTCAGCAGCAGCATCCTGCCGGGACCGGGCGCGAAGACGGAAGGCTCGCCGATATCGCACATCCCCATCGCCTCTCGCGAGGAACTGGCCGGGCGCAAGGCGGCGGAGGACCGCATCGCGGCGTTGCGCGCGGAACGCGAGACGCTTCTGCAAGACGAGAGGGCCGCATGGGCCCGGGCCGAGGCCGCCCGCACGGGCGCCTATATGCTCGCCGCGAACGGCGGGGCCGCGCCGGATAGTCTCCACCCCGGGGCCGCCGCCAACTGGGCGCGCTTTCTGGACCGCGCCGCCGCGTCCGCGCTCCACCAAGTCAATGCGGATTTTCAAGGGCTGCCCGGGTTGTACCTGCGGCACGACGCGGCGGACGCGCCGTCGGCCGTCGCGAATACCACGGCGAACGAAGTGAAGTACGCGACCATCAAGCAGCCCGCGCGCTCCATCGCCGTACACCCGAGCCCCGCCGCGGGAGTGGGCATCGGATGGACGAGCCCCATATCCGGGCAAGCCACGGTCGAGTGCGATATTTCCGACGCGGACGGGAATTGCGGCGACGGCATCCGCTGGACCCTTGTACGAAAATCTTCGGGAACGGACACGGTAATTGCCGAAGGCGTCATGCCCAATGCCGGGAAGTCGGAAATTGGCCCCGCCGAGGCGGTCTCCGTGAAACCGGGCGACCGAATCGTGTTGACGATCCTGCCCAACGCGGAATACACCTGCGACACGACGGCGATTGCGATGCGTGTGCGAACGGATGCGGGAGCGGCCTGGGACACCTCCACCGAGGTGCTCGACCGCTTCGCCGAGGGCAACCCCTGGCCGGACGCCGCGGGCCATGCTGGCGTCTGGTGGCTTCACGACGGGCAGTTGCCGCCGGCCCCCGACCCGGTGCTGTTCGCGCCGTGGCGCGCCGCGCTGGAAGAAGTCGCGGCGGGACGGCGCGGCGAAGAGGCCTTGGCGGAGGCCGCGGCCTTGGTGCAAGCGGGCGTCGATCGCGCGCTGGCGGATTCCGCGTCCCCGTTGGCCCCGGCCGTGGCGGGGCTGCTCGGCGACAAGGGCCCCTTCTGGCTCGAGGCGCCGCCGCTGGCCGAGGGGGGCCGAAGGGCCGCACTCGAGGCGGAATTCGGCGCGCTCGAGGAAACTATCGGCCGGCCCCTCGACTTGGCCGTCGGCATCCAAGAAGGCGGCGTGCCCGGGACCGAACACGACGGCATTCACGACGTCCACATCCACCGGCGCGGCGATTACAATAACCTTGGCGAGCTTGTCCCGAGATATTTGCCGGCCGTCCTGTCCACCGCGACCCCGAGGCCGGTGACCGAGGGCAGCGGTCGGCGCGAATTGGGCGAGTGGCTGACGAATGAGTGCGCGCCGGCGGCTGCCCGGGTGATGGCGAACCGCGTGTGGCTGCATTACTTCGGGGAAGGGCTCGTGCGTACGCCGGGCGACTTCGGCGTCCAGGGCGAAGCCCCGACGCACCCGGAACTTCTCGACTACCTGGCGAAGGAATTCATCGCCTCCGGCTGGAGCGTCAAGGCCCTGCATAGGGCGATACTCGGGAGCGCGACATACCGGCAATCGGCCGCGGGGAACGCCGGCGGCCTCGAGCGCGATCCGGAGAATCGCCACTTCGCCCGCATGAACCGCAAGCGGCTCGAGGCCGAGGCCTTGCGCGACAGCGCGCTATTCGCCTCGGGACGGCTCGACCTCACGTCCGGCGGCCCCGCGTTTATCGACATGAATATCCCGAGGCGCACCCTGTACCTGCGGACGAACCGCTCGAACTTGGGAACGTACACGATCCTGTTCGACGGCGCGGACCCGACGGCGATCGTGCCCAAGCGCGTCGAGTCCGTCGTGGCGCCGCAGGCCTTGTTCCTGATGAACCACGAGTCGATCTTGAACGAGGCGCATGCCCTGGCGGCCAGCCTGGGCGACGAATCCACGGGCATCGATGGCCTGATCGACCGGATGTATCGCCGCTTGTATGCCCGTCCCCCCGATCCGGCCGAGATTGCGCTGGCGAAGGAGGCATTGCCTATGTTGGGTTACCCCGGCAAGGCCGCGTTGACCGCCTACGCGCAGGTATTGATCGGCGCGAACGAGTTTGCATTCGTCGACTGATCGCGTAAACTTACCACGCTGAAGTTTCGGACGAATTAGGGATTCCTCCATGCCCATTGATTTCTCGACCTTACCCCTTCGCGAATTGCGCAAGGGCCGCGGCCTCGCTTGGGACCCCCATGCCATCGACTTGGCCAAGGACCGCGAGGATTGGATCGCCCTCGACCCCGTCTCGCAGGTGTTCCTGTTGCGCCAGGTCGTCGGCTTTCTCATCGGCGAGCGCGGCGTCACCCACGACCTCGCCCCCTTGCAACAAGCCTTGCGCCGCGAAAAGGGCCGCATGGAGGAGGAGATGTACCTCACCCAGCAGCTCTACGAGGAATCAACCCACGTCGAGTTCTTCCAGCGCTGGATGAACGAAGTCCTGCCCGGCAAGCTCGGCACGGACATTCCCTTTCCGCCGGGGCAAGGCCGCTTCTTCACCGAAATTCTCCCCGCCGCAATGAACGCGCTGGCCGAGGACCCCTCCCCCGAGGCCCAGATGCGCGCGGCGGTGACGTATCACCAGATCATCGAGGGGGTCCTCGCCGAGATCGGATACGCGATCTTTTACGCCTGCCTCGACAAGGACGGCATTCTCCCCGGCCTGCGCCAGGGCATCCGCTTTATCCAGCAGGACGAGTCGCGCCACATCGCCTTCGGCACCTACCTCGCCCAGCGCCTCATCCACGAACACCCGGAATTGGAGGCCGTGTTCGAGCGCGAAATGGAAGCCCTCCGCGAGGAGACCGTGGGTTCCACCGACGGGTTCTTCAGCCATTGCGACGATGCCGAGCCTTTCGGACTCAAACAAGCCCCCTTCCGGAAGCTGGCCGAAGATTTGTATCGACGCCGCATCCGGTCGGTGCTGAGGGGCGGACTGGTCGAGGCATAGGGGGTAATGCGGCCCATGCGAGGTTTGAGACATACCGGGGGGATGGCGAAGCGGCCAATCTCAGCCCTCGCGGCGCCACGCCCAAAATCCAACAATCTCCCCATGAGTCCCATGAGCCCCATACGTCCCACGTCCCGGGAGTTCACCCCATGTTGAGTAGGCTCATGACTCGCCGCGAGCAAGGCGTCCTCCTATTCGTGGGCTTGGCCATCGTCGCCGGGGCCCTCTCGCTGTATTGGTACCGTTCCGCCCAGATGCCCGCGCAACCACCCGCCGGCATCGCCTCCCCGGTAGCCGAAACGCCGCCTGCCCCGGCCCCTTCCGTCCTGCCGATCCCGGAAGTCGTCCCGCCTCTGCCTGCGGCCCCACCCGAGATCGAGCTCGCCGTTTCCGTCGCGGGCGCCGTGCGCAAGCCCGGCCTTTACCGGCTCGACGGAGATCCCCGGGTCCAGGACGCCCTCGACGCCGCAGGCGGACTCTCGGACGAAGCCGATGTCTCCGACATCAATCTCGCCGCCAAGATCATCGACGGGACCACCCTCTCCATTCCCACCCGCGCCGAGGCGGGCGGATTCCCCGATGGGCAATCAGCCGCCGCCATCAACCCGCCCGGCTATACGATCAGGGGATGGCAGGACGATGCCGAAGTTGCCGTGGACGCGTCCCCGGTCGCAAGCGAGGCCCCCGAACCCGGCGGGGCCGCGCAGATCAACCTGCAGACCGCCACGCAAGAACAACTCGAGACCCTCCCGGGAATCGGCCCGAAGTTGGCCGCGTCGATCCTGCAATACCGCGAGGAACACGGCTTCGCCACCGTGGATGACTTGAAGGAGGTCAGCGGCATCGGCGACAAACGATTCGAGGCGGTCCTTCCGTTTGTCCATGTGGAATAGCAACGCCAATTGGAGAATCCCCGCATGACGAACCAAGGCGCCATGCCGGATCAATGGACACGCCCCCGCGAGTGCGTCGCCTGCGGCAAACCCTATTCGCTCGCGGGACACGGCACGGTTTCCGCGAAGGCCGCGCTCCAGGGAATTGCCCAGGGTCTCGACCCCGCCGTGCTGGGCGCCGAAATGTCCAAATGCCCCGCATGCCTCGGCGCGCGCCGCCTGAGCGAACAGGAAGCCGTCGCCGCCGCCCTCGCCATCGGAGCCCAAGTCCGCCGGGGCCACGACGAAGAGACCTACCGTTACGCCCGGCGTTTCGGCCTCTTCGCCGCCGCGATGGGACTGCTCTCCTTTATCATCGTCTACAGCTACGCTCGCCTCCGCGGCGCCGCCTTCAGCCCCCTGCCCTGGTATTTCCTTTCCGGAACCCTCGCCGTTGCCGGCATCGCCACCTTCGCCTGGGCAAACAAACCCGCGCGCCGCTCATAATTCAAGAGAGCCCGGGCGCGCCCCAATTCCAGGCTTTTATATGCCACCGCCAGAAAACAACTTACCCTTCCGTCCTTTCGGTCCCTTACTCCATTTCTCCCGATCCCCAACATTGACGCCCCCCCCAAATTTGCTATACTCGACCACCTCTGCAACTATCGCGGAAACCGCCGTCAACCCGGCGGGGTTCAACAGGTTTTTGGGAACGGGTATCGAACAGGAGAGATTGCCATGTGGATTCCGAAGTGGGAGCGTGACCAGAAAAAGGGCGTGGATTCCCCCATCCCCACGCAGGTCGTGTCGAACGAGGAATTCATTCCCCGTCCCCAGAACAAGCAGCAAGCCCAATGGGAAAAATTGATCGGCGAGATGGCCGACGAAAAGTCCAAGCGGCTCGGCATGGATCGCCGCGATTTCCTGCGGTCCGGCCTGGGCATGGCCACCGCCTTCGCCGCCTCGAATATTGTCTACGGCCAGCGCAACTGGGACGTGGACGCCGCCGAGACCGAGGACGCCGCGATGCTCGAGGAGAAGTGGCCGAAAGGCGAGTACTTCATCATCGACGTGCAGGCGCATTTCACCAACGGCATCGCGCTGAATTTCCGCAACATGGATTTCGTGAAGGGCATGGGCTTCGAGTTGACGAACGACGTCGACGCCTACAGCTTCACGACCTTTTGCAAGGAAATGTTCTTCGACAGCGAGACCGAGATGGTCTGCATCTCGGGCGTGCCTGGCAAGGAAGTCAACAAGGACGAGGCCGGCAAGGTCCTCGAGCGTGAGGCACGCACCCCGGGCTTCCAAATCCTCCCGAGCTGGCTCATGGCCGAGCGCCGCAACCAGATCAACGAGGTCGCCGGCAGCCAGCGTGCCCTGTGCCAAGGCAACTGCGCGCCGAACCATTATTGGAACAAGTCGACCAATTCGCCCGATTACAACGAATTGTTCGAGCAGATGGAACGCGAGGTGAAGCTCTACGGCATCGACTCGTGGAAGTGGTACTGCCACACCGATCCCGGCCGCTCGGGCAACGGGTTCAAGCTCGACGACGAGGGCATGACCTACAAGTTCTACGAGAAGTCCCGCGAACTCGGCATGAAGCTGTTTAGCTGCCACAAAGGCTACGCCTCGCAGTCGCGCACGCTCGGCCACTTGGCCCACCCCGGCGACATCGAGAAGGCCGCGCTGGACAATCCGGACCTCACCTTCGTGATCTATCACTCCGCCCTGCGCCACGACGTGGCCGAACCGGAGTTCAACAAGGAAGGTTTCTACAATCCCGAGACCGGCGATTTCGAGTGGCATGCGGACTTGATGAAGATCAAGGAACGCAACCCCGGCATGAACAACGTGTACGTCGAGATCGGGTCCTCCTTCGGATCGCTCGCGTTGCAGAAGCCGGAGATGTGCATGCACCTCATCGGCCGCAACATCAAGACCTACGGCATCGACCACGTCATCTGGGGCACCGACTGCCTATGGTGGGGTTCGCCGCAATGGGTCATCGACGCGATGAAGCGGTTCCAGATTTCCGACGAAGTCTGCGAGAAGTTCGGCTACGCGCCGTTGACCAAGGAAGACAAGGCGAAGATCTTCGGCCTCAACGCCGCGAAGCTGTACAAGGTCGACGTGGCCGCCAAGCGCAATGCCATGCCCAAGGACGCGCTGTCCAAATTCAAGACCGCGTACCTCGAACAAGGCGGCACGCGCGACAACATCGCCTACGGCTGGGTCCGCGACGACACCCGCGCGTAGTTCGTATCGTCACCCCTGATTTCACGCCCCCCGGTTGACCATCGCCGGGGGGCGAGTTTTTCGCGCTCATTCCCAACGATATTTCTGACCCCGCAAGGGCGTCCCATGCATCCCATAGGTCCCATGCGTCCCATAAGTCCTATTAGCCCTTCCGATCACCCCAAACCCCCGAATTTCCCATGACCTCCTCCCCAATCATCGTCGCCATCACCCGCGAAACCCACGCCGCCGATCTGCCATTACCCGCCTACGAGACCGATCACGCCGCCGGCATGGACCTCCGCGCGGCAGTCCCCGAAGACCTGTCCCTGGAACCAGGCCGCCGCGCGCTCGTCCCCACCGGCTTTCGCATCGCCCTACCCCCGGGTTTCGAGGCCCAGATTCGTCCCCGCAGCGGCATCGCCCTCAAGCACGGCATCGCGCTGGTCAACTCGCCGGGAACCATCGACGCGGATTATCGCGGGGAAATCAAAGTCATCCTGATCAATCTCGGCGAAGCCCCGTTCACGATCCGCCGCGGCGACCGCATCGCCCAGATGGTGATCGCCCCCGTCACTCGCGCCGAATGGCAAATCGTCGAGTCCCTCGACGAAACCCCGCGCGGTCGCGGCGGCTTCGGGCACACGGGGGCGGAGTGATGCCTCCCGGCCGGGTATACACGCGCGGCCCCGCCCCTACGGCAGGCTGAACGCCATATAGGCGTCGCCCATCGGCCCGCCGAGTTTTCCCCCGCCGGTTGCGGCGATGACTACAAACTCGCGACCGCCCGCCTCGTAAATCGAAGGCGGCGCATATCCCCCATAGGGAAGCCTGTGTTCCCACAACACCGCCCCGGTCGCCGCATCGAATGCGCGAATCGTCTCGTCCTGCGTACCTGCGCAAAATACCAGTCCCCCCGCCGTGACGCTTGGCCCGCCGAAATTTTCCGCCCCGGTCTTGTCCTCGCCCCAGGCGGCGAGATCGGGGTAGATGCCCAGGGGCACTTGCCAGTCGAGCTTTCCCGAGGCGAGGTCGATGCAATTCAACGTGCCCCACGGCGGTTTGCAGCCGGGGTAGCCTTCGTGGTCGACGAGCTTGGGATAGCCGTTGTGCGTGTAGCGTGTGGGGCCTGCCGGGAGCGTGTGGACCTCTTCCCTTGCCGGTACATCCCGCAAAAAAAGAAACCCGAGCAATGCGTCCCGGTCGGCATCGGAGACCGCGTCGGCCAGCGCCGGCATGAGATTGCGCCCGGTGCGCAGCAGCGAGGTCACCGCCACGTCATCGAGCCGCCGCGCGAGTCCCTGCAACGGCGGGTTGACCCCAACGCCAAACCGGTCCGCGCCGTGGCATTTCGCGCAATGTTCCCGATAGACCTCCTCGCCCCGCGTGGGCGGCAAGTTAGGATCCCGGCTGACCCGGTCCGGCTCGAAGACCGTGACGATCCAGGGAATGTGGTTCGCGGAGACGTAGAGTTTGCCCGTGGCCGGATCGAGCGCCGCCCCGGTCCATTCCGCCCCGCCGTGAAATCCATACAAGGCGGTGGGCTTGTTCTCCTCGAAGGGCTCGAACCAACCGTAGTTCGCATTGGCCAGCGTCGCGAGGACATGTTCCCGCGCTTCGGGAGATCGATCGGTCACATCGTCGAGCCCAAATTTCTGACGCGCGAAAGGCGTCGGCAACTCGATGTCCGGCTGATAGGGCCACGTGCGTTCCCCGGGAAGTTTCGAGACCGGGGCGCGGCGCAGGCGGACGGGAAACAAAGATTCCCCCGTGACGCGATCGAGCACAAAGGTGTTGCCGATCTTCGTGACCTGCGCCACGACATCGACCTTGCGGCCCCGGAAATCGATGGTGGCGAGGACAGGCGGCGCCGGCATGTCGAGGTCCCAGATATCATGCCGAAGCTCCTGGAAGTGCCAGAGGCGTTTCCCCGTGAGGGCATCAAGCGCGATCACGCAATTCGCGAAAAGGTTTTGTCCCCGGTGCGTGTTGCCGCTGAAATTCGGCTTCGGCGATCCCGTCGAAATATAGGCAATGCCGCGTTGCTCATCGAGGGCCATCCCGCCCCAACAGTTCGCGCCCTCGTCCCGCCCGTCCCACGTATCGCCGCCGAGCTCCCCGGGTCCCGGCATCGTGTGGAAGGTCCAGAGGCGTTCGCCGGTATGGACGTCAAATCCGGAGACATCGCGCTGGTAGGTCGGCAACACCAGCACATTCTTATGGACCGCGCCCGCCACGTAGACATCCCCCGTGACGACTTTGCCCCCCTCGCCGAACGTTTCGATCGGTCGCCCCGTGCTTGGATCGAGCGCCCAAAGATTCGGCCCCGCATTAAAAAACAGCCGCGCGCCCGTCTCGCCATCACCCGGCCAATAGACCAATCCGCGAAACGCCGGGCGCCCCTCGCCGAGCTCGAATCGCCACCGTTCCTTGCCGGTTGCGGCGTCCACCGCGACAACGTTTTGACCCGAGGTGGGTGCGTATATGACGCCGTTCACGACGATCGGGTTGCACTGGACGTTGCCGGGCCCGTCGCCCGAGCGATATTCCCACGCCACCTTCAGCAAGGCGACGTTCGCCCTGGAAATCCGGCGGGAGGCCGAGTACCGCGAGTTGTGCGAATTACCATGCGACCGTTGCCACGTCGCGAAATAGTCGGCCGGCAAGGCGGCGGCGGGGGAGAGGCCTTCGGGTGAAGCGGCGGGAATAATCTGGAACTCGGGGAGCGCGGCGCGGCGGGCCGGGTTTTCGATCTCCTCTGGTTGCGCGTGGGCGGCATCGCGCGGGAGGTCGTCGAAGTTCCACAGGCCGAGCGTCGTGTCGTCGCGAGGGAGCGGGGCATCGTGCAAGGCGAGCGGAACGATTCCCCGCGAGATGCGCAGGTCGTCGATGTCGCCGTCGCAATCGATCCCGCCCTCGACAAGCCTTCCGATCGCGAAACCGCCGGGAGACTCCGCCATCGCCGTGCGCGCCACCGGCTGATCCGCCACGCACGCTCCGTCGACATAAAGCCGTGCGCGGCCCGCTTCGAGGTGCAACGCGAGCCGCCGCCAAGCGTCGTCGCAGATCGCGGTCCCTGTGCGAACATGGTCGGGCGCATACCCCGGAATGTAGAGCGACAGTTGCCCCGAACCCGCCTCGGTGAACAATTCCCAGTGCGCTCCCGAGGCCTTTGGGTCGTTCGCCGCCAGGATATTGAAGCCCGTCTGCGAACGCAGGCGTGCGAGCAACTCGACGGTGATGGGCGGCATGCGGTATGCCGGATTCCCCTCGGCCACGAGACTGCCGCGCAATGCCAGCCCAAATGCCTCGGCCATGCCCGGCGCACCAACCGCCGCCGCATCGGTTCGTTTGACCCGCAAGGGCGGACGCGGCCCCGCCTCTTTTCCGTCGAGTTGCCTGACCAGCCAGTCGAGGCCATCGAGGTTGTCCGCCAGCGTCTCCTCCGCGTCGTCCATCGTGTGGCCGAGAACGCCAATGGGGCCCGCATAGCCGCTGTCCCGGATAATCCGGAGCAACTCGAGATCGCGCTCGCCGTTGCCGAGAGGGAGGATTTTATCGCCCGACTGCTCGCCGCCCTCGGTCATGCCGTTCAGGTTGATCGAGAGCGCAAACGGCTTGATCGCATCGATCAGTTCCTTGAACCGCCCGATATGTCCGTGTCCGTGGTGCAGGTTATAGACCAGTCCCGCGTTCGGCGCATCGAGACGCCTGAGGATTTCGATCTGGTTCTCCGGCTCGCCGAACCAGCCGCCATGGTTGTACAAGCCGACCTTGCATCCTATCCGCGCCGCCTCGTCAACTATCGGGCGCAGCGCCGCCACATGCGCCGCGACGCGCTGCTCGTGCTCCTCCGGTGTACACGCAATCTCCCCGCCGTGCATGCTCACCCATAGCTCGGTCTTGACCCCATGCCGTTCGAGCGCGTCGAGGATCGTGCGTGCGTCCTTGTTCAATTCCCCGGGGAACCAGAACGCCTGCAAGGCGATGCCCCAGCGCGTTAGCGTCTCGATTTCCTCGTCGAAGGTCGCGACATGTTCCTCGCGCCAGTCATACGCCAACCGGAAAATGCCGAGCCGTGCGAGCATCTCCGCCCGCGCCTCCGGGCCCCGTTTCTTTGCGTCGAACGGCACCACGCACCACGCCGTGAGGTTCTTCCGGTGATAAATATTCGCCCCGGGTTGTTGGGCAGACGCCGCGGCCGCCGCAAGCACGGCGATAGCCACGAGGAAACGGGGGCAAAATCGAAACATGAGGCGTAACTCCGGATGATCCATGAATCGTATCGAACTTGGGGTCGATGGGCAAACCTTTAACCCGGCCCCTTTCTCCTGCGATATGTGCGGATTCATGCTCCGGAGGGGAATCTGAGGACCAACTTCACCGAACCCAGCTATACGTAACGGCGGCGGAGGTCGGGCGAAAATCGCAAATAAAGAAATCCGGAGATTCCCCGGCGCGAGAAATTCGCAATTCGCGCATTCCCCCTTGTATACTTGCCGCCGCTAATGGGGTTACGTCGTCAGTGTGGCCGAATTTGGCATGACGGTGGGGAGAATTACGTGGTCGCGCTCGGTGGTATTCCGCCTGTCGAGGGTAATATGCTTGGAAAAGCTCGGGCGGGTAGCGGTTCGGAGGCCGATTAGTTGAAATACGCGATCATTTCCGACATGCACGCCAATATCGAGGCCTTTGAGACGGTTCTCAAAAAAATCGACGAAATTGGCGTGGACAAGATCATCTGCCTGGGCGACGCAGTGGGGTACAACGCCAATCCCAATGAATGCGTGGACATTCTTCGCCAGAGGGCAATTCCGACGATTTGCGGCAACCACGATGCCGTGGCCTGCGGCCTCGAGGAACCCTATGGGTTCAACCCTGTTGCCCTGCAGGCCGCCATGTGGACCCGCGAGTGCCTTCGGCCCGACAATCTCGAGTGGCTGCGGGGTCTTCCCGACGTTCAGAAATTCGATTCCTTCCTTGCGGTCCACGGTTCGCCCCTGAACCGGAACTCGTACCTGTTCACTTGGGAAGACGTCTTGCCCCATATGGCCCTCGTCGAGGAACAAGGGTGTACGGTGTGTTTTTTCGGGCATACGCATAGTCCGGGGATATTCTCGAAGGACGGCGTTTATGCCGTGGACAACGACTCGAAATTCGCGCTGGGCGAGGGAAAGCTTTTCTTCATCAATGTCGGTTCGGTCGGGCAACCCCGCGACGGCGATCCCAGGGCGTCCTTCGGGATCATGGATACGGCGAAGAACGAATACGAGCTCTTCCGCCTAAACTACCCGGTCAAGCTGGCCGCCGAGAAGATCATCAAGGCGGGGCTTCCGTCGTTTCTGGCCGAGCGCCTGTTTCTCGGCCGCTGACGCGGAATCTCGCGTTCGGACCGGGATTGCCGTCTATTTTCAGGCCCGTGGCCACGCGGCCCGGATAGCGTGCCAACCCATAAGGCAACGAAGAGACCCCATGCGTACCGCCACCCTTTCGCGCCAGACCAGGGAAACCCAGATCGAGGTCACCATCAATCTTGACGGTTCGGGCCAGTCCGACGTGTCCACCGGCGTCGGCTTTTTCGATCACATGCTGACCCACCTCGCCAAGCACGGCTCCTTCGACATTCGCGTCGCCGCCAAGGGCGACCTCGAGATCGACGCACACCATACCGTCGAGGATGTCGGGATCTGCTTGGGCCAGGCCTTCCTCGAGGCCCTCGGGACCCCCGAGGGTATCGCGCGTTTTGGCCATGCCGTCCTGCCCATGGACGAGGCCCTCGCCGAGGCCGCCGTGGATATCAGCGGCCGGCCGTTCCTCGAGTACCGCGTGGAACTTCCTCGCCAGCGCGTCGGGGAATTCGACTCGGAACTCGCCGAGGAATTCTTTCGCGCCTTCGCCGTCAATGGCCGCGTCACCCTGCACGTCGTCCTCCGCTACGGCTCGAACGTCCACCACTGCATCGAGGTCATGTTCAAGGCCGTTGCCCGCGCACTGCGCCGCGCCGTCGAGGCCGACCCGCGCGCCGTGGGAATCCCCTCGACCAAGGGCATGCTCCAGGCATGATCGCGATCATCGACTACGGCATGGGCAACCTGCGTAGCGCACAAAAGGGCATCGAGAAAGCCGGCTTCGACGCCGTCATCACCGAGGATCCAGGCGATCTCGCGGCGGCGACCGGCGTCGTCTTGCCCGGCGTCGGCGCCTTCAAGGACTGCTTCGAGGGACTGCGGTCGCGCGGTTTCGTCGAGCCTGTCCGGGAAATTGCGCGCTCGGGCAAGCCCCTGCTCGGCATTTGTGTCGGCATGCAATTATTGTTCGACTACGGCGTCGAGGGCGAGGGCTCGGAGGGCTTGGGCATCTTGCCCGGCCGGGTCGAGCGCTTCCCCGATCACGCCGCGACCGGACTCAAGGTCCCCCACATGGGATGGAACCGGATCGATCCGGTTGCCGGCAGGCCGTGTCCCATCCTGCGTCACCTTGGGCCGAATCCCCACGTCTATTTTGTCCACAGCTACTATCCCAATCCGGCCCGCGCGGAAGACGTATACGCGACGGCGGACTACGGCCTGCCGTTTGCGGCCGTAGTTGGCCGGGACAACATCTTCGGCGTTCAGTTTCACCCCGAGAAGAGCCAAGCCGAGGGCATCGGGATATTGCGGTCCTTCGGGGAATACGTGGCGTTGCACGCCGAAACCGCCTGCGCAAGGCCGTAGCGTGTTGCGCCTAACGAATTAAGTCGAACGCGTCGCGGCCCGTCATGCCTACGCGCAAGCCGAGGGCTTGTCCCTTGGACGTGACCGCAATCACGGATGACTCGGGGAGGCCGTCAAAGTCCGGGGAACTGACGATCGCGGCCGCCTCGCCGGTCGCCTCGAGCGCCTCGGGGTCGAGGTACGGGCAAACCACGATTCCCTTGGATCCCTTCACGACGAGAAGCTTATGGTTTAATTGGATCGATTCGCGCGTCAGCCCGCTCCACACGTCTCGCCCTGCATCACGCGGGACTGCATCCATATGGATGCAGCCTGCGGCCAATGCCGCAATGAAAACGGCGCATGTCCAACTTCGTCTCATTTCACGTCTCCGGTTCAATTCGTCTTCGCCACAAACCCTTCGCGAACGTATGCAATCACCGCCGAGGCGCCGTGGGCTTTCGTCCAGGTCCCCGCGTTGCGATTGCGAATCGTTTCGATAAACCCATCGGCGGACTCGCCGATTGATTGTGCATAGGTTTCCAAGCTTCGGCCCGGATCGGCGTAAGCCGGCTCGACTACCGCCCCGGTTTCGCCCGTCTTGCCCGTCCATTCGTCGAAGTTCGCACGCCATGCCCCCTTCTTGTCCGGCGGCAGCCCGGCAAACCACGAGGATTTGTCGGGAACGTTCGACGCGTAACGATTGCTCGAGAACTCGACCTTGTCCGGCGCGGTCCACTCGGCTAGATGGAACTCGACCAGGGGCGACTTCCCGTTGGTCACGGCGAAGCAGTTTGCCTTGACCAGCACGCGGCTGAATTCCGTCCCCACCAGCCGAAGGGGCAGTCCCCAGTCGTAGAACATATTGTCCCGCACGATCAAGTTATGAATCCCCGCGTAGCCGTTCCTGCCCGGAAGGCTGTCGAGAATTACGCCGAACCCGTCTCGCTTGCTCCGGACCCGCGACGCAATGTTGTCCGCGATGACCGACACCTTGCCGGCGTCAAGGTTATTCGCCTCGATGGCGTTCCCCCTCGGCGCATCGCCAATGTCATTCCCTTCGAGAATGACGTTTCCCGAGACGCGCCCGGAGATGTGGCCCGGCAGGGGCGCATCCCCCCCGCCCAGCAGGATGGCCAACGGGCACTCGAAGAACAGATTGTCCGCCACGAGTCCCCCGCAACGAAGTTGTATCCCGTGGCTCGACGCCCGCGCGGAGATATTGTTGCGGAAGAGAACGTCTTTTCCTCCCGCCTGGATGTACACGTTATGGTTGAAAATCGTCTGCACCGCGCCGGGACGGGTCTCGCTCCAGCCGTTGTGATCGAAGACGCACTCCTCGATCGTCAACCCCTCGAGGCCGCTACAGAACAAGCCTTGGGAATGGGATTTCGAATTGTGCGAGTCCAGCACGATGCAGCGCCGGAGGGTCACGTTCGAGATCGCCGCGCCCCGGAAGGCCTGGAAGACCATGCCCCCGGCGTACTCCATGAACCGGCAGTCCTCGACCAGGAGCGACTCCGTTTCCCCGAGGCAACTGATGCCCACCCCCTCCCGATCCGGTGCCGTCCTTGCGGCCACGAAATCCAGTTCCTTGACCACCAGATACTTCACCCCCGCGCCGGGCTTCGTCTGAATCGCCATGCCGTTCTTATCGCCCGAGACAATGCGAGGGCGGGGCCCGGTCCCATACGAGCCGACGATCATCGGAAACTCCCGGGACTCCCCGGACTTCGTCCACTTGCCGAATATCTCGTCCCACGAATCGCCCCGCTTCAGCAACAAGCGGTCGCCGCGGTCCTTTCGCAACAGCTCGACGCCCCGGCGAAGAGTTCGTACCGGGGCTTCCTCGCGGCCAATCCCCTCGTCGCTGCCCGTGCTGCTGCTCACGTAGACCGCGTTCGAGTCCGCGGGGAGGGCGAACTGGCTCCAACCTTCTTCCGACAACGGCAAATTCCATGAGGACCCCCGATAGTCGGACAGTCCGGGCTCCGCGATCTCCATGCGTGCAGCGGTAGTGAGCGCGGGAGTATTTGGCTGCGACCCGCCCGGGGAGAGCACCGGGGGCTCCTCGACCGTCTGCCCGGGCGCGACCGGGGACGCCGGCGCCGGCTCGGCCACCGGGACCTCGTCGAACTTCGGCGGACGCGCCTTGGTCATGTAAACGGACATTTGCACCAGACAAAATACCACCACGATCAAAGTCGGAAGACCGAACCAGACGATATACTTACCCTTGATGATCTGCGGTTGTCGGCGCATCGGAAACCTTTTTAAGTGGCCCCACCGAAGTACGATGCCGGACAAAGCCACGGGGCAAATTCTTGGCTACCGGCGAACCGGGGGATTATACTATGGGTCAGCGGGCATTCGAGCGTCGCCCGCGTGGAGGAAACATAATCATGCCGCTTTATACCTACCAGATAGTCCACGACGACGGGACGGATGGCCCGATCTTCGAAATCATCCACGCCATGTCGGACCCGCCATTGGCACGCCACCCCGATACGGGCCAGCGCTGCAAGCGAATATACCAGCCCATCCACATCGCCGGCTCCCACAACGAACGGCAGGTGAAACAGCTCGCCTCCGACAAAAATCTCGAGCGCAACGGGTTCACCAAGTACCAGAAAAACGGCAAGGGAAATTACGAGCGGGTCGTCGGTACCGGCGGCCCGGAACGCCTGACCCCGGGCGGTTGAACGGCTTACGCGCGCTCGGACTTCGTCTCGCGCAGCATCAGGGTGGTGATCGCTTCCCGCGCGTTCGCCCCCTCGAAGAGCACCCGATGGACCGACGCCGTGATGGGCATCTCGACACGGTGAAGTAGCGCGAGCGCATGCGCCGACCGCGTCGTGCGGACCCCCTCCGCCACCATCGGCGACGCCGCCACCGCCTGCTCGAGGGTCATCCCCCCCGCGATGCGCGCCCCCACCGCCCGGTTGCGCGAATGCTTGCTGATGCACGTCGCGATCAGGTCCCCCATCCCCGTAAGCCCCGCGAAGGTCAGCGGATCCGCCCCCATCGCCACCCCCAGCCGCGCCATCTCCGCCAGGCCCCGCGTCATCAGCGCCGCAAGCGCGTTGTCGCCCAACGAAAGCCCCTCGCAAATGCCCGCGGCGATCGCGATCACGTTCTTCAGCGATCCGCCCAACTCCACCCCGACGATGTCCGGGCTCGTGTATACGCGGAAAAACTCGTTCGAAAAGGCCGACTGCACACTCTCGCAGGCCCCTTGGTCCTCTCCAGCCGCGACCAGCAGTGCCGGCTTTCCGCGCCCCACCTCCTCCGCGTGGCTCGGACCCGACAACGCGACCAGGGCACACGGCCCGCAAACTTCGTGAATCACCTGCTCCATGCGCAGCAACGTCTCGTTCTCGATTCCCTTGGCGACGCTGACCCGCACGGTCTCCGGGCCGAACCGAAGTGTACCCGCCACATTTCGCATGACGTGCGAGGGAACGGCAAGGATGGCCATGTCCACGTCCGGCTCGATCTCTGTCGAGACATAAACCGGGTCCGGAAGACGCACCCCAGGAAGAAAGAGTGGACTCTCCCGCGTCTCGCGCAAGGCGTCCGGGTTGTCCTCCCGCCGACACCACACATGGACCTCGTGCCCATTCAACGAAAGCACGCGGGCCAGGGCCAGGCCCCAGCTCCCCGCGCCCACGACTTGGATTCGCATTGTCCCTCGCTCCGGCGCCCCCGCGCCGCGTATTGGATGCATCGGTTGGTTCCCCCAATTTTGCACGCTTCCCCGGGGCCTGCGCAAACCGGCCTCGCCGTTTGATCCCGCGTCACCGCGCGAGTATCTTCATCGCAGCCGCGAAATCGGGCCGCTTGGCGGTCATGCGATCGCTATTTTCCCCGCATCGTGTCTTGCGAAATATAACGATAGGCAAATCCCCCAGGCGATGCCCTCGAACCATCATTCCTTCCTCCTCAGCGCGGGCGTTCAACGGCTCGTCCAGCGCGCCGCCGCCGCCGCCGCCACTCCCGTCAGCCTCCACGCGACCAATGACGCGGGCGAGGGCGAACGCCTCGGCGGATGCGGCGGATGCGCCGCCTGCGCCCACGTCAATCGCCTCGGCTGGGGGGCCCAATCCTGCACACGCTCGCGCGAGAAAGCCGCCGCCGTCGCTCGGCGCCGGGGGAAACCCATCCCCTTTCTCTGTCACATGGGATTCTCCTGCGTGAGCGTCCCCGCCATTCCCGGCGACCCCGGGGCCGCGATACTCACCTTCGGCCCCTTCTGTCCCGCGGAAGCCCCCGGTTCCCTCGAGCTCGACGCCCGCGAGGGCCTCGAAAAATTACTCCGCAAACCCGTCGATGCTTTGCCCTTCTCCCTCGACGACATCCCCTCCGTGTCCGCCCGCGCCGTCCCCAGCATCGCCGAATGGACTGCCGAATCCATCGGGGACTTGGCCAAGATTTCGCTCCACCCCGGCGAACCGCCGCCCGCCCCAGAGGAAGAAGTCCCACCGGCGCGGCGCCAAGCCCCGGGACGCGCCCGCGCCCCCAAGCCCGTCCGCCAGGCCTACCAAGCCGGCGATCTGCTCCTCGCCCTGACCGGCGGCAACGCCGCGCAAGCCCGCTTGATCGTGCGCATGCTGCTCGCCGAGACCCCTTCCGGGAAACGCCGCTCGCGTGCCACGGCCCGCGCCCGGGCCGAGGCCATCGCCGCCGCGGTCCTCGAGGCCGCTGAACGCGCCGGACACTCATCGGCCCCATGCAGGGCGCGTCTGGTCGAATGCCAGGCGCGATTGGGCGATTGCGAGGACGACCGCACCCTCGGTGCCGTCCTGCTTCATATTCTGCGCCCGCTCAAGCCCCGAAAGGGCCGCGTCCAGCCAAAGCCAAGGCCGCCCGTAAAAAATCAACCCGAGCTCGACCGCATCCTCACCGAACGCTTCGCCGAAGGCGTCACCTTGAACGAAGCCGCCGCCATCCTCGGCGAACACCCGACCGCCATCACCCACCGCCTCCAGCGCACCTACGGCCTGAGTTTCACCGAATACCTCGGGCGCATGCGCGTCGACCGGGCCAAGGACCTCCTGCGCAAAACCAAGCTCGACGTCCACGAGGTCGCCCGCCGTGTCGGCTTGACCGACAGCAGCAATTTCGCCAAAGTATTCCGCAGGCACGAAGGCATGAGCCCCAGCGAGTACCGGGAGGCCTTCGGACGTCGTGCCTCGGCGAATCGGACGAAACGTTAGGGAGGATCCCGCATGGGATGGAAAGATCGTCTGCGGCAATGGTGGCTCCGCGTGCGGTGTCCGTCCGAGTTCCTGTGCGACAATTGCCGCTACGATCACCCCTCGGCCTGCAAATGGCCCCAACGGCCCAACGCGATCAAATGTCCGGACTATCGTCCCAAGGCATGACCGCGCCGCCGCGATAGTCCGAAAGCATCGCCATGATTTCCACCGTATGTGTCTTCTGCGCCTCGAGCCAGGCGATCCGGCCCGAGTATTTCGACGCCGCGCGCGACATGGGGCGTATTCTGGGCGAACGCAGGCTGGGCATGGTATTCGGCGGCGGGACCGTGGGCCTCATGGGCGAGGCGGCGCGGGCGGTGCATGCGGCCGGTGGCAGGGTGACTGGCGTAATCCCGGAGGCCCTCAACCGCGCGGGAGTGACCTACGAGGTCTGCGACGAGCTCGTGATCACCGTCGGCATGCGCGAGCGCAAGGCCGAGATGGAACGCCGCTCGGACGCATTCATTGCGCTGCCCGGCGGCTTCGGCACCCTCGAGGAAATCCTCGAGCACATCACCCTGCGCCAGCTCCAATACCACCCCAAGCCCGTCGTGCTCGTGAACACCCTCGATTTTTACGCGCCCCTCATCCGCTTGTTCGATCATCTCATCGCGGAGAAATTCGCCCGCGAGGATCACCGCCGTTTGGTTCACTTGGCTGCGAACCCCGAAGAGGCCATGCGCTACCTAGACGCCTATCAGCCCGTGGCGCCCAGCGACAAATGGTCCGGATGAAATCCCAACCCGGTCTCCGGACGGTGCCCGCGTCCGAATATCGCGCGGTCCAGCGCGGGGGAAAACATGCTCTGGTCCATCCCGATGTCGAGGAGGGCATCGCGGCGGCCCTCATCGAGGCCGAAGGATGTACACCCGTGCCCAGCGCCGGGCGCGGCGGTCTCCAGCGTGCGGTGACCGGGGCGATTACCGTGCTGATACGGCCCTATCGCCGAGGCGGGGCCTTGGCGCGCATGCTTCCCCGGAAATTTCTGTTGGACAATCGGGCCGCACGAGAGTTCGAAGCGCATCTTCATGCAGCCAGCAGCGGTGTCCGGGTCCCGGCGCTCGCGGGCGTCGTGTGGGAACGGCGCGGTCCGTGGTTCAGCGGCGCCATTGCCACGCTCGAGATTGACGGCCCGCATCTCCAGGACTGGCTCGACGGGGCCGGGGCAGGGGCGAACCAGGTCTTGCGCGAGCTCGGACGAAATATCCGGGCCATGCACGATGCCGGGATCTGGCACGCCGATCTCCAAGTGCGCAACGTGGTCGTCCACGAGGGCCTCCCCTGGCTTATCGATTTCGATCGCGCCCGCGTTCGGACCGCGCTGGGAACCTGGATGCGCGCCGCCAACCTGCTGCGGCTCGAACGTTCATTTCGCAAGAACGAGTTGCCCACGTCCTATATGGCGACGATCTTGGAAGGATACGGCGAGTGCCATACACCCCATCTCCTTCGCGCACTCTACGAGGCACGGCATGCGATCTCCGATGCAATTTCAGGGCGTTGGTTTCGCCCGACGGCATCGACATTCGAAATCGCCAACGGCGTCGCGCTGGGCGCCATCCGCGCCGCGTTGCGCCCGGGCGGCGAGGAACTCAAGCGGTCCCGGAAATGGCTGACGCGGCGCCACGGCCCCTGGGTCGTCAAGCAGACCGCCGCGGGCGGCATCGCCTCGGCACTGAAACGCATCGTCTCGCCGGACTATGGGCGCGCCGCATGGCGTGCCGCGTCGCTCCTGGCGGACGCCGACGTGCGCGTCCCCGCGCCGGGGGCCTATGTCGAGTGGACCCGGTGCGGGCTGTCCTGCGGCAGTGCGATCGTCATCGAGTATCTCGACGGATGGGTCAATGTCGAGGAGTTCGCGCGGCGCGTCGTGAACGGCGACGTACCGACGCCCCCGGGAGACTTCCTCCACGGCCTCGCACAGGCCGTGAATCGCCTGAACGAACACGCTTACCACGCCGACCTCTCCGGCAAGAACATCTTCACGAAATCCGGATCCGAATTCGCCTTCATCGACCTCGACAGCGTCGACACCGCCCCGAGAAAAGACGATGCAAGCCGGCTAAAAAATCTGGCCCAACTCCTCGACAGCTTTTGCGACTACTGGGACAATTCAATCCTCGACCCATTCGTCGAAACCATGCTGCCCCCACACGCAATCGCCGCCGAGTGGAATCAAAACGTGAAGAAGGCCCAACGCGCCCGCCGCGAACGGCAACAAGCCATCTGGAAACGCCAAGGCCGGTCCACCACGCACCCACCCGCGTCACCCCCGCGAATCCCGCCTTCGAGTTAAGTCCCAGCCAGTCCATCTCGTCCATCGAGTCCATACCCCAAACTTGACTCCCCGGCGCCGACAATCCATGCTTCGCCCATGGAAATCGAGATTCGCGAATATCGTCCCGAAGACGAACAGGAATGGATGCGTGTCCACGCGATTGTCCTAAGCATTTCCCACTCATGGAACTACTCGATCCAGGAACGCCCGATGTACGAGGGACACCAGTCCACGAAATTGGTTGCCGTCTCGGACGGAAAAATCGTGGGCCTGCTCGACACCAAGTTCGAGAATACCGTCGGCGAGTTCTGCTTCAACAAGGACAGTCTGGGCGGCTACGTCCTCGAGTTCGGCCGCCTCCCCGAATACACCCAGTCCGGGCTGGGGCCGCTGCTCATGCAAGCCGCGGCCGACGACGCCGCCAAGAAAGGGTTTCGCCGCCTCGAATATTGGAGCCAGGATCGGAAGGCGCAACGTTTCTACGGCCGTATCGGACTCAAGGAAATTGGCCGACACTACCGGTTTCGTTTCCGTCCCCCGAAAGAAATAACCGACATCATGATGAAGGACTATGTCGGTATCGAGTACCTCTACGGCGCATGCATGCCGGAAGAATGGCCCCTCGTCAAACAAAAATTCGACATCATCAACGACCATCCCCTCGAACCGCACCTCTGCATCGGCTATGAAGTCCGCTTCTAGCGCACCGTCATGGCGATAGGACCCGCCGAACGGCGAGTTTATCTCGTCATCATCCCGCTCCTGTTGGCCGCCGTCGGGCTCACCTTCGTCCCCGCCATCCGGCACCGATTCCAGCCGCCCTTCGCCCTGCGCCACGCCGCGCCGGATTTAATTGCGGTTGCTGCCGAACACGTTCGAATCGCCGAGGCCACCCGCGGTGCCACGCCGTTGTGGGGCCGCATTGGCGGCTCGCAGGCTGAGCGCGATTCCGCCATGGCCCTCGCGGCCCAACTCGTTCCCTACGTCGACGAGGTAGGCATCGAACCGTACCAGCTAACCGCCCACCGCCCGACAGCCTGGACATTGTCCGCGCCGGGCGGGCCGCCCCTCGTGAGCGCCATGCCCGCCCCCTTCGACGCGCGATTCCCCGCCGAGGTGCTCCCCGCCCCGATCCACCTCATCGCCACCGAGGCCGATTGGGCGCTTACCAAGGGGCGTTGGGCCTTCGTCCGCGCCGTCATGGAGAGCGCGGCCTCCGACACCTCCGTGCGCCGCGACAGGCTTTACCAGAAAGCCGTCCTCAACGGCGCGCTCGGTTTCGTGTTCGCATTGCCCACCCCGCCCGGAACTTGGCGCTCCGTCGTCCCCGTCGACAAACCCTTCGCCATGCAGGACATCGAGTATCCCGACGGGGTCCGCCCGATTCCTTGTTTCTCGGTCGACGCCGAAGACGGCAACCGGATCGAGGCCATGGCGCGCGAAATCACCTATTTGGAATGCAAGCTCGACTACGCGCCTGATGGCCCCCTCGAGGCCTTCAACACCGTCAGCCGCATCCCCGGTCAAGGAAAGTCGACCGTGCTCTTGGCCGCCCACCTCGACAGCTTCTTCTCCGGCGCGAACGACGACGCCAGCGGTCTCGCCACCCTTGTCGGCATGGCCCACCGGCTCGGGCAGATTCCGCGGGAACGCCGCATCGCCGACTTCCTTCTCGTGGGCTTGTCCGCCCACCACGACGCCGGGGCCGGCATGCGCGCCTTCGTCGAACGCTCGCCCCGCCGCATGGACACGGTTCGCCAGTTCATCTTGCTCGAGCACACCGATGCGCAACACGGCGCCGAGGGCGCGGCATTCAATTGGCCCGATCCCCTGAACGACAAGCGTGTAGCCTACCTCGGGAATCGCGGATTTCCCTCGATCCGCGGCGCCCTCCCCGATCTCGTCGCCGCCACGGGCATGATGGGCGTCGCCCCGCCCATGCTCGATGCCTGCATCGCCGATCTCTATGTCGTCTGCGACCGCCTCGAGGCCTTCTGTCTAATACAGGCACCCCCCTACTACCACACCGATCACGACACCATCGACAAGCTCAGCGAGGCCGGCCTGCAAAATGCCGTCGAGTTCCACATGCGCCTGTTGGAGACCATCGGCGCGATTGCCGCCCCATAACGAAAGGAAAGTGCATGACAGACGGATTGGACGATCTCAAGGACATTACAAAGCGCACCTCGAAGATGCTCTTCGGGGAGCCGAAACCGGGGGAAGAATCGGGCCCGGGCGCGTACGCCCTTTGGAAGGAATTCGACCCCGAGCTGGCGAAACATATCTCGATGTTCTACACCGGTCGGTTGTACTCGCGCGAAGTCATCAGCCAGAAGCAACGCGAACTCTGCGCCGTCGCCGCGCTGACCGTCCTCGACAAGCCCCGCGAGCTCGCCATCCACATCGGCGCCGCCATGAACGTCGGCGCCACCCGTGAGGAGGTCGCCGAGGTCATCTTCCAGATGGCCACCTACGGCGGTGTCCCCACGATGGTCGAGGGACTCCGCACGCTCAAGGAAGTCCTCGAGAAACGCGCCGGCTGATCACGTCACCACGGGCGGCCCAAAAGTGGAAGCGGCGTCCCCGCCGCTTGTGTCCGCTTCAACAAACTCCCGCGTGGAACCGCGGCGGCTCAAGCACTGGAACCGCTTCCCCAATCGCTCCATTACTTGCGGGCTAAACCTCGGCAGGCCTCATCGAAGCAGCTTGAGTCGTTGTAGGTCCTCGTCAATCCATCGTGCCTGGCTCTCGACGATGCTCTGCAGCGTCTTGGGCCTGAAGGTGTCCGACGGATGGTGGAAAGAAACGGTAACTCCGCGACCGTCCGGGTGAGTGTATCGCCGATGTGAGCCGCGTTGGCGGTCGAGGGAGAATCCATCGGACTCGAGCGCGGCAATGATCTGCCGGGCCGTCACCGAGCGAAGCCGCGAATAGTCAATCGTCATACATTGATGGAGATCACGGGTTCCGCAGATTCTTGCACGCAAGCGGGCAACGGCTTGCCGTCCTCGATGAGCGATTCGATGACCATCTGCGCCACTTCCTGGATGTTGCGGAGCGCGTCCTCTCTCGTATGGCCCCACGTCGCGGCGCCGCAGCCCTCGAGCTCCGGTACGCGAGCGAACCAGCGATCTTCATCGGGCCCTATCTCGATCGGAAATGTGTAGGATTTCATTCGGCACCCTCCCGCGGCCTTCTCCGGAAACTCGCGGCGACCGTCAGCTCAACTATAACAAAACACTCGACGGCGCATGGATTTCCGTCCCTTCCGCCCTATCCGTCCCTTGGGCCAAGCGTAGACATCGCCCCCCCCAGCATCACGTCTCCGCTGGCGGGGCCCCCGGATGCGTGCAAACCAGCGCGGCGATAAACCCCGTCAGGCCCAGCACGGCGAGCCCGTAGAAAGCCAAAGTGTAGCTGCCCGTCTGGTCATGGATCTCCCCGGCAATCCAAGGCCCCAGGCCGTTGAGAATTCCCGTGAGGAACATGCGCAGGCCCGAGGTGGCCCCAAAGGCGCGACGCCCGAAAAAGTCGGTGAAGACAACCGGGATGCTCACGTACGCCGCGCCGAACCCGAGGCCAATGAGGCCGATGCAGCCGTACGCGAAGAGATCCGCGCGCGCAACGAGGAGCCCCGCGACGCCCAGCGTCTCGATCAATAACGATGCCGCCAACACCGTTTTCGGCCTTACGAAATCCCCCGCCGCGCCCGACAGCCGTCCTCCGATGCTGAAGATGCCCAGCGCGCTCATCAGGGCCGCCACCACCGTCGCCGTGTGGCCCAGAGAATCGAGATGGAGCCGCCCGTGCGCGGCGATGACGCCCCAGGGGACCGCATACGCGAATCCGCAGAAGACCACAAGGATGAACTGCCGCGTCCGGATCGCCTGCCACGGCCCCCATTCGGACACTACCGAGGCCCCAGCCGCTCCCGACATCGCCTTGATGGGATCCTCGGCCGCCCCGTCGCGGAACTGACCGAGTTGCTCGGGCGTGTCGCGGATCAGGATCGACGCAAGCACCGCGCAGAACGCCGAAAGCCCCGCGATGACAAGCCAGCCCACGCGCCAGTCCGCGTGCGCGAGGATGTACTTGTCCATCTGCGGCACGAGGGACTGCGAAACGCCCCCTGCCGCGAGGATCAGGGCCATGGTCACCGCCCGCCACTTGAAGAACCAATTCTGCGCGAGGGTTTGGCAGGGAATGATCGTGGCCAAGCCGATCCCTCCGCCGGCGAGTATGCCGAAGGCAAGGTAACAATCCAAGGCGGAATCCGCACGGCTCAACAACAGGAACCCGCCGGAAGAAATCAAGAACCCGACCGTCATCACCCAGCGAATCCGGAAATATTGCTGGAGAATTCCCGCCGCCAAGCCCATCGAGCTGTACATGAACGTGAACAGCCCGAAGACGCCGCCGAGCTCGCCACGGTCGATACCGAGGTCCGCGATGATCTCCTTCGAGAAAAGCCCCCAGCTGAAATATCCCGGCGCAAGCCCCAACCCATAACACACGCAGGTAATCGCAACGAGAAACCAGCCATAGAAAGGTTTGCCTGCCGACATTGGGCTTTGTGTCTCCGCGCGGTTGAAACCCCGACGATCCGTCGAGACTATAACATCCCGCGACCGGCGACCTTCCCCCGAATTTTTCCGGGCACGCCATCTCCGCCGCCGGTCTCGTATTCGGTTTCCAATCCACTCCCAACTCCTTCACCCGATATTTCCCATTTGTCCCATACATCCCATCCGTCCCATCCAGAATCCCGCCCATTTCCCCGAATTTGGACACTCCCCGCGCGCTTCTATATACTCTCGTTCCCGGAGCGCCTAATGCGTCCGGTGTCCGGCTATTGGGCCGGGATAACCGCCGAATGCGCGAGGAACCATGACTTCCGCCGATCGCTTCCGCGAAGGACTATCCTTCGACGACGTCCTGATCAAGCCCGCCAAGTCGGACGTATTGCCGCGCGAGGTCAACGTCCAGTCCCTGTTCAGTCGCCGCGTGCCGTTGAACGTCCCGATTGTCAGCGCGGGCATGGACACCGTGACCGAGGCGCGTCTCGCGATTGCCATCGCGCAAGAAGGCGGCATCGGGGTCATTCACAAGAACCTCACCATCGACGAGCAGGCCGCCGAAGTGGACCGCG
>CANKTP010000026.1 GCA_947486375.1 Candidatus Hydrogenedentota bacterium | reverse complement strand
TCGGACGACAGCGAAGACTTCGATACTCGCTGACGATTCCTATTGGCAACATATCCAAATCCGGGCTGTTCTTACTTGAATCGACGATTTATTGTATGATATGAAACAGTAACAAGCATAACGACAAGTCCCCGCCGCAGGCATGCCGCCTTCCTCCAAGAAATTTCTTGCGAGTTTTGTTTGACACGAACGACAAATTATGGTAGCCTTACCAATTGCTCCGTGAAGGGGGAAGTGTGCCTACCACCTGAAATATGGTCTCGCCAAGGCTTGACATTGTCCCAACGCCCGTCCCGTGTCGCTGATCCGCAACGCATGTCCTGTCTCAACCCATAAGGGAAGTCTGCATGGCTGTCGCCTATAAGGGCCCCATTAATCGACCCTCGCTCGGGAACATCCCGGATCCGATCGAACTGCCGGATTTAATCGAGATTCAGACAAGATCGTACGGCGATTTTCTCCAATGGGAAATGCCGCCGGACGAGCGCCGCGAAACCGGGCTGCAAGAGGTTTTTCGGGATGTTTTCCCCATCAAGTCGCCCGACGGCATGACGGAGTTGGACTTTGTCCATTACTCGTTCACGCCGCCGAAATACACCGTTCAGGAATGCCAGCTTCGCGGGGTCACCTACTCGGCCTCGTTGAAGGCCTTGCTGCGGCTTGCGCGGTACGAGGAAATTGGCGGCGAAAACCGCGAGAAGTTGATGGTCGAACAGGAAGTGTTCCTGGGCGAGCTCCCCATCATGACGCCGACGGGCACGTTTATCATCAACGGCGCCGAGCGCGTCATTGTGAGCCAGCTCCACAAATCCCCGGGCGTGTCCTTCGAGACGAAGCAGCACCAGAATGGCAAGATGTTGCTGTCCGCTCGCGTCATTCCCTATCGCGGCGCGTGGCTCGAATTCGATTACGACATCAATGACACGCTGTGGCTCACGATCGACCGCCGATCGCGCCTACTCGCCACGACGTTTCTCAAATGTTTCGGCTTCACCGAGAACGAAGACATCATCAAGCTGTTCCATAAGACGGAGTCCGTCGCGCTGGGCCGCACGAAGGTCAAGGCGGGCGGAAAGTCGTTCGAGCCGGCGCTGCTCATCGGACGCGTCATCGCATCCGACGCCATCGACGCGGAGACCGGGGAAATCATCGCGGAGGCCTGCGACGAAATTAACGAGGCGTCGCTCGGAAAATTGATGAACTCGCACGTCAAGACGATCGAGGTCATCACCGAGGAAAGCGCGGCGTGGGACTCCACGATCGTCCACACGCTGGCCCAAGACCGCACCATGACCAAGGAGGATGCGCTCCGCGAAGTCTATGCGCGCATCCGTCCGGGCGATCCCGCGACCGACACCACGACGCGCACGTTTTTCGAGCGCATGTTCTCCGACCCGAGCCGCTACGATTTCGCGCCGGTCGGGCGATACAAGATTAACCGCAAGCTGGGCCTGAAAATCTCGCAGGAAGACAAGACCCTGACGCAGGTGGACGTGGTCGCGACCCTCCAATATCTCGTGCGTCTCCGTAGCGGCGAGGGCGTGCTGGACGACATCGACCATCTCGGCAACCGCCGCGTCCGCGCGGTGGGCGAGTTGCTTGCGAACCAGGTGCGCATCGGCTTGGTCCGCATGGAGCGCACCGTCCGCGAACGCATGAATTTCCAGGACGAGGAGCAGTTGACGCCGCAGAGCCTGGTCAATCCCAAGCCAGTCAGCGCAGTGATCAAGGACTTCTTCGGCCGCAGCCAGTTGTCCCATTTCATGGACCAGATCAACCCGTTGGCCGAGCTGACCCACAAGCGGCGCCTGAGCGCGCTGGGACCCGGCGGCCTGAGCCGCGAACGCGCCGGCTTCGAGGTCCGCGACGTACATCCGACCCATTACGGGCGTATCTGCCCCATCGAGACGCCGGAAGGCCCGAACATCGGGTTGATGGCGTCGCTGGCGACCTATGCCCGCATCAACCAATACGGGTTCCTCGAGACCCCGTATCTGAAGGTCGAGAACGGACGGGTATCCGACTTGATCGAGCGTTTGTCGGCGTATGACGAGGACAATTACACCATCGCCCAGGCGAACGCCGCAATCGACACGCGGAAACGCTTTGTCACCCCCACCGTGTTGTCGCGCCATCGCGGCGACTTCCCGAAGGTCGACCCCGCGCAAGTGGATTACATGGACATCTCGCCCAAGCAGTTGGTGAGCGTGGCCGCCGCATTGATCCCCTTCCTCGAGCACGACGACGCCAACCGGGCATTGATGGGCTCGAACATGCAGCGCCAGGCGGTCCCCCTCCTGCGGACGGACGCACCCCTCGTGGGCACCGGCCTCGAGCATGTGGTGGCGAAGAATGCCGGCACGGTCGTTCGCGCGGAGCGTGGCGGTGTCGTCGAATATTCGGACAGCGAGACGATCCGGATTAAGGTCTCCAAGAAGGACGACAAGTCGGGCAATCCCTTCCGCTCCGAGGAAGACGAATACACCCTGAAGAAGTACGTCCGCTCGAACCAGAATACATGTATTAACCAGCGTCCCATTGTCCGCAAGGGCGACCGGGTCGAGGCGGGCGACATCATTGCCGACGGTCCCGCGACGGACAAGGGCGAATTGGCCCTCGGCCAGAACGTGCTGGTCGCGTTCCTCCCGTGGGAAGGCTACAACTTCGAGGACGCGATTATCCTGAGCGAGGAATTGGTGAAGGAAGACTCCTTCACGTCAATCCACGTCCAAGTCTATGACATCGAGGCGCGCGACACGAAGCTCGGCCCCGAGGAAATCACCCGCGACATCCCGAATGTCAGCGAGGAATCATTGCGCCATCTCGACGAGACGGGCATCGCCCGCATCGGCTCGAAGGTGAAGCCGGGCGACATCCTCGTCGGCAAGGTCACGCCCAAGGGCGAGACCGAGTTGGCCCCCGAGGAAAAACTCCTGCGCGCAATCTTCGGCGAGAAGGCCGAGGACGTCCGCGACGCCTCGTTGACCGCCTCGCCCGGGACGGACGGCGTGGTCGTCGACGTGCGCGTCAGCAGCCGCCGCGACAAGGTCGGCGAGTCCGCGAAGTCGAGTGTGACCACCGAGGTCAACAAGATTAAAAAACTGTACACCGACCGTATCATCGAGGTGCGCGCGACGTTCGTGAACTTGCTCAAGGACGAAATGCTCGGCCTGCCCGTTCTCGAGGATGTCGTCGATCACAAGACCGGCGAACTGGTCCTCGAGAAGGGCAAGCGCATCAAGGTGGCCCACCTCGACAAGGCCGATTACGGCGTGCTCTCGCGGTTGGTCATCGAGGACAAGAAGCTCCAGCAGAAATTCTCCCGCTTGGTCAACATGGCGGCCATGGAAGAGGCGAAACTCATCGCCTATCGCGACAGCAAGATCGACAACCTGCGCAAGGGCGACGATCTGCCGCCGGGCGTCATCAAGCTGGTCAAGGTGTTCGTCGCGACGAAGCGGCGGATGTCCGTCGGCGACAAGATGGCCGGCCGTCACGGCAACAAGGGCGTGGTGGCGAAGGTGGTCCCCGTGGAGGACATGCCGTATCTTCCGGACGGCACGCCGATCCAAATCATCTTGAATCCGCTGGGCGTGCCTTCGCGCATGAACGTGGGGCAGCTCCTCGAGACGCACCTGGGTTGGGCCGCGAAGGCGCTGGGCATGAAGGTGGCCTCGCCGGTGTTCAACGGCGCCTCCGAGGCCCTCATCACCGAGTACATGCGCAAGGCCGGCCTGCCCGAGACGGGGAAGATACAGTTGCGCGACGGCCGCTCGGGCCGCCCGATGGACCAGGAAGTGTGCGTGGGCCAGATTTACATGCTCAAGCTGAACCACTTGGTCGACGACAAAATCCATGCGCGCGCCATCGGGCCTTACTCGCTCGTGACGCAGCAGCCCCTGGGCGGCAAGGCGCAGTTCGGCGGCCAACGGTTCGGCGAAATGGAAGTGTGGGCCTTGAAGGCCTACGGCGCCGCCTACACGCTCCAGGAACTTCTCACCATCAAGTCCGACGATATCCAAGGGCGGACCAAGGCCTATGAATCGATTGTGAAAGGCGAGCGCGAGGTCGAGCCGGGAACTCCCGAATCGTTCAACGTGCTCATGCGCGAGATGCAAAGCTTGTGTCTCGACGTGGTCAAACTGGTCAAAGTCGAAGGCGTGCTGGACGCCGAAGACGAAGAAGAAGTAGTGGAGGAGTAATCATCGTGTCCAAGTATATGCCGACGACGGGTGAACGATTCGACGCCCTCCAAATCAAGCTCGCCTCCCCGGAGGAATTGCTCCGCTGGTCCAAGGGCGAAGTCAAGAAGCCCGAGACGATCAACTACCGCACGTTCAAGCCCGAGAAGGACGGCCTGTTCTGCGAGCGCATTTTCGGTCCCGTGAAGGACTGGGAATGCGGCTGTGGGAAGTACAAGAAGGTGAAGCACCGCGGGATCACCTGCGACCGTTGCGGCGTCGAGATAACCGAGAGCAAGGTCCGTCGCGAGCGCATCGGAAGCATCAAGCTCGGCGTCCCGGTGACGCACATCTGGTTCTTCAAGACCACGCCGAGCTGCATTGGGAACTTGCTCGATCTCTCGATTCGCACGCTCGAGCGCATCATCTACTTCGAGAACTACATCGTCATCGACCCGGGGGACACCTCGCTCGAGAAGCTGCAGACGCTGACGGAGGACGAGTACCAGGACGCCAAGTCGGAGTTCCGCGACCGTTTCGTGGCCAAGATGGGCGCCGAGGCGATCAAGATGCTGCTCGAGGAAATCGACATCGAGCGCCTCAGCGAGGAACTTCACCACCAGTTTGCGCACACCACGTCCATCCAGGGCCGCACGAAGGCGATCAAGCGGCTGAAGGTGGTCGAGGCGCTGCGCCGCTCGGGCAACAACCCGAGCTGGATGGTGCTCGACGTGGTCCCGGTGATCCCGCCGGATCTTCGCCCGCTTGTCCCCCTTGAGGGCGGCCGCTACGCGACGAGCGACCTGAACGATCTCTATCGCCGCGTGATTAACCGGAATAATCGCCTCAAGCGCCTCATCGAATTACGTGCGCCCGAGGTCATCCTGCGCAACGAAAAGCGCATGTTGCAGGAGGCCGTGGACGCCCTCTTCGACAACGGGCGCCACGGGCGCACCGTGCTCGGCGCGGGCAATCGGCCCCTCAAGTCCCTGAGCGACATGCTCAAGGGCAAGCAGGGCCGTTTCCGCCAGAATCTTCTCGGGAAACGCGTGGACTACTCGGGCCGCTCCGTGATTGTCGTCGGCCCCGAGTTAAAGCTTCACCAGTGCGGCTTGCCCAAGAAGATGGCGCTCGAGCTTTTCGAGCCCTTCATCATCCACGAGATCAAGGAACGCGGCATCGCGACCACGATCAAGGCGGCCAAGCGTGCGATTGCCCAGGGCCGCGAGGAGGTGTGGGACATCCTCGAGGAGGTCATCAAGGACCACCCCGTGCTTCTCAACCGCGCCCCGACCCTGCACCGCCTGGGCATCCAGGCCTTCGAGCCGGTCCTGATCGAGGGGAAGGCCATCCGCGTGCATCCGCTCGTGTGCAAGGCCTTCAACGCGGACTTCGACGGCGACCAGATGGCCGTCCATGTGCCCCTGATGCATGCCGCGCAACTCGAGGCGCGCTTGTTGATGCTTTCCTCGTCGAATATTTTCTCGCCGAGCAATGGGCGCCCGATCGTCACCCCCAGCCAGGACATTGTGCTGGGCATTGCCTACATGACCAAGGCCCGCGCCGGCGTCAAGGGCGAATGGAAACGCGCGTGGAACGGACCCGAGGGGGTCCTGCTCAAGCCGGGCAAGGTATACCCGGACGAGCATTCGGTCCTGCTCGCGTACGAGATGGGCCAGGCCGCCATCCATGCGTCCATCAAGCTGTGGAGCCAGGGCAAGATTATCGACACGACCGTGGGGCGTGTCGTCCTCGCGGAGTCGCTTCCCCCGGAAATCACGGTCGAGGACGTGAACCGCGAGTTGTCCCAGACCACCATGGGCGACGTGATCGCGAAATGCTTCAACGAGCATGGGCACGCCAAGACCATCGAACTATTGGACGACCTCAAGAAAGTCGGGTTTAAGTACGCGACCCTGTCGGGCCTGTCGATCGCGGTGTGCGACATGCTGATCCCGCCCGCGAAAAAGGAACTCATCGCGGTGGCCCAGGGGGAAGTCGAGCGCATCGACGAGATGTACCAGAACGGCCTCATCACCGAGGGCGAGCGGTACAACAAGATCATCGACCAATGGACGACCGCCTCGGAGAAGCTCGCGTCGATCATGCTCGAGGGCATATCGAGGAACGAGGACGGGTTCACGGGCATCCACCTGATGTACACCTCGGGCGCCCGCGGATCCAAGAACCAGATCCGCCAACTCGCGGCCATGCGCGGGTTGATGGCGAAACCCTCCGGCGACATCATCGAGTCGCCGATCACGTCGAATTTCCGCGAGGGCCTGACGGTCGTCGAATATTTCATTTCGTCGCACGGCGCCCGCAAGGGTCTCGCCGACACCGCCTTGAAGACCGCCGACGCGGGGTACCTCACCCGCCGGCTTGTCGACGTGGCGCAGGACGTCATCATCGAGGAGTTCGATTGCAGCACCCTTAACGGCATCTACATGGAAGCGTTGATGGACGGCTCCGACGTCATCGCGCCCCTCGAGGAACGCATCGTCGGGCGTTACGCGCTCGATGACGTCTCCGTCCCGGGAATGGACGAGCCGATCGTGGCGGCCGGGGAGGAGATCACCGAGGAACGCGCCAAGTCGATCGTCGAGAAGGGCCTGCCGACGGTGCGTATCCGCTCCGTGCTGACGTGCCAGGCGAAGCGCGGCGTATGCGCGAAGTGTTACGGGCGCAACCTGGCCACCGGCAAGCTCGTCGAGCGGGGCGAAGCGGTCGGGATTATCGCCGCGCAGTCCATCGGCGAACCTGGCACGCAGCTCACCATGCAGACCTTCCATATCGGCGGCGCCGCGAGCCGGCAGGTCGAGGCGAACGAAATCAAGATGCCCGACTCGGGCCGCATCGAGTACAACAACGTCCGGACCGCCATCAACCGCGACGGCCAGACCGTCGTGGTCAATCGCGGCGGCGAGGTGCGCGTGTTGAACAACGACGACGTCGAGGTCCAGCGATTCCCCGCGCCCGCGGGTTGCGTGCTCCACGCGGAACCGGGACAGAAGCTCCGCAAGGGCCAGGTGCTTTTCGTGTGGGACCCGTACAACGTGTCCATCATGGCGGAGGCCTCGGGTACCGTTCATCTCGACGGCATGGTCGAGGGCGTGACGATGCGGGTCGACAAGAACCCCGACACGGGGCTCGAGGAGACCGTGGTCACGGAGCACAAACACGACCTGCACCCGCAAATCACGGTGCTGGGCAAGGACAACGAAGTCCTCGCCTACGCGACGATCCCCTCGCAGACCCACGTGATGGTGAAGAACGGTTTCAAGGTAAAGGCCGGCGACCTGCTCGCCAAGACCCCGCGCAAGTTCAGCAAGACGAAGGACATCACGGGCGGTCTGCCGCGCGTGGCCGAGTTGTTCGAGGCACGCCAGCCGAAAGACCCGGCGGTCATCAGCCATATCGACGGTATCGTCGAGCTTGGCGGCGCCTCGAAGGGGATGCGCAAGGTCAAGGTATTGCCGCCGGTCGGCAAGACGCGCGACTACACGATTCCTCCCGGCAAGCACCTCAACGTGCAATCAGGCGACCGTGTGAGTGCGGGACAACAATTGACCGACGGCCCCGTCATCCCGCAAGACATCCTGGCGGTCCAGGGCGAGGACGCATTGCGCAAGTATCTCCTCGACGAGGTGCAGCAGGTGTACCGCCTGCAAGGCGTGCGCACCAACGACAAGCACATCGAGGTCATTGTGCGGCAAATGCTGCGCAAGGTCCGAATCAAGGACGATCCGGGCGACACGAGCTTCCTCGCGCACCAGGAAGTCGACAAAATCCGGTTCCAGGAAGCGAACGAGCAGACGCTTGCCAAGGGCGGGCGCCCGGCCGAGGCCGAGCCCATTCTCCAAGGCATCACGAAGGCCGCGCTGAGCACGGAGAGTTTTATCGCGGCGGCGTCCTTCCAGCAAACGACGCGCGTTCTCACGGAGGCAGCGCTGGCCGGGAAGCGCGACTATCTGCGCGGCTTGAAGGAAAACGTGATCATCGGCCATCTGATTCCGGCGGGAACGGGTTCGCCGTACTATCAGGACACGCAGGTCGTCATCAAGGCGGACATCTTCGAAGACTTCGCAAAGGACCTCGAGGTCGCCTCGGCCGAGGAATAGGCTAGATAGCATGTTCATTCGTGGGCCGGCGATGCATCGAGCATCGCCGGCCCACGGTCGTTCCGAGAAAATGCGTGTCGTTACCCCCCGGCCTCCGGAGCCGGATCCTCGATCCGCGGCGTCTTCGCCCGGAGGACCCTGCCGGCGGGGCCTCGCCGAGGCGCCCGGATGCGAAGGTGCGCCCCTCGCCTCAAAGGGCCTCGCGCAATGCCCCCCCATGTGCGCGTAGCCGTTCCCCCGCTTGACCCGCGGACAAATCCCGCCGCGCCATGAGAATCGCCGCGGAAATGCTGTCCCCGGCCTCGGACAGCAATGACGCCGCCCGGTCGGCGGGAACGCCGGCCAGTTCCTCGACGATGCCGATGGCGCGTTGCCGCAATTTTGCATTGACCGGTTTCATGCCGACCATTCGTCCCTTGTAAATCCTCCCGGACAAGCTCATCGCGCCGGTGCTGATTTGGTTGAGCACGCTTTTGGTCGCGGTCCCCGCCTTGAGACGGGTCGAGCCCGAGAGAATCTCTGGGCCCGTGTCCAGCGCGACGGTCAGCGGAACGACGTCGCGGCAGGCCGGATTGCAACAGACCAACGCGGGCGTCGCCCCCGCGCGGTGTGCCTCGGCGAGGGCGGTGCGCACATAGGGCGTGGTGCCGGAAGCGGTGATGCCGATGACAATATCCGCGGGGGCGAGGGGCGGATCCAGCGATGCGAGGTCCTTTATGGCCTGTTTGACGTCGTCCTCGGCGTGTTCGACCCCATTGCGGATGGCGCGTTCGCCACCGGCAATGAGGGCGACGACGCATCCTGGATCCGTGCCAAAGGTGGGGGGACACTCGGATGCGTCGAGCACGCCGAGCCGGCCGCTGGTGCCCGCGCCCACGTAGACGATTCGGCCGCCCGAACGGAGCGACTTGCCGGCCGCCTCGATAATCAACGCAACCTGGGGTGCCGCAAGCGCCACTGCATTCGCCGCCGCAGCTTCCTCGCGCGACATTGCCCGCGCGATCTCGATGGCCGTGAGGTCGTCCAGCGGGGGAGAGTGGCGAAGATGGTCCTCCGTGGGGATACCGTCGCCAGCGGTCGCCCGGGTGACGGTGACGGCGCCAAAGGGAACGGCCCGCGCCCGCGCCAGCAACATCGCCGCGCGATGTCCGCGAATCATGGGAGGCCGCGGCGACGCGCCCGGAACCAACTCGCGCAGGGTACGGGTAAAGGCATCGGAGAACAAGCGGCACTCCTCGAAGAGCCCGCCGTGAACGAAGACGGTATCGGCGGGCTTCAGTTCGAAGCGGCGCACAGCCGATGCAGTCAGGGACGCAAGGCGCTTCGCCTGGTCCTCGACTACGTGCATTCCGGCGGCGTCTCCCTCTTGCGCGGATCGGGTGACGTATCGCGCCAGTTGGGCGAGATCGCGCTTCGACGCGGTCAAGGACCACCGCGCGATCTCGTCGAAGGCCTGGACGCCCGCGCCGCGGATCAGCGCTTGCCCTAGCGGCGATACCCGGCCATCGGTGTCGAAGGACATTGCCGCCTCGCGAAGTCCCTGGACGGCGATCTGGTAGGCGCTGCCGTCGTCGCCGATGACGGTGCCGCGCCCCCCAATGACGAGCCGATTGCCGCCGGCGTCTTGCGCGATAACGCTCGAACCCGTGCCCGCGATAACGAGGACGCCGGCACCATTCCCGAGATTGGCGGCGGCGAGCGGCGCCAAGTCGTTTCCCACGATGGCTGTGTCTGCGTTGAGCTCGCGAACCAGGAGCCGCGCGATGGGTTCCGCGAATGCGCCCGCCGTGGCGCCGGCGATACCCGCGCACACGGTGCCCACCAATCCGGGCTTGTCATGCAAAAGGGCGTTCGCGGCCTCGACGATCGTGCGCACCGATTCGTGCAGGCCGACTTCGACGGGGTTCGAGGGCCCGCATTCGATCTCAGCGAGAAAGCCCCCGTCCTTGTCGTATAGCCCCGCACGCGTGCGGGACCCGCCGCCGTCGAAGGCCAGGATGTACCCCATACGATGCCCCCTTGGACGTTCAGCCGATGCGGGGCCGCGAGTCGGTCACGCCGGCATCGTCGACCATTCGGATGAGTTCGCGGATCATGTCGTTATACTTAAGGAACATGCACTTGGTGAACAGGGGGCACCGATCGCATTCCTTTAGCTTTTCGTCATCAACCCGGAGGAAATGCTTTTTGGTGCTGTGGTTGTAATAAACCGTCATGTTGGCCAGTTGGCCAAAACATTCCTTGATAGCCATGGGATGCTCCTCGCCCGACATCTACCCTCACTATACCCGATCTCAGGCCAGCGGGTCAGTTTCCACCGGAATTGCCACCGCGAGCACATCGACGTGTATAGCGCCCGCGCGGCGAAGGGCAATCGCGCATTCGGCCACGGTGCCGCCCGTGGTGACGACATCGTCGATAAGGAGCAGCGTCTGGCCGTCGTAGGCCACATCCCGATTGACGGCGAAGGCCCCGGCGACATTCGACGCGCGTTCCTTCGCGTCTTTCAATCGACTCTGGACACGGGTCGGGCGGATTCGCTGGAGGGACTCGTCGAGCCGCGCATTCGAAAAAACCGGAAGGAGGGCCTCCGCGAGCAGCCGCGCCTGGTTGAACCCGCGTTCGCGCAGGCGCACTTTGTGCAGCGGCACCGGGACAAGCGCGTGGTACGCCGCGCAGTCGATCTCGCGTTGCGCGAACTCGGCCATTTCGACCGCGAGCGATGTGGCGAGACGGTGTTTGTCGTGGAACTTGACCAGCTTGATGGCCTCGGCAATTGCACCGCCGAAATGCGCGGCGGCATAGATACGCCGGTACGGTGGCGCGGGGAGGGATCGGCACTTCTCGCAGGGAAAGTTGCGGGTCTCGCCGAAGCCGGCCCGCTCTTGGTGAGGCCGCCCGCAGACGCTACAAAAGGGGCGCACGATCCGCGGACAGAGCTCCCAGCAGGTCGGACAAAAGTGCCCGTTTTCCTCGGTGAGAAGACGGCGCCCGCATTCGCGGCAGAAGACCGGGAGGAAGAGGTTCTTCAGCAGCAGGGGCCAGGGCGACGCCACGGTCATGCGTCCTGTTTGCCGAAGTGGTCGTGGCCGGAGCGTTTCGGTGGAGCGCCGTCCACGCGAACGCCCTTGAAATCCGCCGTGAAGGCGCCGACGATGGCCGCCGGGACATCCAATTGCATTTGCAGCTCGCGCCGGAGGCGAATCGCGCTCGTCTTGTCTACCGCAACGGCCAGGGCATAGTCTTCGCCACCATATAAGGCCAGATCCACGGGATCCAATCCAAGGTCGTAAGCCGTGGATGCGACTTTAGGATTGATCGGCAGGACCCATGATTCGATATCCACTCCCAACCCGGCGGCGTTGGCGAGATGCCCGGCATCCTGCACGAGACCATCGCTCACGTCTATCAATGCGCGAATCATCTTGTATTTCCAAAGATGGGCGCCCGGCCCGACGCGCGACTTGGGATGATAGTGGGCATGGGCAAACTCGGGATGGTCGAGGTTATGCTCGAGCACATGCAGCCCCAGCGCCGCCGTCCCGAGTTCGCCGATGACCAGCAAACGGTCACCGGGATTCGCCCCCCGGCGCGTGCAGAACCGCCCGTCGATGGCGCGGCCAATCACCGTGACGTCAATGACGATGGGGCCGTCGATCCGGGACGTGTCCCCGCCGACGATGACTCCGCCGCTGGCCTTGGTGGCGTTGTCGAGGCCACGATATACTTCGCGGAGGAATTCGACCGGCGTGGCCGGGGGCGCCGCGATGGAGACCACCGCGCAGGACGCCAGGCCAGCCATCGCGAAAATGTCGCTCCACGCGCTCGCAGCGGCCTTATACCCAATCCACTCCGGGTCTACCGTGGTCCGGAAATGGACGTTCTCGATCGAGAGGTCGCAGGAGACAAGAATCACCTCGGCTCCCACGCGAACGGCGGCGCAATCGTCGCCGATACGCGCGAGGACGTCCGGGCCTTCGGTGAGCAGGGACTTGATACGCCCGATGAACCCGAACTCGCCGATATCTCCGAGGGATTCCGGCACGGCGCGGGGCTCCGCTCAGTCCTGATCGAGGGCGCGCCACGCGCCGGGGAAATGGCGGATGACGTCGCGTGCAAGCATGGCGCGTCCCGTCATTTCCCGCGCGGCGAGATCGCCCGCAAAGCCGTGGACATAGACGGCGATGAGCGCCGCGTCAAGCGCCGGGATTCGTTGAGCGAGAAGTCCGCCAACTAGGCCTGCGAGTACATCGCCCGTCCCGCCGGTGGCCATGCCCGGGTTGCCTGTGGGGTTCCCGTAAATGGCTCCTTCCGGCGACGCGACGACCGTGTGTTGTCCCTTGAGCACGACGACACAGCGGCGGGCCTTGGCCAGTTCAGCAGCCGTCCCGGCACGATCTTGCTGGACTTTGGCCGTCGTGGTATTGAGCAGCCGCGCCATCTCGCCGGGATGCGGCGTCAGGATCGTCGGGGCCGTCCGTCGCGGCAAGGCTTCCGTCCGATTTCGTAACGCATTGAGTCCGTCCGCATCGATGACGAGCGGTACCGGACACCCCTCGACGAAACCCCGGACGAATCGCTGGGTCGAGGCGTGCTGGGAGAGGCCCGGGCCAAGGACGACGGCATCGCGCGTCTGGGCAAACCCGAGCGCGGCGTGCAGGCCGGATTCGTCGAGGGTGGCGGTGGAGGTCGCCGGGAGCGTCACGCACATCGATTCGAGCAAGAGCGGGGCGACGGCGTCGCAGAGGGTCTCCGGAAGGGCCAGAGTGACCAAGCCCGCGCCGGAACGTCCCGCCGCCTCACAACACAGCCGCGCCGCCCCGAGAAATCCCCGCGATCCGGCGATGACAAGCACATGGCCAAACGTGCCCTTGTGCGCATCGGCGGGCCTTTGCGGCAGCAAGGGGCGAAGCAGTTCCGGCGTGATGGGTACCGTCATCCCGCGATGGTAGACGGTGCGTGGACGGCGATCAAATGGACATGCCGGCTGTGGCGAGTGCCCGCGATGCCATCAACGCCGACGCGAGGATAGTGAAGCCACACTCTCGCAAACATAGAGTCCTTCGTATAGAGTATTGGAATTGAGCCATCGAAACCCGAAATCCCGCACGATCCCGAAAAAATAGGTGCCTACTGTGGCCACGGTAAAACCAACGCTGTACCTTGAAACGACCATCCCCAGCTACTTGGCGGCCCGCCCATCGACCGACTCGATCGTCCTCGCCCATCAGGAAATCACGCGGGATTGGTGGGAGAATCGCCTTTCGCGGTATGATGTCCATGTATCCGTGGTTGTGTACGACGAAATTGCGCGCGGCGATGCCGATGCTGCTGGAAAGAGATTGAATGCGATAGCCGGTTTCCCCAAGCTATCGCTTAGCCGGGAGGCGGAGGCGCTCGCCCAAGCGTACATTCGCGAATTATTACTGCCGAAAACGGCGTCGGCAGACGCGCTTCATCTCGCGATCGCGTCCGTGTCCGGCATGGAGTACCTGTTGACGTGGAATTGTCACCACATAGCCCGGGGTTCCGTGATTCGAAAACTTCCGGTGATCAACGCAACACACGGTTACGGCGCGCCCACGATATGCACGCCAGAGGAGTTGATGCATGAAGACCCGGAAATGGACTGATCCCATCATCGACGAAATCCGCGCGATCCGCGATGAAATGGCCAGGGAATCCGGCTACGATTTGCATGTGCTGGCGGAACGTTTGCGGGCTTCGGAGTCCCAAGGCGGTTACAAGTTAGTCACGAAGCCGCCGAAGGGAAACGGGAAATAACCCCCGCACCTTGCGCCTTTATGCCCTCGCGCAGTTGCGTGAGTCCCCCCTACGCCATCAACGCCCGCACGACTTTCCCGTGTACGTCCGTCAGGCGGAACCTTCGCCCTTGGAATTTGTAGGTCAGTTGTTCGTGGTCGATACCGAGCATCGCGAGCATCGTGGCGTGGAAGTCGTGGACGTGGACCGGGTCCCTGGCGATGTTGTAGCTGAAGTCGTCGGTCTCGCCGTGGATGTGGCCGGGCTTCGCGCCGCCGCCGGCCATCCACATGCTGAAGCAGCGGGGGTGATGGTCGCGGCCGTAGTTTCCCACGGTGTTTGAGTTGCGGTCGTTGTCCGCCGTAATCGGTTTCTGGGCGAAACTGGTGCGGCCAAATTCCCCGCCCCAGACGATGAGGGTGTCCTCCAGCATTCCCCTGCGCTTGAGGTCCATCACCAGTGCCGCGGCCGGCTGGTCGGTCTCCTTGCACTGAATCTTGATGAGCTCGGGAAGATCGATGTGTTGGTCCCAGCCGCGATGATAGAGCTGGATGAACTTCACGCCGCGTTCGGCCAGGCGCCGGGCGAGCAAACAGTTCGCCGCGAAGGTCCCCGGAGTGCGCGAGTCGGGCCCGTACTCGTCGAATATGTAATCGGGCTCCCCGGACAAGTCGGCGACGTCGGGGACGCTGGTCTGCATGCGATAGGCCATTTCGTATTGTTCGACGCGCGCGTCGAGCGAGGCGTCCCCCGTGTTTTCCCTTTGGTGTTCGTGCAACTCGCGCATGCGGTCGAGGAGCAAGCGCCGGCCCTCGGGGTCCACTCCCTCGGGGTTGCCGAGGTAGAGCACCGGGTCCCTCCCGGCGCGAAATTGGACCCCTTGGTGCCGCGCCGGGAGGAAGGCGTTTCCCCAGAGCCGCGCGAAGATGGGCTGGTCCCTCATGCCCTTGGTAATGAGCACCACGAATGACGGCAAGTTTGCGTTGTCGCTTCCGAGACCGTAACTGAGCCATGCGCCGATGCTCGGGCGCCCGCTCAACTGGGATCCGGTTTGCATTTGCGTCAACGCGGGATCGTGGTTCATCGAGTCGGTGTAAAGCGACCGCATGATGCAAAGTTCGTCGGCGATCTTCGCGGTGTGGGGCAGTAGCTCGCTGACCCATGCGCCGCTTTGGCCGTGTTGCGCGAACGCGAAGTCCGACCCCTTGAGCGCCAGGATATTTTGGTTCGCGGTCGCCCCAAGCGCCTGCCCCTGGCGGACCGAATCGGGAAGCGCCTCGCCTTCGCGTTGATTGAGCACCGGCTTGTAGTCGAAGGTTTCCATTTGCGACGGCCCGCCGCTCATGAACAAGTAGATGACTCGTTTCGCCTTCGGGGCGAGTTGAGGGGAACCCAAGACACCGCAGTCCATCGGGGGCGCCGCGGCGAACGCGCGCGCGGGATTTAGCAAATCGCCGAGGGCGACGCTGCCAAGGCCCATCCCGAAGCGGGCGAGGAAGGCGCGACGCGAGAGATCGTCGAGCGGGGCGGGGCCCGCGCATTGGGGACACGCGGGATTCATGATTTCACCTGGGACTCGTCGAGATTCATGATAGCCTGCACGATAGCGGTCAACGCGGCGTGCGCCACCGGGTCCAGTCCCTCGTGCGGGGGCGATTCGCCCGTGGCCGCGTACTTCGCCGCGCCTTCCGGATTTTTTGCGAAGTGGGCCCTTTGCTCATCGAGTGCGCGGGCCAAGATTCGCGCCTCGGCGGCATCTGGCGCGCGGCCGGTGAAGGATCGGTATGCACGGACGATGCGCTTGGCGTCGCTGGATTCCAAGCGAAATAGGCGCCCCGCGAGCACGCGCGCCGCCTCGACCATGCCGGTCTCGTTCAGGAGGGTCAAGGATTGCAAGGGGGTCTGCGTGGTTTCGCGCCGCGCCACGCACACTTCGCGGTCGGTGGCGTCGAAGGTCAGCATCGCGGGCGGCGGAACGGTGCGCTTCCAAAATAGATACATGCTGCGGCGGTACAACGCATCGCCGTGATCTTGCTCATAGGTGGCCCGGCTCGAGTCTTCCCATAGTCCCTCAGGCTGGTAGGGCTTGACGCTCGGTCCGCCGATGGCGGGGACCAGGAGTCCGCTTGCGGCCAAGGCGAGGTCACGGGTTTCCTCCGCGCCGAGGCGCGCCCTGGGGCCCCGCGAGAGCAGGCGATTAAAGGGGTCTCTCTGCTCGATATCCGGGCGAAGCGACGAGTCCTGCTTGTACGTCTCGCTCGTGACCATGAGCCTCACGAGGGCCTTCACGTCCCAGTCATTTTCGCGGAACCATGACGCCAGCCAGTCGAGCAATTCGGGGTGCGAGGGCGGCGTCCCCTGGCTCCCGAAATCTTCCTGCGTCTCGACCAAGCCCGTGCCGAAAAACAGTTTCCAGTACCGGTTGACCGCGACACGCGGGGTCAAGGGATTGCGGGCATCCAGCATCCATTGGGCCAAGCCCAGGCGATTCTTGGGGAGCGAGGAATCGTATGGGTAAATCGCCGGCGGCATGGCCGGCGTGACCTGGTCAGTGGGGGCATCGAAGGCGCCTCGGGCGAGTACAAACGTGGGATTGGGCTCGGGCAGTTCGTCCATGACCATTATCTGGGGAATGCTCTCGACGAACTCGCTCTCCGCCCTGCGGGCCTCCAAGACGGCTTCGCGCGCCGCGCGAACGGGCCCGTCGATCGTGGCGCAAAAGTAGTCGAACAAGGCATCCGGCTGGGAAACGGACGCACCGCCTTCGAGGAACTTTTCCGGATTGCATGTCCCGGCGAGGATGGCGGCCTCAATGGCGGAAAGTGTCCGATCGAACAAATGGAAGTCGCTCATCAGGCCGTCTTTGAAGCCCGCATCCCGGAAACGCGCCCCGAGCGTGACCTCTTTCAACGGGTTGTTTTCGTAAAGAATCTCCCTCGTTAAGCCGTCCCGGACGGTCCGCAAATCGACGGGCTTTCCGTTGACATAGATCCGCACGCCCGCGGCGCGGCTGGAACCGTCGTAGGTGACCGCTACATGGGTCCAGGCATCCAGGGCGAGCGAATCGAGGGAGTGCACCTCGATCGCGTTGCCCGGCCAGAAATGGGCCAGCCGGAAAACGGGGCGGCCCTGCTCGAGTTCGAGCGCCCATCCGCGGCTGCCCGCATCCACGCGGCCGCGCGAATAGAGCGCCACTACCTGACGCGGCTCGAATCGCCCCGCCTTGAGCCATATCCCGAGCGAGAACGGGCGAATGCGCGAGAATATTGGCCCGATCGGGAGATTGACCGAGTTGTCGCCCGAGAAGCGCATCGCGGTCCCGCGGTCGCTCGATTCCAACGAGGGAAAGTCCGGGGCACCGGTCAAGCCCGCCGGCGTGCCACTGACGATCTCCTGCGTATGGCCATCCGTGATGGAGTCGAGCGGCAGACGCGCCAGGGGCTTGGCCGGGACAATGGCGAGAGAGGGGCCGGAAACCCAAGACTTGTACCGGACGATTGCCTGTTGCTTCGCCAGGTCCAGCCCACGTTCGGCTTCCGCGATCCAGTCCCGCAAGGCGGCGTGTTGTTCGCCCTCGCCCCCGGCATAGAGGGTCAGGGCAGGAGTTGGCACCGCGAGTGTCCCCCGCGAAAACTGGCCGGTCTCGTCGATGTTGCCGAAGAAGGCCGCCATCGAGTAGTAGTCCCGCTGAGTGATGGGGTCGAACTTGTGGTCGTGGCACCGCGCGCACTCGTAGCTCAATCCCAGGAATGCAATCGAGGCCGTCCGCACCCGATCGGCCAGATACTCCTGCCGCATTTCCTCGAGGATGCTGCCGGCCTCGCTTGTCTGGCGATGCAGACGGTTGAAGGCTGTCGCCAGGATTTGATCCTGCGTCGCCCCCGGCAATAGGTCGCCCGCCAGTTGCCACCGAATGAACTCGCTGTAGGGCAGGTTTTCGTCGAATGCGCGGATGACCCAGTCGCGATACGGCCACACGTTACTCGGGACATCCAGGGCATAGCCAAACGTGTCGGCATATCGGGCCACGTCCAGCCAGTCCATCGTCATGCGTTCGCCGTAGGCGGGTCTTGCGATTAGCCGGTCCACGACCCGTTCGTATGCATCCGGTGCCCCATCCGCGAGGAACGCGTCGAGTTCCGCCACCGTGGGGGGCAGACCGGTAAGGTCGAACGTGACACGGCGCAACAGCGTGGTTTTTCCCGCGGGGGGCGAGGGCGCAAAGCCCTCATCGGATAATCGCGCCCGGATAAATGCATCGACCGGGTGGGGGGCCGCGTCCGGGACCGGCGGACTCGTCACCGGCATGAAGGCCCAATGGGGTTCATACGCCCCGCCCCCGGCAATCCAACGCCGCAACGTCTCCTTTTGAGCGCTAGTCAAGGACAGATTCGAATCCGGCGGGGGCATCTGTTCGTCAGGGTCGGGGTTCGTGATCCGCTGGATAATCTTGCTGGCGCCGGGATCGCCCGGGACCAATGCGGCCTTTTCAACGGCGTTTTCGCGCGCATCGAGCCGCAGGCCGGCCTGCCGCTTGCCGGAGTCGGGCCCGTGGCACTTAAAGCAGGTGTCGGAGAGGATGGGGCGGATGTCCCGGTTGAAGCGCAATGGCTCCTGGCCGCTCGCAATCCCCTGAAGGAAGACGGCGAGCGCGACAATGCCGGCGACGCGCGCCTCGATCTTCCTGCATCCGGAAAGCTGTGTTCTCATTCGCGAATCGCGTCCTCGATGGTCTCTTCGAACCGCTTCAATTTGAACATACCGGGATCGCCATTATAACAAACCGTTCCGAACCCATTGGCGGTGAGCAAACGGACTTCCATGAGGATTTCGCGACGGCTACGCGAATTGCGCCTTTCGAGGAACGCGCCCCCTATGCCATCAACGCCCGCACGACCTTCCCGTGTACGTCGGTCAGGCGGAAGCGGCGGCCTTGGAACTTGTAGGTCAATTGTTCGTGGTCGATGCCGAGCATCGCGAGCATGGTGGCGTGGAAGTCGTGGACGTGGACGGAGTCCTTGGCGATGTTGTAGCTGAAGTCGTCGGTCTCGCCGTGGACGTGGCCGGGGCGAGCGCCGCCGCCGGCCATCCACATGCTGAAGCAGCGGGGGTGATGGTCGCGGCCGTAGTTGTCGGCGGTGAGGGGGCCCTGGCTGTAACTGGTGCGGCCGAATTCGCCGCCCCAGATGACGAGGGTGTCGTCGAGCAGGCCGCGGCGCTTGAGGTCGGTCACGAGCGCCGCGGCGGGCTGGTCGGTCTCGCGGCATTGGATGCCGATCTGGGCGGGCAGGTCGCCGTGCTGGTCCCAGCCGCGGTGATAGAGTTGAATGAACTTCACGCCGCGTTCGGCGAGGCGGCGCGCGAGCAGACAGTTCGCCGCGAAGGTCCCGGGCTTGCGCGAGTCGGGGCCGTATTCCTCGTAGACGCGGTCGGGCTCGCCGGAAAGGTCGTTGACCTCGGGCACGCTGGTCTGCATGCGGTAGGCCATCTCGTATTGTTCGATGCGCGCGTCGAGCGCCGTGTCGCCCGTCGCGTCCCGCTGGTGCTCGTGCAAGGCGCGCAACCGATCGAGGAGCATGCGCCGGGACCCGGCGTCGACGCCCTCGGGATTGCCGAGGAAGAGCACGGGGTCCTTGCCTGCGCGGAACTGCACCCCTTGGTGCCGCGCGGGGAGGAAGGCATTGCCCCATAGCCGCGAGTAGATCGGTTGGTCGCCCTTGCCCTTCGTGATCAACACGACGAAGGAGGGCAGGTTGGCGTTGCCGCTGCCGAGGCCGTAGCTGAGCCATGCGCCGATGCTCGGGCGGCCGCTTTGTTGCGAGCCCGTCTGGAGGAAGGTGATTGCCGGGTCGTGGTTGATTGCCTCGGTGAAGAGCGAGCGGACGATGCAGAGGTCATCCGCGATCTTGGCGGTGTGCGGGAGCAACTCGCTGATCCATGCGCCAGCCTGTCCGTGCTGGGCGAACCCGAACTTCGATCCCGCGAGCGGCAGGATGCTTTGGTTCGCCGACATCCCCGTGAGGCGTTGGCCTTGGCGCACGGAATCGGGCAGCGGCTCGCCGTTGCGCTGGTTGAGCACCGGCTTGTAGTCGAAAGTTTCCATCTGCGACGGCCCGCCGCTCATGAAGAGATAGATGACGCGCTTGGCCTTCGGGGCGAATTGCGGGGCGCCGAGGACGCCGTGGTCCATCGGTGGCGTTCCCGCGAAGGCGCGCGCGGGATTCAGCATCGACGCCAGCGCCACGCTCCCGAGGCCCATCCCGAAGCGGGAGAGGAAGGCGCGACGCGAAAGATCGTCGAGCGGCGCGGGGCCCGTGCATTGCGGACATTCGGGGTTCATGATTTCACCTGGGCTTCGTCGAGGTTCATGATGGCTTGCACGACGGCGGTCAATGCGGCATGGGCGGCGGGATCGAGGCCTTCCGGTTTGGGCGACTCGCCGGTGGCCACGTATTTCGCCGCGTCCTCGGGGATCTTCGCGAAGTGGACTTGTTGTTCCTTCAGCGCGTCGGAGAGAATTTGCGCCTCCGCCGGGTCCGGTGCGCGGCCCGTGAACGAACGGAAAGCGTGGATTATCCGGGCGTCGTCGGTTGCATCCAACTGAAGCAGTCTCGCCGCGAACACCCGCGCCGTCTCGACCATCCCAATCTCGTTGAGCAACGTCAGCGACTGCAACGGGGTCTGGGTCGTCTCGCGCCGCGCCACGCACACCTCGCGGCTGACGGCATCGAAGGTCAGCATCGTGGGCGGCGGGACGGTGCGCTTCCAGAACATGTACATGCTGCGGCGATACAGGGCCTCGCCGTGATCCTGCTGATAGGTGGCCCAACCCGAATCCTCCCACAGGCCCGCGGGCTGGTAGGGCTTCACGCTCGGGCCCCCGAGTTTCGCGACAAGCAACCCGCTGGCGGCGAGCGCGAGGTCGCGCGTTTGTTCGGCGCTGAGGCGCGCCCGGGGGCCGCGTGCGAGCAGGCGGTTGTAGGGGTCTCGTTGGGCGAGGTCGGGCCGAACGGCGGAGTCTTGTTTGTAGGTCTCGCTCGTGACGATGAGTTTCGCGAGGGCCTTCATGTCCCAATTGTTTTCGCGGAACCGCGTCGCCAACCAGTCGAGCAATTCCGGGTGCGACGGTTGCGCGCCCTGGCTGCCGAAATCTTCCTGCGTCTCGACTATTCCCGACCCGAAGAACAGCTTCCAATAGCGATTTACGGCGACCCGCGCCGTCAAGGGATTGCGCGCATCGAGCATCCATTGGGCCAGACCCAGCCGGTTTCTCGGCAACGCCGGGTCAAAGGCGAGCACGGCGGCCGGCGTGTCGGGTGTCACGGGATCGGTGGGGGCGTCGTAGGCCCCGCGCGCGAGCACGAATGCGGGCTTGGGCTCCGGCATCTCGCGCATCGTCATGATTCCGCGGACGCCCTGGAAGAAATCGTTCTCCGCCTTGCGCGCCGCTATTACGGCCTCGCGCGCGGCCCGCACGGGCTCATCGACCAAGGCGCAGAAATATTCGAACAAGGGATGCGACTCGGGCGTGCCGTTCAAGGCGGCGTCGGCGACGAGCACGGCGGGATCGGCAACGCCGCCCAAGGGGGCGATCTCGATGGCGGACAAGGCGCGGTCGAACAGTTGGAAGTCGTCCATCAGGCCGTCCTTGAATCCGGTGTCGCGGAAGCGGGCGCCTAGGGTGATGCCCTTGAGGGAATCGGAATAAGTAATGTCGCGGGTCAGCCCATCGCGGACGATCTTTGTGTTGACGCGCAAGCCGTGGACGAACAGGCGCACCCCGGCGGCCCGGCTCGATCCGTCGTAGGTCACGGCGACGTGCGCCCAAGCATCCGCCGCGATGGGCTCGACGGCCTGGACCTCGATCGCGTCGCCCGGCCAGAAGTGGGCCATCCGGAACACGGGGCGTCCGCCTTCGAGCTCGAGCGCCCAACCCCGGCTGCCGGCGTCTTCGCGTGCCCGCGTCTGATGCACCAGCACCTGGCGCGGCTCGAAATGGGCGGCCTTGATCCATAGTCCGATGGTGAAAGCCTGCGTTCGCGAGAATACCGGCGTGCCCGTCACATCGACCGAATTGTCGCCGGAGAAACGCATGACAGGACCGCGATCCGTTTGCTCGATGAGTGGGACATCCGGCGCGCCGGTGATGCTCGTCGCCAGGCCCGCGACGATCTCCGGTGTCTTGCCATCGGCGATGGCGTCCAGCGGCAAATGGGCAACGGGTGCCGCGGGCGGCACCACATGGCTCGGGTCGGCAATCCACGCCTCGTAGCGCGTCGTCGCCTCGTGAACGGTTTGCGCGAGCGCGTGCTCGGCCTCGGCGATCGACGTCCGCAAGGCGGCGTGTTGTTCCCGCTGGCCGTCGCCGTACAAGGTCAACGCCGGTGTCGGCACCGCGTCGGTGAAATGCGGATACATGCCCGATTCGTCGATGTTCCCGAAGAAGGCCGCCATCGAGTAATAGTCGCGCTGCGCGATCGGGTCGAATTTATGGTCGTGGCACCGCGCGCACTCGAAGCTCAGCCCTAGGAACGCAATCCCGACCGTGCGCACGCGGTCGGCGATGTACTCCTGCCGCATCTCCTCGAGCACGCTCCCGCCCTCGTTCGTCTGGCGATGCAAGCGATTGAACGCCGTTGCGAGCTGTTGATCCTGTGTCGGCTCGGGCAACAGGTCGCCCGCGAGTTGCCATTGCAGGAATTGGTCGTAGGGGAGGTTGTCGTTGAAGGCGCGAATCACCCAGTCGCGATACGGCCACACGTTGCTGGCCACGTCCGCCTGGTAGCCGTAGGTGTCCGCGTAGCGGGCGACGTCGAGCCAGTCCATCGCCATGCGCTCGCCGTAGGTTGCGCTGGCGAGCAAATGATCCACGACGCGCTCGAAGGCATCCGGGGTTTCATCAGCAAGGAACGCATCCAGTTCCGCGACCGTGGGCGGCAGCCCGGTCAAGTCCAGCGTGATGCGCCGGAGCAACGTGGTCTTCGCGGCTTGCGGCGAGGCCTCGATGCCTTCCTGCACCAAGCGCGCACGGACAAAGGCATCGACTGGGTGCGGCGCCGCGTCAGGGACTGTTGGATTGGCGATCGGCACGAATGCCCAGTGCGGTTCGTATTCCCCGCCCTCGGCGATCCAACGTCGCAACGTTTCCTTCTGCGCGTCCGTCAGCGATAACTTCGAGTCTGGCGGCGGCATCCGCTCGTCCGGGTCCGGGTTCGTGATCCGCTGGATGATTTTGCTCGCCGTTGGATCGCCGGGGACCAGCGCGCCCTTTTCGACCGCGCTTTCCCGCACGTCGAGGCGCATCTCGGCTTTCCGCTTGGCAGAGTCGGGCCCGTGGCACTTGAAGCAGGTGTCGGAGAGAATGGGCCGGATGTCGCGGTTGAAGCGGAGGGGTTCCTGGGAGGATGCGCTTGCGGCCAGCATGAACGTCAACGTCAAGGCGGCGAGGAAAGTCCCCCTTGGACGTGCCCTCCTAAGCCTTGGCGAAGGAGGAAGGGGGATTAAGGGGGATGTTGGCGCGCTAGGCATGCATGTATTCCGAAGCGAGTTTTAAGCACACGACTACTCACGCCAGTTTATCAAATTCCGGAAATACAGGCCTCGAACCGCGATCGAGCGAATTATGAAAACACGGCAGCCGCAGCGCAGGCCGTGGCCAAGACGATGCATAGGGGCGAGTAGACCCGCGTGTCCCAGTAGGCGAAGGGGGTGCCGTGAACGCGCTTGAAGAAGCCCACATACCGGAATTCCCCGATAGCGCGGAGTAAAAACACGGTGGCGACGCCCGAGGTCCCTACGCGGTAAACATTGTGAGGGACGATTCCGGCCCCCAGGACCCCAATCGTGCCCAACAACAACAGCGCGGCGATGCCCAAGGCAACGGCCACGGCAACGGTCGCCGCGCGGGAAGGAACGAATAAGGGCTTTCCGTCCACGCTCGGAATCGCGGGGGAGGAGCCGGTATTTCCCCTGATCGCCCAATAGACGTGCAGCATGGCGAGAAAGAGCAGTACCGTGGCCGCGAGCGCGCCGGCGATTGATGGGGCGTCCATGTTCATGACCGATCCTTTCCACATGATTCCATCATGGGCCTTGCGATGGGCGGGATCAATCCGAGGGGCGGTAGCATGGACGAAATGGACGTGATGGACGATATGGACGGATGCAGGCGATGCGAACGCCGCTCGGCATCGGCCCATTGAATTCGCCCGCGACGCTTGTTAGTCTTCGCCGATGTCTACGATCCTATTGAACGTATTGCCTCGAAAAGACCTTGCGAAATGACCGGCGCGGAGGCATTACTCCGATCGGCTGCCGCGCATGGGGTGACGGCGTGTTTCGCCAATCCGGGCACGACGGAAATGGACTTGGTCGCGGCGCTGGATTCGGCGCCGCGAATCCGGACCGTGTTGGGTTTGTTCGAGGGGGTCTGCACGGGCATGGCCGACGGGTATGGACGCATGACCGGGGTTCCCGCATTGACGCTGCTCCACCTCGGGGTCGGGCTGAGCAACGGAATGGCCAACCTGCACAATGCGCGCCGCGCGCGGACGCCCGTGGTCAACCTGGTGGGGGATCATCCCGATGCGCATCTTCCATACGATGCCCCCTTGACCTCGGACATCGATACGATGGCGCGGCCCGTATCCAAGTGGGTGGGACGGGTATCGAACGCGGACTCCGCAGACAAGATGGCGGCCCGGGCGATTCGCCATGCGTTGGCGGACACGCCCGGGGTTGCGACCTTGGTGCTTCCGGCGGACGCCATGCGTGGCATCACTGTTGCCGGCCCCGAAGCCCCGCGCATCCGGTCGCCGAAGCCGGTGGACGAAGACGCGATCCGGCACGCGGTGGATGCGTTGCGCGCCGAGGGTCCGAATGCGTTGCTGCTCTCGGGTAAGGCGACGTGGGAACGCGGATTGGTCGCCGCGCATCGTATTGCCGCTGTAACGGGGTGCAAGGTCTTGATGGATTGTTTCCCCGGCCGGCTTGACCGTGGCGCGGGATTACCGCCGGTCGAACGTCTTCCCTATTTTCCCGAGCTTGTATTGGAGCGATTGCAAGGCATTCGCCGCCTGGTGCTGGCGGGTGCGCCCGCGCCGGTGTCGTTCTTTTTGTATCCGCAATGGCCCAGTTCGCTTGTCCCCGCGACCTGCGAGGTGCTGCCCTTCGTGGCCGATGACGACGATCCCATCGCGATGCTTGAGGCGCTTGCCGACGCGCTCGGCGCGCCGGCCGGGGCGGGTGCCCGTACGGAGGCATCGACGCCCGTGGCGCCGGAGGGGAAACTCGATACGCGTAGCATCGGGCAGGCCATCGGCGCGGCGCTTCCCGAGGGGGCGATCATCGCGGACGAATCGGCCACCTCCGGCGGCCCGACTTATTTCCTCACGATGGGATGCCGGCCGCACTCGATGATGTATCTCACCGGCGGCGGGATCGGTTTCGGGATGCCCGCGGCGACGGGCGCGGCGGTGGCCTGTCCCGATCGCCCGGTGATTGCGTTGCAAGGAGACGGCGGCGGCATGTACACGCCGCAGGCCCTGTGGACGCAGGCGCGCGAGGGGCTGAACGTGACCACGATCATTTTCTCGAACCGGAACTACCAAATCCTGCGCGTGGAGTTACAACGCGCGGGCATTGTGAAGCCGGGCCCCGTGGCGATGGCATTGACCGATTTGACGAACCCGTCGTTGGACTGGTGCGCATTGTCCAAGGGGATGGGAGTACCGGCCAGCCGGCCGGGGACCGCCGAGGAGTTTTACCGGGCGCTCCGGGTGGCGCTGGAGGAGCCCGGGCCGCACCTAATCGAGGCCGTCATTTAGCATGGAAGTACCATTCGATCCGAAGCCAATCGTACTCGAGGGACATCACGTCAGGCTCGAACCCTTGGAGCACCGGCACGCCGAGGATCTGCTCGAAGCGGGCCGCGATCCCGGGATATGGCCCTACCTTCCCCGCCATTCGTATCCGTTTCCAGACCTCGCGGACACGCATGCGTGGATCGACGAGGCCCTGCAGGACATGGAACGGGGCGACGAACTTCCGTTTGCGACCATCCTGCGCTCGACGGGCCGTGCGGTGGGGTCGACTCGCTATCTCACCATCGTCAGGCCACACAGGGGACTCGAGATCGGCTGGACATGGATCGCGAAGGAACACCAGCGCTCGGCGGTAAATACCGAGTCGAAGTTGCTGCTGTTCACGCACGCCTTCGAGGATCTCGGCGCGATACGTGTGCAACTCAAGACGGACTCGCGGAACGAAACGTCGCAGCGGGCCATCGAGCGCATCGGGGCCGTCAAGGAAGGTATACTCCGGAACCACTACCTCCTGCGCGACGGATACCGCCGCGCGTCGGTCTACTACAGCGTGATCGACACGGAATGGCCCACGGTCAAGGCGCGGTTGCAAGCGATGATGGAACGATAGGGAGATTCGGAAATGCGATGGCTGGTTCTGATGTGTTGCTTCTCGTTGGCCGGGGCCTTCGCCCAAGACACGCCGCAGCCGCTCCCCCTGTGGAGTGGTGACGCGCCGGGCGCGCACGGGACGGAGGCCGCGGACATCCCCACGATCACGCCCTATTTTCCGCAATCCGAGATCGCGACCGGCGCGGCCGTGGTCATTTGCCCGGGCGGCGGCTATGGTCATCTCGCCCTCAAGCACGAGGGCGCCGACATCGCCGCATGGCTCAATGGCGCGGGAATCGCCGCGTTCGTCCTGCAATATCGCCACTCGCCGGGATATGCCCACCCCACGCCGCTGACGGACGTTCGCCGGGCGGTGCAGACGGTGCGGTCACGCGCCAGCGAATGGCATGTCGATCCCAAGCGCATCGGGATGATCGGGTTTTCGGCGGGGGGCCACCTTACGGCGACGGCGGCGACCCAGTTCGTCGAGGGCGACGAATCGAGCGACGATCCGGTCGAGCGCGCAAGTTCCCGTCCTGATTTTGTCATCCTGGGGTATCCGGTGATCACCATGACGGATCCCTACACGCACGCGGGATCGCGGAAGAATCTTCTGGGGGAATCGCCTGATCCGGAACTCGTCAAGAAGATGTCCGCCGAAACGAATGTCACGGCGAACACGCCCCCGGCCTTCATCGTCCACACGAGCGAGGACACGTCCGTCCCCGCGCAGAACGCGCTGATATTCTACGAGGCCTGCCTCAACGCGGGCGTCCCCGTCGAGATGCACATCTTCGAGAAAGGCGCCCACGGACTCGGCCTCGCGCCAGGCAACCCGGCCATGTCCGCATGGCCCGCGCAATGCCTTATCTGGCTCCGGGGCCGCGGGTTTATCGAATAGTGTCCTTGCCGCCCGGGCCGCTGTCGCGTTATAGTCTACGCATGCGACATGCGGCGTTAGGTTGGCAAATAGGGCGGCGATGCGCGGGGGTCGCGCTTGGCCTTGCCGTCACGGCCTGTCCTCTTCTTGCTCAGGAGGCCGCTCCCGAAAGCCCGGCCCCGGTCGACCCCAAGGGGACCATCACCATCCTCGCCCCCCGGAAACCGGAGACGGCGAACCAGCGCGGCGTCACGTACTACATCGGCGAATCGGGCCGGCCCTTGTTGACCAATCGCCACGAACGGTATCGTAATAATCCCGAATATCGGGTGGTCCATGAAGTCTTCGAGCCGATCGTCGTGCCGGGCCGCTTCAAGTTCTACACCTCGGCGGAAAAATACACCGACGCCGACATCGGCTACCTGGTCGAGCGGTACGCGGCGAAGTACGGCCTCGAGGAATCCCTCGTCTATGCCGTCATCCACGCCGAGAGCAACTTCAATCCGCACGCCGTGTCGCGCGCTGGCGCCCGGGGCCTGATGCAACTGATGCCCGGCACGGCGGCCGAGATGAATGTCGAGGACGTGTTCGACCCGGCGCAGAATATCGCCGGGGGCGCGCAATATCTCTCGCGGCTTCTTCGCACCTTCGACAACGACCTGTCGCTCGCGCTGGCAGGGTACAACGCCGGACCGAACGCGGTCCTCAAGCACGGCGGGATTCCGCCATTCGCGGAGACCAAGGCCTACGTGAAGCGGGTCGAGGACTTGGCGGGGAAGTACGCGAAGAACGAGATGAGTCCGCACTATCGCGTGTCGGGCAAGCGGCCCGAGTCGGGCTATCTCCCGCGCGAGAAAAGCCCCTTCGTGGTCTACTTCAAGAACGGGTACACCCAATCGGCCGACAACGTCACCGAGGAAGTGACCCATTACTTCATCGAGTCCTACGGCCGCATCGACAGCATCCGCAAGGACTTGGTCACGAAGATCGAAAAGGGGTAGATGGCGAGTCCCCGAATTAGACCCTACCCGTTCTTCTTCTCGAAGTCCTTCATGAACGCCACCAGCGCATCGACGCCCTCGATCGGGAAGGCGTTGTAAATCGAGGCCCGGATGCCCCCGACGGAACGGTGTCCCTTGAGGCCCTTGAGCCCCGCGGCCGTGGCCTCCTTCGCGAACTTGGACTCGAGTTCCTCCGACGGCAGGTTGAAGGTTACGTTCATGGATGAACGGTATTCCTTCGCCGCGGCGCCGCGATAGAATTCGGTCGCGTCGATGGCCTTGTAAAGCCGCGAGGCCTTTTCCTCGTTGATCGTTTCGATTGCGGCCACGCCGCCCTTCGCCATCACCCAACGGGTGACCAGCGCGACAAGGTAGATGCTGAAGCACGGGGGCGTGTTGTAGAGCGAATCGTTCTCGAGGTGCGTCGCATACTTCAAGATGGACGGCAAGTTTTCCGGCGCGCGCGCCGCGAGGTCTTTCCGGATGATCACGATGGTCACGCCCGAGGGTCCCAAGTTCTTCTGCGCCCCCGCATAGATCAATCCGAAATCGCTCACGTTTAGCGGACGCGACAGGATGTCCGAGGACATGTCGGCGATCATCGGCGCCTCGCTCGTGGGCAATACTTTCCATTGTGCGCCGGAGATCGTCTCGTTCGAGGTGAAATGGAAATAGGCCGCGCCGGGGGTCAGCTTCAACTCATTGACCGCCGGGACGCGCGTCGGGCGGTCTTTGCCGCAATCCGCCGCGACGTTCACCTTGCCGATCGTCTTCGCCTCGGAAATGGCCTTCGAGGCCCACGCGCCCGAGGCGGCATAGTCCGCCGTTTGCCCCGGTGCGAGCAGGTTCATCGGCACCATGGCGAACTGGTGGCTCGCGCCGCCTTGAAGAAACAGCACTGCGTAGTCATCCGATATCGACAGCAACTTCCTGATGTTGGCCGCCGCCTCGTGATGAAGCGCCTCGTATTCCTTGTCCCGGTGGCTCTGCTCCATGATCGACATGCCGGTGCCCTTGTAATCGAGCAGCTCGGCTTGCGCCTGGATCAAGACGTCCTTCGGTAGGATGGCGGGACCGGCGGTGAAATTGTACACAGCGTTCATGGGCTTCGATTTTCCTTGCTGGGAGACCAACGGGAGGGGCGGACAGAAGCGCAGACTATAGTAAAAGCGCCCCGAAACTTTCAATAAACAGCGCACGGAATTGATTCGAACGCGCCCGGGCCGTAGGATGACTCGCCTTACCCACGATTGGAGAACGCCCCATGCTCGACACTGCCCCACGATTGCGGAACGCCGCGATCGTCCTGCTGACCCACGTTTCCGCCTTGTTGGCGTTGGTTTCCGCGCAGGAATACGACGTCGCGATCGCCGGCGGCCGCGTGATGGACCCGGAATCCGGGCTCGACGCGGTGCGGCACGTTGGTATTCGCGATGGGAAAATCGCCGCCATTTCCGAATCTCCGTTGAAGGGCAAACAGACCATCAACGCCACGGGGCTCGTCGTCGCCCCTGGCTTTATCGATCTTCATGCGCATGGGATGAACGCCGAGAGCGCCGTCTTGCAGGCGGGTGACGGCGTCACCACGGCGCTCGAGATGGAAATCGGCGTCTACCCGGTCGCCCCGTGGTACGAGAAGATGAAGGGCAACTTCCCGATCAACTATGGCGCCACGGCCTCGCACCTCGGCGCGCGGGTGAAGATCAAGGAAGGGATCGACCTCGGCCACTCGGCGACCGCCGACCCCGAGCTTCGCGCCAAGATCGCCCAAGGGGGCTGGGCCTACGCCGTTGCGACGGACGAGGAGATTGGCCAAATGTCGGGGCTGTTGGAGAAGGGCCTGGCCGAAGGCGCGCTGGGGCTGGGCTTCGGCATTGGCTACACGCCCAAGGCCTCGCACCGCGAAGTCTTCCGCATGTTTCAAGTTGCCGGGAAAGCCGGCGCGCCCTGCTTCGTCCACTCACGCTCGCCCAAGGACTTCAGCGACGACGAAGCCACGGGTGCCATCCAGGAAATCATGGCCAACGCCGTGTCGACGGGCGCGCCGCTCCACGTCGTCCACATCAACAGCACCGGCGGTCCGCAGGCCAAGGTGTTGCTCGAAATGGTCCGCGGCGCGAAGGCCCACGGCATGGACATCACCGCCGAGGCCTATCCCTACAACGCCAGCTCGACCCTGCTCCAGTCCGCGCTGTTCGACGCCGAGGACTGGGAGAAGGAATCGGGGCTCAAGTACAGCGACATCATGTGGGTGAAGACGGGCGAACGCCTGACCAAGGAGACCTTCGACAAATTTCGGAAGATCGGCGGCTGGGTCGTCGTGTTCGGCATGCAGGAGGAGATGATCGAATGGCTGGTCTCGCAGCCCGACGTGATCATCGCGACGGACGGCATCCCCTTCGTCGACGGCAAGTCGCACCCGCGCGGGGCGGG
>CANKTP010000025.1 GCA_947486375.1 Candidatus Hydrogenedentota bacterium | reverse complement strand
GTGGTCCGCCAGCATCGACCCGAACGGCGATCCCGTCGTCTACCGGGTCGAGCTGTCGACGAACGAGGCCTTCAGCGGCGACATCATCGTGCGGGACGACCTGCCCTCGACCTACACGACGATGGGCGGACTCGAGGACACGCTGACCTATTACTGGCGCGTGATTGCGCGCGACGCATTCGGCGCGTTTCTTCCCGCGGACCAGTACCGCTCGTTCACGGTGGATCAGGGCAACGTGGACGCCGCGGGCCCCTTGGTCGTCAACGTGCGGAAACTCGGGACATCGATCAAGATCGCCGACGCGACGGTCACCCTAAAGCAAGGGACCGAGGTGCGCGCAAGCGAAACCACGGACTCGACCGGCGACGTGGTGCTCACGGTGGCCGACGTGGGGACCTAAACCGTGACGGTGGCCCCCATCGACGGTTACCTGAATTTCGCCCCCGTGGACATCGGCGTGGACGACGACAACGCCGCCTTCCTCGTCGAGCTCGAACCGGAGACCGACGACTTCCGCTGGGGCGACGTGAACGCGGACGATGTGACGGGGATGCTGGATGCGGTGGCCATCGTGAAGTATTACGACAACGAGATCGCGAACCCGTTCGTCCATCCCCGTGGGGTGGAACTGGCGGAGCTCGACGGGAAACCCCTCGCGAACCCCTCGATCAATGTGGCGGACGCGATCGAGATCGTGAAGAAGCGCATCCGCTTGATCGAGCATTTTTTCGTGGACACGATGGTGCCCTACGATTTCGGGCCGGAGGGCGGCGGGAAGTCGGTCTTGGTTGGGGAAAGCGTAGGCGCCAAGCAGGCGGTGCGCGCCTTGTCCATGCCGGGGACCTTTACGGGGGCACCGGGCGACGTCGTTGAGATTCCGGTCCACATTGACGACTCGACGGGCCTCACGCAGGCGCGGTTCCGTGTGACTTTCGACCCGGCCCAGTTGGAATACGTCGACGCCGCCAGGGGCGATCTAAGCGACGGGGTTTGGACCTTCTTCACGTTCAGCCTGTTGACCCCGAATACCGCCTCCGCAACGGGCGGGGGAGATTCGACTGTCGTGGGCGAGGGCAGCCTGGCGGTGTTCCGCTTCCGGATTAGGGAGGATGCCGCGTCGGGCGAGACGGCCCTGGGATTTGCGGCGTCGACTCAACTCAATGGCGGCGAAGTTCCGTATAACGCGACCGGCGCGTCAATCGCCATCGCGGTGGACTCCGAGCCATTGATCGCCATCGCTCCGGTCGAATTCGACTTCGGGGATGTCGAGCTCGGGGCCTTCGAGGATGCGCCCTTCCGGGTGAGCAATATCGGGACGGGGACCTTGACCGGGGTCGCCACGGTCGCGGCGCCATTCAGCATCGTGTCCGGGGGAACGTATGCCGTCTTGGCGGGCGAATTCCAGGACGTCGTGGTGCGATTCACGCCCGAGCTCGCCATCCGTTATGAGGAAGACATCGCCTTTGGCGGAGACCAAGACGCCATAGTTCCAATTTCTGGTGATGGGATTTCAGTCGGTGAAGGTGAAGGCGAGGGTGAAGGCGAGGGTGAAGGCGAGGGTGAAGGCGAGGGTGAAGGCGAGGGTGAAGGCGAGGGTGAAGGCGAGGGTGAGGGCGAAGGAGAGGGTGAAGGTGAGGGCGAAGGTGAGGGCGAGGGTGAAGGAGAGGGTGAAGGAGAGGGTGAAGGAGAGGGTGAAGGCGAGGGTGAAGGCGAGGGTGATCCTTGTCTGGACTTCGAATCGATTTACGTGCAGGTCGAGGCCTTGCGTGCGGCGCTATTGGTTGCCGAAGGGGAATCGCTGACTGGCGAGGGTGCTGCCGGCACCCAGTTGCCGGAGGCGTTTTCGCTCGCCCTCGTCAAATTTGTCGTGTGTGGCGAAGTCGAGGATGGGCTGCAGGCCGCGACGGCTGCGGCGTATCGAGACAACCTGGCCGCGCTCGACGCCGAGAACACTTTCGACGATCTGGCCGCTTACCGGGAGGCCATTGCGGCGCTGGCGCTGATTGGCGGAACGGCGCAAGATACGTTGTTCGGTCTGATCGACGGGCTGATTGCGGCGATCACGGGAGACTATTCGGCCGTCACCTGCAGCGGCGCCTGCGCCGCAGGGCTTCCGGGCAACAAGGCGATCGACGAGCCGTACTCAGGCACGGGCGACTTCGACGGCGACACCGCGAGCAACCTCGACGAATACTTGACGGTCACGGCGGACGGCGGCGGCATCGAGGAATTCCTCGCCGCGGCGACGAATCCCGGGGCCGAAGGTGAGGGCGAAGGGGAATGCGGCGCCGCCTCGACCGGAAACCCGCCGGGCCATGATTTTTCGACCGGGGACGCGCTCATGGTATTGTCATTCGCAGCGGCGGCCATGCTTTTGGGCCAGTGGCCGGGCCGGAGGAGATCGCGTTCATGAGTGTCGAGCCAGGAGAAACACCGAAGACGGATGACAGTTCGATCGCCCCGGAGCACGCGGGGCTCGAGCCCACGTTCATCGTGCCGGACCTTCTCAAGGACACGAAGGCGATGTCTGATCCCCCGGACGTGTCGGTGTTCCATGAGCGCAACCCGAACGACCCGATGGCCGGGGCCATGGTCGGCAACTATCACTTGATCGAAAAGCTCGGGAGTGGGAAATTCGGGGCGGTCTACAAGGCGCGGGACACGAAGCTGGACCGCTTCGCGGCGATCAAGTTCCTTCATTATCCGGAGGAGGAGACCCATCGCACGCTCTTCATCAAGGAGGCGAAGGTGATCGCGAATCTCGGGGAGCACCCGGCGATCGTCCAGATATACGAGACCGGCGAATTCCGGACGAGCCTTTACTTTGTGCTCGAGTACATCGAGCAGAGCGCAGAGGGCATGTTGTCGAAAACGCCCGGGGGCCTTCCGCCGGCACGTGCATTGTCGATTGTGGCCGATTGCGCGGAGGCGCTCGACTTCGCGCACCGGAAGGGCGTGCTGCACCGTGACATCAAGCCGGCCAACATCCTCGTGAAGGAAGGGAACGACAGCCGGGCGAAACTGTGCGATTTCGGGCTGGCGAAGTTTCACAACCTCGGCACGAACGCGGCCTCGGGCACGGTGAGCGGGTCGCCGGCATACATGTCGCCCGAGCAGGCGGCCGGGGACAAGATGGACGAGCGGTCGGACATTTTTTCGCTGGGACTGACGCTTTACCAGTTGTTGAGTTGCCGGCTCCCGATCGAGAACATGACGCAGGGGAAACTGATCGCGGAGAAGCAGCGCACCTCGGGGGCGCCGTTGCGCCAGTTTCGCCCGGACCTGCCGGCGCGGGTGTTGGAGATTGTGGAGAAGGCCACGGCCTTCAAGCCGGAAAAGCGTTACCACCGGGCGGCCGATTTTGCGGCGGACTTGCGCGCGGTACTGAACGAGATGAGCCGTAGCGGGACGGTCTCGACCGTCGGGCGCCGCGCCGCACCGGCCCGTCGCCGCTATGCGCTCCCGGTCGTCGTGATGGCGGCGGCCGCGGCGGCGTTTTTTATCTGGAGCCCCCTTCGGGAGGGCCCGGGGGGCTTGACTACGCCCACGGCCCTGGCCGCCGCGTATGCCGGGATCGACTCGGGGAAGTACTCCGAGGCCGCGGAGGGCTTTAAAACCTACCTCGATACGAACAGCGGGGCCGAAGTGGCTTGGTATGGATTGGGATATGCACAACTGCTCTCGGGCGAGATCGACAAGGCGCGGGAGAGTTTTGGCCATATCGAAAAGGATGCAGCCCTGAAGGTGGAGGTCGCGTACGCGCTGGCCTCGGCGAGTGGCGAGGAGGCGGCGGCCCCATCGGGGGCAGCGGCCACGGCCTACGCGAACGTGCTCGTGGCGGCCACGGACCTTGTGGCGGGCGATCACCTGGCAGTGATCGAACGGCTGAAGACAATCACGGAGGCATCGCTAGCGTACCCCTGGCAACGCGCGAAGTACCGGCAGATCCTGGGGCAGGCCTACTTCGCCGCGAAGGAATATGCGACGGCGATGACCTTCTTCGACGCGGCGGCAACGGAGGGCGGCGACTCGCCGTCGGGCGAGATCGCGCGGTACCTCGCCGAGGCGGCGAAGGCGGAGCTCGAGGACAAGAAGCTGGCCTCGACGAGCGCGCAGATCAAGACCGTGAGCGAGTTGTTGAAGAATACGCCCAAGGCAACGGAGGAGGAACTTTGGACCAGCAAGCCGTTGCGCGTGTGGATAACGGCGCCCGAAGTGAACGGGGGACGGATCGCGATCGAATCGGGCCTGGCGACGGTGCTTCCGAGCCGCCTTGGGCTCGCCCTGACAAAGGTCGCCGGTCGGCCGGTGACGGTGGTCGACCGCGAGGCGATTCGCGAGATACTTGCCGAACAGCAGCTTTCCGCGGAATTGGCGGCGCAGAGCGAGAAAGTCGAGTTGGGGAAGCTCTACTCGGCGCGCGTCCTCGTGGACACGAAATTCTCGGAGGTCTTCAAAGAGGAGTCGCTCGGCATTCGCCTGACCGATATCGCGACAACGGACCTGTCGGTCTTGGATGACGCCCCGCTGAGTGCGAGCATCGATCCGAGGGCGTGGCTGGGCGAGATTGCGGGACGCATCCATGCGGCATTGGCCGAGAGCTATCCGCTACGGGGGGTATTGTCGCAGGGACCGGATGGTCCCGAGATCAATATCGGGTTCGACACGGGCGTCACGGCGGGCATGAGGTTCAAGGTATTATCCGCGCCCGCGTCGCGCGCGATCGATCCCGGGAAGGCCGTGATCGCCGGGGCGGCGATCACTACCGGGACCGCGCGGGTCGACCTAGAGGGGTTCGAAGGCGGCCTCGGCGAAGGGCCGTGGTACGTCGAGGAAGATTTGCAACCGACCGCGACGCCGGGGGCCTGAGCCGGTGAGACGAACTGTTTCGACTGCGATCCTCGTGCTTGCGCTGGGCGGCGCGTTGATCCCGGGCTGCGCAACGCGCGACGCCGGCAAGCAAGCCTACTTCAAAGACGGTGTCCAATACGGCACCACCGGCGACCGGGCGTTTCGCGGACGCTGGTGGAATTATTACGAGCGGGGCCGTTCTTTTCTCGATGGGGGTTTCCTGGCCGAGGCCGAGCGCGACTTCCGCACGGCGCTCAAGCAACGCACCTCCGACCAGCGCTGGGCGCGCATCTATGGGCTGCGCTTCATCCCCGAGTATTTCCCGAACCGAGAACTCGGCATCGCGTTGTTCCACCAAGGGCAGCTTCCCGAAGCCGAGACCTATCTGTTGCGCAGCGTCGAGGGCGGAACCGTCACCGCGCGCGCGGGATATTACCTGAACGAGGCGCGGGCGGCGATCATCGCCTCGAACGCGAGCGACGCCGCGGCGCCGTCGATTGCAGTCGATCCCTCTGCGAATGCCGTTTTCGGCAACCTCGAAGTCACCCTGGCCGGCACGGTGCGCGACGACTGGTACATCCGCGAGATCACGGTCAAGGGCGTGCCCATACAAATTGCCTACGCCCAACCCGAGGTCGCCTTCTCGCAGGCGGTGGTATTGGGGCCGGGCGAAAACACCGTCCCGGTCGTGGCGACGGACCTGTCTGGGAAGATCACGACATTGGACGTGCCCGTCCGCGTCGACGTGGACGGGCCGGCGATCAGTTTCGACGGCCCCGTGACGCTGCCGGGGACCATCACCGGCGTGGCCTACGATCCCGCCGGGGTCACTGCGTTGACGATCAACGACCAGGCGGTCACGTATTCCGATCGCGGCGACGGCAGTGTCGCGTTCGAGTTGGCTATCGACAAGGCCGATCCGGGCACGCCCGTGGTCTACACCTGCACCGATGCCTTCAACAATCGCACCGCCGGTGCGGTGCCAGTGGATACGTACCGAGTGGCCGAGTGGCCCGAGGGGATTGTGCTTGCCGCGGCCCTGAAGATGGTGCCCCTCTCGGCGGAGTGGGAGGCGGAAACGGTCGAGGGTAGACCGGTCGCTATCCATCGAGTGCTGGTGGCGCAGGCGCAGGGGGAGCCGGTGGTGACGATTACCGATTTCGAAGCTGGCCAAGTGGTATACGAGAATGAAATCGTGGTCACGTTGGAAATCGAATCGCCAGTGGCGCCCCAGACCCTCCTGCTCAACGACTCCCCCATGGACAATCTCATCCCTGGCCGGCCCAATCAGAAGGTTTCCCGGAAAGTACGTCTCGGGGAGGAAGAAGGCCCGCGTACGCTCATGGCGAAACTCGACACCACCGACGGCCGCACGGCGAGTGCAAGCATCGAACTTCAGCGCAAGCTGAACGAGATCGAGCGAATCGAAGACAAACTTGCGTTGGCGGCCCCCGGAAGCGTTTGGGATGGGGCGCCTAAAATTCTTGACGAGGTGAACTACGTAAACGGCCGCCTCGAGAGTGTCTTTACGGAGCGCAAGCGGTTCAATCTACAGGATCGGAAGTCGCTCGGCCTAGTGTTGCAGGAGAACGAAATTACCAATCTCTTGGGGAAAGAGGAGGACCGCCGCGCGCTGGCCGAGCGAATCCAACTGGTGGATTTTTTCCTGCTTGGCGAGCTTCACCGTGACGCCGACAATGTCCTGGACTTGACGGTCACCATCGTGAACCGCGAGACAAGCCTCATCGATTCGGTTGTCGACGTGGCCGCCCCGGTCACAACCAAGGAACAATTGGACTCGCTCGTGGACCAGTTGGTGTCCAAGATTGAGCAGGCATTTCCGAGGGTGCAAGGGTTCGTGAAGGAACTACGGGGATCGAACGAGTTGGTGGCCGAGGAATTTGGGGAAGTTCATCGGCTTCGCCCGGGGATGAAGTGTGTCGTATTCGTGCCAGGCGCAGAGACCGTGAGCAAGCGAACAGGAAAAGTATCCAGGGACCCCGTGCGAATCGTTGGAACGGGAGCCATTACACAGATTGCACCGGAAACCGCGAGCGTGCAGTACATCCTCAAGGATGGCGAAGTTTCCACCGGATTGGACACAGATGGCTTCGTCATCACCAAATAGCGCGACAGGCACGTTTCGCGGATTACGCGCCAAGTACGGCTCTTTTCTTTGCGATCTTTGCACTGCTACCCGCCAGAATCTTGTTTTCCTTTGCAGATTCTCATGCGACTGGCAGTTCTTTTCTTTGCGTTCTATGCGTTCTTTGCGGTTCAATCCTTGTTCTTTTTTATCCGTGGTTGAGCTTTTGGTTGCGGCCATGTCGCGCTGTGTTCTTTGCGGTTCAAATCTACTTCCCCCTTATCCGTGCCATCCGCGCTATCCTTGGTTGATTCCAAGGTCCGCGTCCGTATTCGTGTCCCTTCGTGTCCCTTCGTGGTTCTGCACCGCCGTTTTCGCATGCTCAATCGCCTCCGTCGCCCACGCCCAAGAACTCGAGCTCCCCGTCTCCCCGACTCCCATCGGGGCGGGCGCGCGCGCGGCGGGAATGGCCGATGCCTTTGTCGCCATCGCCGACGACGCGACCGCCGCCTCCTGGAACCCCGCGGGGCTGGTTCAACTCGAGCTTCCCGAGCTTTCGCTCGTGGGCCAGTACAACGCGATCGAGGAAGTTTTCCATGCCTCGTTTCACTCCGAATTCGACTCGACCCATCGCGAGAGCGGGATGGACATCAATTACCTGAGCTTCGTGTATCCGCTGCCGCTCACGGTCCTGAATCGTAACGTGACGCTCGCGCTGACCTACCAGCGCAAATACGACTTGTCGAGAAATTTCAACGCGGACTACCAGAATTCCATCGGATCCGTTGGATTCCTCGGAATCAACAACCACGACTTCGAGCAAAAGGGCGGACTGAGCACCCTTACCCCGGCGGTCGCCTTCGAGTTGACGCCAACCCTTTCGTTGGGCCTTTCGCTGAACCTCTGGCGGAGCACTTGGTTTAGCGACAATGGGTGGGAGCAGACCTACACGGTTACCTCGGACACCTTTCGCGGCGCCAACTTCAAACGGATTATCAATGCCAAACACGAGGAGTACGAGGACTTCCAGGGCGAGAACGCCACACTGGGCCTGCTCTGGAATTTTCGCCCAAAATGGAACCTTGGGATTCGGTATGACACGGCGTTCACCGGGACCGTGGATTACACCCTGACCAGCCTCCGGCGAGAGATCGGCATACCGGGGTTTCCTCGTGCGATTACTTCGGTCTATAACCCCGGCCGGCCGCGGTCCGAGAAGCGACGCGTTCATTTCCCCGACACCCTCGCCGTGGGCATCGCACACCGGCCCAATGACCGCCTCACCCTGAGCCTCGATGTGACCCGGACCGACTGGAATGACTTCACGATCACGGACGCGCGCGGACGCCGCATCTCCCTTGTCGACGCAGGCCAACAGAGCCAGCCATTCGACATCAATTTTTTCAACGCCCCTCCCTCGAAGTTCAAGCCGACGACCACCGTCCGCTTCGGCGCGGAGTACGTCTTTATCCCGAAGAACCCGGACGAGGAGCTCAATCGCCTTTGGACTCTGCGCGGGGGCCTGTTCTACGACGAGGAACCCGCCTCCGGCCGCTCGAACACCTCCGGAAGGTTCCGGCGCCCCAACGACAACGGCGACCCCGACCCCTTCTACGGCGCCACCTTCGGCGTCGGCCTCCTCCTCCACCAACGCGTCAACCTCGACTTCGCGTACCAAGCCCGCATCGGCAAGGGCGTCAACAGCGACTTCTTCCGCGGCATCCCCGGCTACGAGGAAGATGTCATCCAGCATCGGGTACTACTGTCGACGGTCATTTACTTTTAGCGTTGCTCCGCCCGCGATTTCGCGATATAGTTCGTTCCGACCAACAGGAGCGATTCGTGGCCGTCATTCGCAACACGAAACAACGCCAGGCCATCCGCGAAGTGTTCGAGGCGGCGGGGCGTCCCCTTTCCGCGGCGGAAACCGTCGGGCTGGCGCGGCGCAAACAGAAAGCGCTCGGCACCGCCACGGTCTATCGCGCAATCAATGCCCTCGTCGAGGATGGCTGGCTGGTTCCTGTCGAGCTGCCCGCCGAGCCCGCGCGTTACGAGGTCGCCGGGCTGCGCCACCATCATCACTTCTACTGCCGCAGCTGCCGCAAGGTCTACGACATCGAGGGCTGCCCGTCCGACTTCATCAGCTTCACGCCCACGGGATTCGAGCTCGAGGCCCACGAGGTCATCCTCTACGGTCGCTGCGACAAATGCACGCACGCGGCGTGAGGGGGAAATTCCGCAATTACCCGCTGATTTGAATCATTCGAACCGGGCGGGCGGCGATGGGTATAATGATCCGGATACGAGGACCTTCTGAGATGCCTGCGCAGACCAAGACAGAGTTAATGTCGATAATCGAGGGTCACGAAAGCGAGTTGCGTGCCATCGGGGTCCGCCGGTTGGGCCTCTTCGGATCCTTTGTCCGCGGGGATCAACGCGCAGACAGCGACGTGGACGTTCTGGTCGAATTCGATTCGGGCAAAAAAAAATTCGATAACTTCATGAACCTGTCTTTTTTCCTCGAGGACCTCTTCAAGCGCCGGGTCGAATTGCTCACGCCCGAGTCTCTTGCTCCCCGCATTCGTCCGCGCATCCTGGCGACGGTGGAATATGCACGGCTATCCCCGTGACTATCTCCAACATGTCCTCGACGAAACCACCTACCTGACAGGCCGATGCCGGGGCGTCTCCAAGGAGGAGTTCCTCCGCGACGAAACGTTGCGTCGGGCGTGCGTGCGTAGTATCGAGGTCATCGGCGAGGCAACGAAGCGAATTCCACCGAATCTCACAAAAGCCCACCCTGCCGTGCCGTGGAAATTAATGGCGGGGATGCGCGACCGACTCATTCACGGATATTTCGGAGTCGACTACGAGATTGTGTGGGACGTAATACAGACCAAAATCCCGCCATTGGGGGCCGCCGTCACCGAGATCATCGCGTCGATGGGTCCCGATACGGAAGGGACCGCCTGAGCAGCCCCACCGGCTTGCTCTGCCCCTAATTTCCTACAGCGCAAAGACCCATACCCGGGCGCCGCCCTTCGGCGGGGCGTTGTTGGTCTTGCCCTGGCTCGCGAGGAATTCGTCGTAGCTCCGCGCCAAATCCCGGACGTGGTTGTTGGTCTGGCCGACGACAACAGCGACGTATTGCTTTTCGTCGACGCTGTACGTGATGAGGCTCGCGCTGGGCAGATCGTCTAGCGGAGCCTTCCATAATAGTTCTCCGGTGGTATCGTCGAAGGCCTTGAGCGAGGGGTCCAAGTCGCCGACGAAAAGGAGGCCGCCCGCCGTGGCGACAATCGAGGTGGTCATGGGCGCGGCCAGGTTGTGGGTCCAGCCCATCTTGCGATTCTCCACGTCGACCGCCTGGATGCGGCCCAGCATTCCGTCGGCGCTGTCGGGGTGCGGCGCCGAGCTCAGCCCGACCCCGGAGGTGAGCAACCGGAACCCCTCCTGCCCCATGCCCATGCACCATTCGGTCAACGGCAGGTACAGCAGCTTCGTCTTCGGACTGTAAGACGTCGGTGGCCAGCTTCTGGCGCCGAAGGCGCTCGGACAGATGACGCAGGGCCGCTGTGGGTCGGGCAGTTTCTCCGGGTCATAGGTCTTGGCGCCGGTCTTCGGGTCGATCGCGGTGATGACATTCTGCGTGCCCGAATCGATCGAGAATAGATACTCGCCGGTCGCCGCGTCGAGCGCCTCGAGGATCGCCATCTTTCCCACGTTGAACACCACCTTGCGCGGTTTGCCGTCGATGGGCATCGTGACGATCTGGCGTTCGAATACCCAATCGAGGTCCCATTGGTCGTTGGCCATGTGTTGATAGTGCCAGGCGAGTTTGCCCGTATCGGCGTCGAGCGCGATGGTGCAGTTCGTGTAGAGCGTCTCGCTGCTGATGCCTTCCTTGTTGACCGAGTGGAGGAGCGGTCCCGTGTCATACGTCGGTGCCACGCCGAAGTAGAGCAGGTTCAATTCGGCGTCGTAGGTGCCCTGGTGCCAGACGGAACCGCCGCTTCGTTTGTCGAGCGGCAGATCGTTCCATGTCTCCCCGCCCGGCTCGCCCGGACGCGCGATCGTGTCAAAGCGCCAAAGCTCCGCTCCGGTCTTGACGTCCAATGCGACGATGAATCCGCCCCTTGGAACGAAGCTCGCCGTGACCCCTTGGATGACTTTGTCCCCAACGACAAATGGAGCGCTGCGCAATTGATAACGCCCGCGGAAGCCCTCGCCGGTTTCCAGCGCGATCGTGTGGTCCCAGATCGCGTCGCCGGTCTTCGCGTTCAAGGCAAGCACATGTAAATCGGAAGTAGGCACCAGTACCTTGTCATCGTATAGCGCGACCCCCATTTTCTGGCTCGACGCCGTCGCCGGGTCGTAGCGATGCCGCCAGAGGATGGCGCCGTTCGTCGCATCGAGCGCGAGGACGGTATCCGGGAAGGTGTGGAGGAACATGATGCCATCGTGGACCACCGGCCCCGGCATGCTCGTGCCCTCGCGCAGCGGCGTGCGCCACACGGGTTTCAAGCCCGCCACGTTCTCGCGATTGAGTAGCGCCAAGGCGCTATAGTTATAGCCGTCCTGCGTCCGTCCCCACTGTAACCAGTCGTTGGGCGAGGGATTGCCCAGCATTTCGCCCGTGACTCCAGGAAGATTCTTCAGTCGCTCCGAACGTTCCGCCGCGCCGGGCGTCGGCGCATCCGGATCCGACTGCGCGCCCGCGAGCTGGGGGATGGTCAGTTTGCCGAGCGTAGCCGCGTCCGTTGGCAAGGCCACCTCGCCCGGGGCGAACCCGTTCGATTGCAGGAGATAGGCGAGGATGTTCGCATACGTTTCATCGCCCAAGCTCCCCGGCTCGGCCACAGGCATCGGCGGCATGCGGCGCAGGTTGAAGAACAGGACCCCGGTCGGTTTGCCCCGCCACGTTTGGTCGAAGCGTCCGGCGGCGAGACTGGGGGAGAGGTCGAGCCCCTCGAGTTTCGCGCCGTGACATTTGACGCAGTGCTGCCGATACGCCTGACGTCCTGCGGAGGACTGGGCCGCCGTGAAACCGGGCGACTCCCCGTTCGCGATCTGCCACTGACTCATCAGCAGGACACCCACCCCAAGACACACCGCACGAGGAACTAATGACATGAGCGTCACCCCAATCGTTGAATGAGGAAATGGACGACGGTTCCTATTGGGACCCATCGGCGATTTCCACTGGCTACCCGCCACAGATGGTAGCCGTCCATGCGGCCGGCTTCAATGGTGCCGAGGTAGCCCGTTTTTTGGGGGGCCATTCCAGAGTTTGGCCGGGGACAAGCCATGAAAGATTGGGCGTTTCGTGCGAATCCGGCGTTGCCGCCGCCACGCTTTGTATGTTAGATTTCCACGCACCAAATTGGGGATCTCCATGACCAACTCGTTTAGTCCTCCTCCTTTGCCCAACGAGCCGATGTTCGGAATGCCGGATCGGCCAACTACCCGGAAGTCCGGATCCAGGTGGCTGTTATTCTCGCTGCTCGGTTGCGGCGGCCTTCTCGGGATTTGTATGTTGGCGGTGATCGGCGTCTTACTATGGCTCGGTACCGCGTCGCCCGATGTGCCGGATACCGCAATAATTCCCGGGGCCCAGGTGCCGGACACTTTCATGAAATTCGTCCGGGGGACGGGCGTCTTGGAGCCGGGGGAGCAGTTGCTTTTCTTTTATAGCGACCAATTCGCCGTGGAGGACGGGTTCTACCTGTTGACCGATCGGAAGGTCGTGCTGTACGACGCTACTTGGGAAAAGCCCAAGGTCCTTGTTCCGTTTGGCGAGATTAAGGACCTAAACGCCGAGTGGAGCGATAATTTTTTTGTCGATTCGTCCATCCACATTACATTGCTTGATGGAACCCTTCTGGTGATGCCAGCCTCGTCGGAATATGACCGGGATGAGTTGCTCTACAATACGCTTCGCGAGAAGTGGCAAGCGGCAACCGCAGGCGGCGCTTCGGATCTCGCCGCGCCAGGGCAATCCAACTAGCGCCAGCGGGCCGGGACGGGGACTGCCTCCACCCGTTGCGCAAACCGCCGCGCAACGGGTGGAGGCAGTCCCCGCAGTCGCGGAGCGTTTATTGTGTGGCCTGCAGGCTCCTCGCCATCGCGAGGCGGATGCGGGGAGTGGGGGAGAGGGAGACCTGCCCGGAATGGGGTCCTTCCTTGAACGCGCGAGGTAGGTTGACGGAGAATACGCGCCACACTAATCCCGCCGGAGTCCCGCATGAATCCCGTTCCTTTCGCGTTACAGTTGTACAGCGTCCGCGATGTCCTCGAGAAGGATCTTCGCGGCGGTCTGCGCCAGGTAAAGGCCGCAGGCTACGATTGTGTCGAGACAGCGGGTACCTACGGCATGGACGCGCCCGGATTTCGTTCGCTCTTGGACGAGTGCGGGCTACGCGCGATCAGCGCGCACATGGATCTTGAGACGGTGACGCGCCGCACCCCGGAGGCCATTGCGCAGGCGCATGCGCTCGGCGTGCGCTACGTGGTCATGCCTTGGACCGACCCCGCGCTGATGACGGACATGGCGGCGTGGGAGGACTGCGGGCATGCGCTGGACGCGGCGGGCGCCTCATTCCGCCAGGCGGGCATCCGGCTCGGGTATCACAATCACGAGCATGAGTTCGTGCGCCTCGGGGGGCAGTATGCGCTGGACATCCTGATGGACGCCGCGCTTCCCGAACACCTCTTCGCCCAGATCGATTGCTATTGGGCAAGCTACGGCCATGCCGACCCGGCGGCGCTCATCCGGCGATACAAGGGCCGGTGTCCCCTGCTGCATGTCAAGGACATGGCGGCGGGCGAAGAGCGCGATGTCATCGAATTGGGAAACGGCATCATCGACTGGCGGCGCGTGTTTGCGGCCGGCGTCGAGGCCGGGACGGAGTGGTACGTCGTCGAGCAGGACCACAGCCGGATCGGCTCGATGGAGAGCGCGGCGATCAGCGCCACGTTCATGGCCCGGCAGCAGTTGCCCTAGCCGAATGCCGATCGATTCGTTCCGCCGCGGAATTCTTGCCTTGGGCTGCTCGGCCTTGCTGGCGGGTTGCAACCCAACGTACGTCAGCGGCCGTGTACTCAATACCTCGGGCGAGACCCTTCCGGGCGTCACCGTCTCGCTTGCCGGGGCGGACAACGAAGTCCTCACCGGCGTGCTGGGCGAATACCGGCTGCAAGGAACTCCAGGCGAGCATGAACTGGCGTTCGCCAAGTCGGGTTACGCCCCCGCGCGCCTCGCGATCGATTTCCCGGGGGCCGGCGGCGCCGAAGCCGAACCGGTCACCCTGTGGCAGCTTCCGTCGAAGGCGGGAGTCTACATTTTCGAGGCTGGCCGGTATCTCGAGCTGGCGCGGGAAACTCCCGGGGTCTTTGTCCTTGCGCCGGGAGAGAAGGTCCATGCGATCCAGCGTCCGCCGCGACTTGCCACGGACGCCAGTAACCCCTTTATCGTGTGTTATGCGACGCCCCGGCACGATGTGCGCCTCAGCAGGCTCGATCAGGCGGACGCCATGTTGGGCATGAATCCCGAGTCGAAAATTCCGGTATGGATCGCCGCAGGGACGATGGGCGCCACGCTTCGGTCGATCGACGAACCCGGGGGAATGTTACTCCGTCTCGACCTCGATAGGCCCCTCGAGCCCGGAGTCTACGCAGTGCATTGGGGTGCGATGGATGGCCGCACCACCCTAGATGACCGGGCATTCCTTTTCGAGGTGACCGGGCCAATGGAGCCGCCTGGCCCGCTCGAATCGATTGAACCCGAGGGGGCCGAGATGGAAGCGCCGTGAGGAGAGGCGGCGGCCTCGCGCTACGGCCGTATCGGCCGACGACTCCGGTTTCCGCGCCAAATAATGATCGCGACCGCCGCAAGCGCAATGTATGCGTCGCCTTGCCCATACCCATCGTCCCCGGGGGACGCCGCGAAGCCGCAATCGAACTCACATCGGCCTGCGGACGGCACAATATCGCAGTCGCCATACTCGCTCAAGTCGCTGGCCTCGTAATCCTCCGGGCGGCCCTCGCCATCCGAGAGGCCGGCGATCCCGTCGCTATCGGGAAACGAGAGCCATTTCAAGCGGATTACGCCGCTGTAGAAGAGCTCGGCTTGAAATTGGAAGGCGTTGGCAAAGAGTGGAGACCCCTCGTAGGTGACAACGAGCCGGTCCGATTGTTCGCTCACCCGGAACTCCCGCGCAAAGGTCAACCCCACGTAAAGGTCAGTGAAGAAGACCGATATCCGTGGCAAGGAAAAGTGAGACTCGAGATCAGGCGAAAAGTTCGTATCGCCCGCGCCGAACGTAATGTATCCGTTCGAGCCCACGTACATCCGGTCGTACTCGATCCCGTAGAAGGGAAACCGGTGCCCGTTGGCAAACACGTATTCGCGAAATACATCGTCGCCGATCGCCAGCCGCCTGCCGCAGCCGCCTTTCTGGAGCTCGGCCCCGTCCACCAGGCATGCCGAGTAGCCGGCCCCGCCGTCCACCGGCTCGAAGACCATGCTCTTGCCGGCAAGGTCCGGCAGCAGCGGAAATTCGAACTTCTCGGTAAACCGGTCCATGAATGCCGAGGTGGTGAACTCATGGCATGCGCCCCCGTTGTCGTCAATCCGCTCGTTGCCCGCCGCGTCGCGGACCGCAATCCGAAATTGGTAGCGCATCTCCTGGGCCAACCCGTCGATCGCGATCGTGTGGTCCGCCGCAAGGTCGCCCAACTCGACTATCGTGTCGTCGGCGCAGGTAGTGCCCCCTTGGACGGTCGAAAACGCCCCCTCGTCGGTCGCGAAATGGACAACCGCCCGGCGTGACAGCCGAGTGTCCACGCTCACGTCCGATATCTCGGGCGCGGTGCAGTCCACGATGGCGCTGGCCACGGTCGAGACCGTGGATCCGGTGCCGTTGTCATCGTCGACGTATACGAATAGAAGCACGGACCCCTCGGCGGCCTCGAGCTGGCCGTTCCCGGGCGCTGGCTCGCCGGGCCCCACCGCCACGGACGCACTAAATTCGCCGGGCCTCCCGGTAGGGCCCAGCGCGATTGTTTCCTCGTCGCCGCCATCGGTCAACGCCAGGACACTCGCGCTCGTCTCGAACTCGAGGCTGATGTCGTGCAAGTGCAACACCACGGTGTCTTCGCAACGATACGCGGGCTTGTCGATGGCCAGTTGGCCGGCGGGGTTATACAGAATCTCCGAAAACTCGATGGACTTGGTCGCCTCTTCGTGCGCCTCCCCGACAGGAAGTACGATCGAGCGGAAGCACGGGCTCGTCTGTTTGGAGGCGTTACCGTCCTGAACTTCAAAATCCGTCGCGCCGCGAACCAATATGCCCTCGACAATTCCGGTCTCCGCGTCGAATACCGGCGAACCCGAGTTCCCGCCGAATGCGTCGAGATTGGCAAGGAAATAGGCTTCCGGGCTGCTGTCGCTCACCACCGTGGCGTCGCCAAAGGCGAATTTCAGCGGAAGGCCCGCAGGGTGTCCAATGACGCCAATCTTCGTCCCGGGCGCGAGGGTGCCGGTACGGCGTATCGGCAGGGCGACAGCGCCGGGCGCGGCGATGGGTCGGTCGATCCGGACGATGGCGTAATCGGCCCCGGCGAAGTCTTCTTCCCGCGCGACCAGCTCGACACCCGTATAGACGCGATCCGCCGCGAAGGTGGAGACGGGCGAGTCCGCGTCCGTCATCACAAACCCGAACACAAAGCGCATGGCGGCAAGATCCTCGAGGCCTTGCACGCAATGCCCGGCCGTCGCGATCAAGTCCGGCCCAACCATGAATCCGGTACAGAAGGCCGCCCGAGGCTGATCGGGGAATGCTTCGCCCTCGCAGGGCAGTAAGCCGCTGATTGTGTAGGGAACGGTGGAAATCGCAAACGAGCCGTCGGACTGGGGGGCCAAATTCGTTTCCTCGACAAGGGCGCACACCGACGCGGCCCACCCCTTGCGCGCCTCATCGGACTCCTCGTAAAAATCCGCGCGGTCGTCGGCACCATAGATTACCTTTGGCGGCTGGACCCCGGCCCTCTCGGCCCGCGGTTCTCCCGCCGCATCCGTACTCGATCCCTCTGCACTTGCGGACGCGACGAACGAGGCGCAAAGCAGGAACCGGCCTATCCAGCCCAGGGTTCGGTATCGCGCCCGGACCGAACTCGCGGCGACGGACAAGTGCATTCGAGGGGAACCCGTTTCGCCGTCCATCGACCTAAAAACGGCAGTTGCAGGGGACTGACTCCGCCTTTTGCCCGGCGGTTTGGGCAAAACGCGGTGTCTGTCCCTCACCCTCCGGGTTGTCGCCCAGATGGTCGCAACATGATTCTCCTGAAGTAGTTTCGCGTGAAAGGAACCTTCAAGTGTCGTTTTTAGGATCAACACCTTGGGGCCTCCTTGGGCAGCTCGAGGGCCCGCGGCGTTCGTTGCGTCATTGGCGTTCATCAAATCCCCCTCGAAAGTCCCCGGATCCGGCCCGCCGGGATCCGCAGCGCGTCCGTAGTCCGGTATACCCACGGGATAATGGTACAGTCGATTTCCGACGGCGTCAAAAATCCGGCAAGCCGCGCCGCTACAGGCGGATAATGGGCGTGTCCCCGGCCGCAGCGGCGCGCACCACGTCCTCGCGGCAGGTAAACAAGAGGACTTGGTTGGTCTCGGCGATGCGCGCCAGGAGCTTCATCGCGCGCTCGAGCCGTGCATCGTCATAGTTGGCGAAGGGATCGTCCAGGAGCATGGGGACGCTCTCGGCGCCCGAGCTCAACGTGCGCACGAGCGCGATGCGCAGGGCGAGGTATATCTGGTCGACGGTGCCCTGACTCAGCCGGTTCTCGGGATCCTGATTGAGCGACTTGGTCTGCGGGATGCGGATGCTGATCTGCATGTCGCGATTGATCAGGAGCTCGCCGTACCGGTCGTCCGTGATCTCCGCCAGGTACGCGCTCGCGAGCGCCGCGAGTTGCGGCGCGATCCGCGAATGGCGCTCCCGGGTGACCTCCTCGATCACCGAGGCCGCGTAGGTCGCCGCCTGGATTTCCGATTCCAGCATCCATACGCGGTTTTCTGTCGCGGCCCGCTCTTCCTCGACCTCGTTCAACGTCCGCGTGCCTGCGGCCCGTTCCGCAAGTGCGATATGAAGCGCATGCTCGCGCTGCCGGCAATCCTCGATTTCGTTTCGCACGCAGTCGAGGCCCTGCTTGACCGTGGCTTCGTCTCGCACGCCGATAGCCGGGACCGGGCCGTCGCCCGCCACTTGGGCGCGCAGGGCCTCGGCCTTCATGCCGCCCAACAGCGTGTCGAGCCGGTCGGCCAGGACACCCCGCTCCCGCCACCACTCGCGGTAGCGCGAGGCCTCGTCGGCACGGGCAAGAAAGTCCTCGACGGTCGTGACGCCCGCACGCTCGAGGATGCGCGCCAGCGCGGAAACCAGTTCCCCGGCGCGCACTTCCTCGCGTAGCGCCTGCTGTTCGGCCATGGCAATGTTCGACTCGAGCACCGCGATGTTTCCGCGGCGTTGCCGCACCTGCGCGCTTCGAATCCGGTACGCGCGCAAGGCCTTTGCCGCGCTGTCGGATTTCTCCTCCTCGGGGTAATGGTTCGCGCGCATCAAGCGCCGCGCCTCGAGCGAGTGTTCGAGCTCCTCGCGGCGAAGCCCCTCGAGATCGGCGGCGAGGCTGTCTATCTCGCGTTGCCGCCGGTCGAGCGCCTCGCTGCTCTCGTTCGCCCGCCGCTTCGCGTCCCGGAATTCCTGGTAACGGCCGATGGCGCGCGCCGCGGCCGGCGCCACGTCCTTCTCCCGGGCGATCAACTCGCCCAGGGCGTGAAACGTCTCGCGGATGCGACGTTGAAGTTTCTGCACGCCGTCCTCGGCTTGTGCCGTCTGGGCCCGTTGTTGATCCATTTGCTCTGCCAGCACGGCAATCTCAGCGCACTCCTGCCGGTACCGGTCGTGCTGCGCATCGAGTTCGCGCGTGGTCGCGCAGCCTCCCTCCTCCATGAGGGCCTCGATCGGGCGGCGGAGCGCCGCGCTTGCCTCCTCGAGCCGGTCGTGTTCCGGCAGCACGCTGTCCAGCCGCATGCGCAGGCGCCCCCGCGAGCGCCTCGCGTGAAGCGCCACGCCCGAGAATGCCAGCAGTCCGGCGCCGGCGAACGCGCTTGCGATTAGGAACCCTTGGTTATGGGTTTCCACGGCCGTGACCGCGCAGACCGCGGCGCCGAAGGCGCAGACCACCGCCATCACCGAGTACGGGGGAATTCTTCGGGTCAGCTCGTCGACCTGGCCCGCCAAGTCGTCCGCCTCGGCCTGGAGCGCGGCGATCGATTCGCGCGCCTGGCGAATGTTGACCTCGTATTCGCGCAGCATGCCGGGAAAGTCGGGCACGCCAGAAAAGAGCGCCTCGCGCGGATACATCACGACGCTTCGCTTTTGGATGGCCCCCTCGAGCTGGACCAGCTTGCCCCGCTCGTCGTCCCGCGCCCGAAGGGCGAAGCCAAACGAGGACGAAAGCTGCGACAGCCACGTCACCGGGTCCGCCGCCACGCGGGTGTAGTCGGGAAGCGACGCCAGTTCGCGGGCGGCTTCCTCGCGCCGCGCGGAAACGGCGGCGCGGTTTTCCTCGAGCGCGGCGATTCGTTCGGCCAGCCGCGTGCCGCGGGCTTCCAGGTCCATCAGCCGCGTTTCGTACTCGGGATCCAATTCCGCCATCTCGGCCATGCCGTCCGGCCCGAGGCGGGCGCATTCCGCGCCGTGCCGCTGCCGGAGCTCGTCGAGTTCCTTCCGTGCCCGGCGGAGTTGCGCTTGCGCGGCCTCAATTCCCACCGTCAGGGGGCGCGCCTCCGCGGCCTGTTCGAGCGGAAAATCCCGGACATGGCTCAGCGCGAAACACTTCGCCGTCAACCCGGCAATCTGGCCCGACAATTCGTCCGCCTTGCGCAAACGGTCCGCGCGGCCGATCCGTTCGAGTGTGTCGAGCTCGCGCTCGAGGGCGGCGCGCCGGGCGAGAAGGTCCGACGTGGCCTCTTGGATAGCCGAGCGCTGTTGCTCGATGGCCGCGACGTCGCGGCGGACCTCGTGGATGCGCTCGACCTCCTTTTGCAAGTCCGCCAGCTTCGCGCGCGCCATCGGCAAGGGCTTCGACCGGGCGCTCGGACGTCCGATCGCCTCGATCCGCTCGGCCAGCCGGCGCACGGCGACCTCCGCGGAACCGTAGTTGCCGCCGGAATCCGCTATCGAGAGCAACTTTTCGCGAATCTTCACCAACGCCTGCTTGTCGCCCAACTCGTCGAGCGTGATGTGGGATATCGTCGCGGTCCCGAGGAAGACTTCCTTGCTCATCCGCAGGTGGTGCTCCGCGAACGTCGACTCGCGGTTGCGCAGCGTCGCGAATTCGCCCGATATCTCCCGGGCGTCGGTCCGGTCGTACACCTTGACCCATTCGTTCGCCCGGTCGAAACTCCGCTGCACCTCGATGAGGCGGCCCGAGTCCAACGCGTACAAGAGGCGGCCGCCGTAGGTCCCCATCCCCTCCCAAGGTTCGCGGATTTCGTTCGAGTCCTCGTAGACACGCTGCGTCGCGCTCCGCTTCTGGCCATACAACATGTCGGTGACGAAATGCCGAAGCGTGGACTTGCCTTGCTCGTTGGGCCCGGCCACAATTTGCAGTCCCGGCACAAGGTCAAGTTCGCGGCCGGCGAATTTGCCGTAGCCGTCGATCCAGAGTGTGCGAAACTTCACGAGACGTTCACCCCGTCAACCTCGATCCAGTCCGCGAATTTCGAGATCGCGCGAGCGGAAGGCGGCCACGCCGACCTCCCTTGCGCGTTCCAACAATCGTTTTCGGGCATCCTCCGTGGTGTCCCCAAGCTCGCGGTTCAGCGCCAGCACAAATGCGCCCAAGCCCGTTTCCTCCCGTGCCAATTCGTCGAAGTCCTCGACCGGCGTAGTCTTGTCCAAGAATTCCAGGTATTCGTACCGGGCGGCCAACGAATCGCGCACCGCCGCGAACTCGGCGCGTATGTCCGGGTTACACGACCCCGTCAAGGTGAGCCGTACAATCTGCGGGCGCTCGGTCCCCGCCAACGTCGCCCGGATCGTGTCGATCAAATCCTGCGACGATGAAAATTCCTCGCATGCGATGGTGTGCGGCGAATACACCATGCGCGATGAGGGCACCGGGCGGACGGTCGATTCCGCGTCCGCGATCTCGATCTCGAGGTAGTGCCGCATCCCCGGCTCCCGGAACGAATGCCCCTCGGGGGAGCCCGAGTAATACATCCTGGTGGCGAAGGGGCCGATAATCTCCCCGAGGGCATGGAAATGTCCGAGCGCCAGGTAACGGAGCCCTTCCAGCGCCGCGTCCCGCGCATCGAAGGGGGCATACGCTTCCTTCTCCGCCGGCTGGTGTCCGCGCTCCGAGCCGTGCGCGACCGCCACATGAACGCCCTTTGCGGGCCCGTCGATGCACAGCGTCCCGAAGGGGTTCGACGAAATGTCCGGCCCGTCGAAGCCGAACCCGTGGACCGTCAAGCGGCCGTCGTGCAGGGCAATCGCCCTCCAGCGGGGCTCCGCGAAAATAGTCACGTTCGGGGGCCAGGCCTCGACCGCGTAGGGGGATTGGGCCGTGTACGGGTCGTGGTTACCGGGCGCAATGAACACGGGTACGTGCGGGATCGCCGCGAACTCCGAGATCAAGAATGCGATCGTGTCCCGGCTTACGCGGTCGCCCTCGAACAGGTCGCCCGCGATCAGGAACGCATCGGCTGGCCACGCCCCGGCGCGCGCGGCGATCGCACGAAACGAGTCGCGCAGGCTTTGGCGCCGCCGGTTGCCGAACGCCGCCGTCATGCCGGCCCCCGCGAAACACATGTCGAGGTGAACATCCGCCGTGTGGATGATTTTCATGCCAAGGGTTCCCCGCGGTCCCGAGCGCGTCCTCCCTGCACCGGGCATGCCGCCCGCAGGGTAAACGGTTCGTGCCCTAGTGTATCGTTTCCAATGCGGGGGGGACAAATGCGGTGTATACTCGACCGATGAACGCTACGCCGACTGGCCCGCCCGGCGCGCCGGGTTCCGCCGTCGTCCTCTTCGATGGCACATGCAATTTTTGCAACGACTCGGTCAATTTTCTTCTTCGGCGCGACGCGCGCGCCCACTTGCGGTTTGCCGCATTGGGATCGGAAGCCGGCCAGGCCTTGCTCCGTCGCCACGGCCTCGCCGGCATTGCCCCGGACACCATGGCGTTCATCGCCGACGGCCGCGCATATACAAAATCCAGCGCGGCCATCCGCGCGGTGTCGGCCCTCGGCGGAGTCTGGCGTTGCTTCGCGGCCGCGCTGATCGTCCCGCGGGCGCTCCGGGACTTGGCCTACGACGTGTTCGCCGCGAATCGCTACCGGCTCTTCGGCCGTGCGTCGGCCTGCGCCGTTCCGAAGCCCGAATACCGCGAGCGCTTTCTCGGTTGATGGCGCGGGAGCGTTTCCGCCATAAATCTAATTTCGGCAGTTGCAGGGACAGACTCCGGGGTGTCGACCCAAGGGTCGCAACATGATTGCCATGAGGTTGTTTTGCGCGAAGAGAACGGTCAACTGCCGTTTGTAGGATCATGGATTTAGACCGGGGCCATGTGTTAGTCTTCGCCCACTGGGACAACGCACGCGCTCGTAGCTCAGTGGATAGAGCACTGGCCTCCGGAGCCAGGTGTCGGAGGTTCAAATCCTCTCGAGCGCGCCATTTTCTATTTGCCCGCTCAGGTCGGCTTCAGCCAGTATCCGACGAGGATTCCCCCCGCGCCGAAAGCCCAGCGCTGGCCCAGGGCGTCGAACTCGCCCGACATGATCACGTAGCCGGAAAGCCCCAGTATGGCCGCGCTTGACGCCAGCATGACCCAAAACGGAAACCGTCCCCCGCTGACGGGCGTGAGTTCGATGATTTCCGACTTTCTTCGTTCCTCCGCAGGGCGAGCTTCCATTGGGGAAACACTCGTCTCGTCCGCGTGGGCCTCGTCGAAGCGGCTTTTTTCCTCGATTTCGACTTCCCCGTTCCAGCTTCGCAAGTCCGAAAGTAGCCAGTCCACGAATATGAGCATGACGGCACCCGCGGCGACGAGATTCGGAAGATATTCGGAAACGACCGGCCAATCCATCGGGGGAGTATCGTGGACGGCGGCGTCGAAAATCAAGCATGCGCCGGAGCGGGACGAGTCCCCGGAACTTTCATGCGAAAGGTGGTATAATATAATGTGCGAATGGTTGACGGAGTATCGCGAATCTGTTACCATCTCGCGCGTCGCGGAGCCGATCGCTCCAAATTTCCCACAATGAAACGGAGAATTGTCACCCATGCGTTTGGAGAATCCCATGAATACCGGCGTTGTTCGCACTGCCGCCATGATGGCGCTCGTAGCCGTACTGCTTACGGGCATGACGGGTTGTAAGGGCAAGAAGAACACCGCCATCGACCCGAATTTGACCAACGGTAACAATTCCGGCGGTAGCGAAACCTCCTCCGGAAATGAAATGCCGGAAATGAACGAGGCGTGGCTATTCAGCCCCGCCACCGGACTCCAAGCCATCTATTTCGACTACGACAGCTACGACCTGCGCACCGACGCGCTCGCCACGCTGCGCGACAACGCGGACAAGATTAAGAACGTTCCGAATAGCGTCATCCAGATCGCGGGCCACTGCGACGAGCGGGGCACCCAGGAATACAACCTGGCCCTCGGCGAAAAGCGCGCGCTGGCCGTTCGTTCCCACCTGATGAATCTCGGGGTGTCCGGCGACCGTGTCGTGACCATCACGTACGGCGAGGAAATGCCGGCCGATGCCTCGAGCAACGAGGCGGCGTGGGCGAAGAACCGCCGTTGCGAATTCAACAAGGCCATGTAGTCCCCCGGCGGTGCCGGTGAAGAGGAACTGAAATGGGTCCCATGTCCAAGCGATTTATACCCGTCCTCGCGATTGCGATGATGACGTCGGGCTGCGCCTCCGCAGGCGGTGGCGGCGGAAACCAACTTGAGAACACGGTTTACGCGACCCACCGCCTGGTGCAAAACCTCGACAAAAACATGGGCTCATCGGTCACCAAGCTGAACGAGACCACGGCCGAGTTGTTGGCGCGTATCGAGTCCAGCGACCGCGAGACCAAGCAGATGATGAGCATCGTCCAGGAGAACCAGGGGAAGTTGGAAACGCTCCAACGTCGACTGGACGAACTCACGGCGACGCTCTACCGGCAGTTCAACCTGTCGCCCCCCTCGGGGGTGTCGGGCCCGTCGCCAACAGCCCCGCCCCGGACGGTCGACGTAAACCCCGGTGGAATCACGGTCCAACCGCCACAGGGTACGCCTCAAGCGGTCGCCCAGCCTGGCGAAACGGCCTCCATCGAAACCCTGCCCGCCCCGGCCGGGGAGCCTGCCCTCGTGACGGCACCCGCCGTCAACCCCGACGAACAGTACCAGAAGGCCCAGGGGCTATACGCGAATGGCGACTATCCCGGCGCGGTGCAAGCCTTCGACGCCTATCTCAAGCAGTTTTCCGCGACCAAGAACGGCGGAAACGCCCAGTATTGGAAGGCGCACAGCTACTTCAAGATGGAAGAGTACGACAAGGCAATCTCGGAGTTCACCGTGCTGCGTACGTCGTATCCGGACAGCGTGAAGCTTCCCATCGCGATGAACAACCAGGCGGTCGCCTACTCGCGAATGGGCGAGACGCAGTCTGCGGTCGCCCTGTTCAAGGAGCTCATCCAGAAATTTCCGGATGATCCGGCCACCTTGCAAGCCCAAGAAAGCCTCCGAAAGCTGCAAGGCCAAAACTAGGGCCAACCGAAATAGCGGTGTATCCGAGTGCGCGGGACGCTTGTCCCGCGCACTTTTTTCGTTCGCGCTGCAAGTCGACTATACTTGCGCGCCGGCCCGCTCTCGGGCCGGAAGGACACGATCCCCCAGCAACGAAGGAATCCCCCAACGATGCGCCATCGAAACACGACCGTTCGCCAGGCAATGTTCGCCCTCACCCTGTCCGCCGCGATTTGCGGCTGCCAATCGGTCCCGGCGAGAGATAGCGCCCCGGCCGCGCAGGCCGGTCCCGAATCGGCAAGCAAGGCGCCACGACTCCAGAACTTGGGCGTGCTTACGTTTCCGGTCACCTCAAAGGACACACAGGTTCAACAGTATTTCGACCAGGGACTTCGGCTGACATACGGGTTTAATCACGCGGAGGCTATCCGGGCGTTCCAGGAGGCTCAACGTCGGGACGCCGATTGCGCAATGGCGTTCTGGGGCGAGGCGCTGGCGCTTGGGCCGAACCTCAATGCCCCGATGGGCGATGAGGCGCACAAGCAAGCCTATGCGGCCATACAAAATGCGGTTGCGCTCAAGGGGGAAGTTTCGCCCAAGGAAGGAGACTTCATCGATGCGATGGCGGCGCGCTATGCCGCCGACCCGAAGGCAGATCGGAAACCGCTGGACGAGGCGTATTCAAGAGAGATGGAGAAGCTCGCGGGAAAATATCCTGACGACGCCGAGGCAGCCACTCTATACGTCGATTCGTTGATGAACCTCAGCCCTTGGAACTACTGGCTGAAGAACGGCGATCCGCGCCTGGCCACGACCGCGTTCGTTCCCCTGTTGGAACAGACCATGGCAAAGCACCCCAACCACCCGGGCGCGCACCATTTGTATATCCATGCCGTCGAGGCCTCGGAGGACCCCGACCGGGCGGTCCCCAGCGCGGACATCCTCGCGTCGCTCATGCCCGCTTCGGGACATCTCGTGCATATGCCCTCGCACATTTATATCCGCGTGGGCCAGTATGAGAACGCCGCCCTCAGCAACATCAACGCGATCGCGGCGGACGAGGATTACCTCGAGCAGTGCCGGGCCCAGGGGATGTATCCCCAGGGCTACTACCCGCACAACACGCATTTCCTGTGGTCGGCGCAGACGTGGCTCGGGCAGAGCCAGGAGGCGATCGCAAACGCATGGAAAACGGCCACCGTCGGCGTCACCAAGACCCCGCACCACGCGCCCACGAACCAGCCTTTCGCGCCGACGCCGTGGTTTGCGTATGTGCGATTCGGCCAGTGGGATGAGATGCTCAAACAGGAAAGCCCGCCCGCACGCAACCTCTACACTCTCGCGATGTGGCACTACGCGCGGGGAGTGGCGTTGGCGGCAACGGGAAAATTCGATGACGCCCGCGCGTCCCTCGATGCATTGGACCCCATCCTCGACGAACCCGGCCTCAAGGACGTCCTGATCGGGACCTGCAACGGCCGCGATGTCGCCGCAGTCGCGCGCGAGGTGCTCGCGGGGGAGATCGCGTTTCGGAGCGGCGACATGGAGACGGCGATCCACCGCTTCGAGCGCGGGGTTCGCCTCGAGGACGGACTCAACTACACCGAACCCCCGGCGTGGAATTTCCCCGTCCGGCACAACTTGGGCGCCGCGCTGATGAAGGCGGGTCTTGCCGCAGAGGCGGAGACGGTCTATTGGGAGGACCTGCGCCGCAATCGCGAGAACGGATATGCATTGTTCGGCCTGATGCAGGCGTTGGAGGCGCAGGACCGGAAAGACGAGGCTGCGCTGATGAACGAGCGTTTCGCAACGGCGTGGAAAAACGCGGACATCCGGTTGACAGGGTCTTGCTTTTAGAGCGGCGTACTAAATCGCCGGATGAAGTAACTGATTAGATTGGAGAACGTACGATGTACCTTCGAGTCGCACCCATCCATGCGGCGGTTGCGCTCTTGTTGCCGGCGCTATTCTTGGGTTGTCAAACCACCGGGACCGAAGGAAGCGTAACAGCCGCCGTGTCCGCCCCCGATCCGGACTGTAAGGCGCCGCGCATCCAGAACCTCGGGGCGCTCACGTTCCCGGTCACGTCGAAGGATCCGTCAGTCCAACCGTACTTCGATCAAGGCCTTCGGCTGACCTACGGATTCAACCACGCCGAGGCCATTCGCGGGTTTCAAGAAGCGCAGCGCCGCGATCCCGATTGCGCCATGGCGTACTGGGGCGAGGCCTTGGCGCTCGGTCCCAACATCAACTCCAAGATGGGGGAAGATGCCCATAAGAGGGCCTATGCGGCCATCCAGAAGGCGGTCGCGCTCATGGGGAAGGCGCCGGTGAAGGAGCGGGACTTTATCGAGGCGTTGGCGGCGCGTTATTCCGCCGATCCAAAGTCGGATCGCAAATCGCTTGACGAAGCCTATGCGCACGCAATGGCGAAAGTCGCGGAGAAATATCCGGACGACGCCGAGGCGGCCACGCTCTATGCCGATTCCTTGATGAACCTCACCGGTCGGGACTATTGGCTGAAGAATGGCGATCCGCGCCCCGCGACGATTACGTTCATTCCCCTGCTTGAGCAGACCATGGCAAAACATCCGGACCACGCGGGTGCCCATCATTTGTATATTCACGCCGTCGAGGCATCGAACGATCCGGATCGGGCTGTCCCCAGCGCGGACATCTTGGCGTCGTTGATGCCGGGATCGGGCCATCTCGTCCACATGCCCTCGCACATTTACGTGCGGGTGGGCCAGTACGAGAACGCCGCGCTGAGCAACATCGCCGCGGTCGCGGCGGATGAGGACTATATCGACCAGTGCGAGGCGCAGGGGATGTACCCCACGAGCTATTACCCGCACAACGCACATTTCCTGTGGTCGGCGCAGGCCTGGCTGGGCCAAAGCGAGGCGGCGATCGCGAGTGCGTGGAAAACGGCGGCGAAAGGGGTGAACAAGGTCCCCCATCACGAGCCCACGAACCAACGGCTGGCGGCCATCCCGTGGTTCACGTACGTCCGGTTTGGAAAATGGGACGAGATGCTCGGGCAAGAACGCCCGCCCGCGCGCAACCTCTACACGCTCGCCATATGGCACTACGCGCGGGGCATCGCGTTGGCGGCGACGGGGAAATTGGAGGACGCCCGCGCCTCCGCCGAGGCCATGGAGCCCATCCTCGAGGAGCCGGGACTCAAGGGCATCGGAATCGGGAGAAACAACGGGCGCGACGTCGTCGCCATTGCCCGGGAAGTGTTGGCCGGGGAGATTGCGCTTCGCGGCGGCGACACCGAGTCAGCCATCCGTCATTTCGAGCGCGGCGTGCGCCTCGAGGACGGACTCCAATACGGCGAACCCCCGGCGTGGAATATCCCTGTCCGGCACAACTTGGGTGCCGCCCTGCTGAAGGCGGGACTTCCCGCCGAGGCGGAGACGGTCTACTGGGAGGACCTGCGCCACAATCGCGAGAACGGATATGCGTTGTTCGGCATGATAATGGCGCTGGAGGCGCAAGGCAGGAATGACGAAGCCGCGCTGATGGAAGGACGGTTCGCGAAGGCGTGGAAGAACGCGGACATCCGGTTGACCGGGTCTTGTTTTTAACCCAATCGAAAGCGTTTCCGCGCCCGGCCCTCACGGACCCGGCTTGATCGCCTCTCCTTGGGTAAACAGGGTGACGCGGGTGCGTGGGCGAAGATTCCCCGCCGCATCGCTGGCGAACACCACGGAATTCTCTCCCGGCGCGAGCAGGGGCCTCGCGCCCTCGGGCTCAATCTCGGCGATGCGTTCGCCCTTGGGTCCGTAGACGACGGCCCGCTCCGCCGAGTCCCATTCGAGGTACTGTCCGGTCTCGAGTTCCACCGGAAACGTGACGAGATTCTCGCCGACGTTCAGGCTCGGGCGGACGACTTTGCCTTTCGCGAGCGGGAGTGCGTGTATGGCCCCGATGACACAGGAGGTCTCCTTTCCGACGGGCAGATTGTTGAGCCAAAGCGTCAAGGAACTGACTTGGGAATAGTCGACGAATTCGCGGTAGGTCGCGTAGACGCCGCCGTATGGCCATTGGTAGTCGTCGATCCGGTCGCTGTCGGGTTCGACCAGCTCGAAATAGCGCCAGCCCGTGAAGTCGAGCGTGACGTAGTGATCGCCCGAGCCACGGTAGACCGTGTGTTCGGGGCTGCGAAGCTGCACGTTGAGCAGCGCCCCTCCCCCGTCGCCCTTCACCCAGACTCCAAGACCCATTGTGGCTGACCAATCTTTCGGCTCGGCGAAGGTCCGCTCGAGTTTGGTCCACGCGCCGGCTGCGGCATCGCGCTGGTTGGTGGCGGTATAGCGCAGCCACGGGCCGGACCCGTTGGGGGCATCGGCGGGGGATGGCCCTGATGCGTGGGTCATTGTGACCCCCTCCGCCGCGCCGGATTGGAGGCCGCTTGATTGGAAGTCTTCGGCAAGGACACCGGTCGGCGCATCGAAGGGGTCGAGCATCATCAGGGCCTCGATGCGCAGGCGAAGCGGTTGCGCGGCGAAGCGGTTTTGGATCGTCCAAGCCGACGAGCCGTCGCCACCCCCGGAAACTTTACGCCTGAGGGTATCGGCGGGCGCAAACCCGGGGGCGCCGTGCGGGTTGTCAATCATGGCAAAGGATTGGCCCGGGACACGTAGGCGCGCCTTGATTTGATCCGGCACTGTGTTTGCGTGGCGCAGCGTTTCGTACTTCATGAAAATCGGGGCAAGCCGCTGGTATGCCGGGGTCGTTTCATAATTCTCCGGGTTGACCCCCATCAGGCTGAACCCCATGCCCGCACCTAGACATTTGCCCATGAGGTATTCGACGTCCTCGGGGAAGGTCGGATCGATTTGCGTCACCCAGGGACCGTCCTCCCAAGTCTTGACAGTCCACCATCCGAGGTTCATCGGCAGGAGCATGTTCGCGCCTTGTTGGTTCGCGGCGAGGTGTACGTCGACATTGCGGGAGTGGGCGCGGAGACTGGTGTCCCATGCGCCCATCCGGGCACGGACGTACCACAGGTGATGGTGGAAAGTACTCATCTCGAAGAGCGCGGGTTTATCGAGCCGCTTCGCGATCTCGAATACGAACTTGGATCCGTAGTGCCATCCCCATTCGGGTCCGGCGAGCACGCCTTCGCCGTCGAGGGCGTCCAAGTAAATCATGTCGAAGCCGCAGGCGTTGAAGGCCTCGGCCGTATTCGCCGCCACCTCGGCCAGCAAAGTCGAGTCCGCGTCCGGGGTGAAGAGGCCGAAGCATTCGCGCAGGTGATGCACCGCCGCGCCCTTGGCGTGGGTGGCCACTCGTGTGCCGTGGGCACCGCGTTCGCATTCGACGAAGGCGAAGGGCGGCTCCTTCTTCACTTGCTTGTAAACGATTAACTCGTCATCGATCTGCAGCGTCACGCTGTTCCACACGAAGAAGCCGGTGGTGGTGGTCATTTTTTCCGTCGTCTCGACCACCGGCACCTCGACGGCGTCCGCCGGCAACTCCTGCGCGAGCGTGAAGGTGGCGTCCTTGCCCAATCTCGGGTCGGGCAGCGGGGTGACGATGGGCGAGTCCTTGGCGATGAAGAATGCGTAGGTGTGCAGCCCGGCGGAAATCCCGGCTTCGTGCAGCTTGTCCGTCACGGCGCGGACGCTGTCGCGGCCCCGCGGGAAGAGTTCGGGGTTGGGGGCATAGTCGCCGAAGCGCAACGACGATCCGGTGTGGAAGTCGATTTGGTTGATGCCCAGGGAACGCGCGGTGGCGATCCATTGATCGACGGTCTCCTCGGTAAGCTTGCCGAAGTCGAAGAGGTAGGAGCCTCGATTGATCTCGGCATCGAGGGCCCACGGGCCGCCGATGTCCGATTGCGGGATGTCCGGTCCCGCGGCGGCAACGGCTGCCTTGAGCGTCTCGCGCAGGCGGGGCTCGGGACACGCGGCGATCGCGGCCTTGGCCCCCTGGAAGCCAAAGCGGCTGAAAGCGTGCGCCTCGAGGCGGGCGTTCGGCCCGGGTATCGCGGGGGAATCGGTCTGTAGATTGAGCGCCAGGATCGTGCAGGCGAAGGCGTCGTCAACCGTCCCTTTCAACGCCAAGGGAAGATCGACGAAGACGAGCTCGGTCACATCGCCGCCTTGGAACGACAAGACTTCCATTGTGAAATACCCGGGGAAAATCTGTATCCGTAGTACCGCCCTGGCCACCCCGAAATCCACGGTGAGCCGTTCATTTTCCAAGACGGCCGAGGTTGCCGGGAACCAATTGCCATCCTTGCGCACGCGCGAGAAAGGGACGCGAGTGGGGGAGGGGGCCGCGTAGTCGATCCCGGTGGATTTGTCGATGAATTGCCGGGTGACGGCGCCGGCGTCAAATACCCACGAGGCGTCGGCGGTTTCGATTCGAAACTCGATTGGATCTTCCGCTGTTGCGGAAAGGACGAAAAGGACCGAAAATAGAAGTCTTGCAAGGTTAGGCATCATGAATACCCCGAGCCGTAGTTTGCCCAGAGTATATCTGAGCAGGCCTGGGATTTCTGTTGCATCGAGGGACTGTCGAGTTGCTGGAGCGGCGCGCACCCGGTTGCCGGATGCGCGCCGCCCTCGGGCAGAGGTGGAAGCGCGATTACTTCAGGTAGGCAGGCGGAAACCGGGCAGATTTCCACATCGCGCTTCCAGGGGGGAAACCGAAGGTGAACTCCCATTATGGCTATGCAGAGGAACAGCTGGAGATACCGATGAGTTGAAATTTCGTACTCTGCCCAACGCTCGGATATTCATATCTTCGACTACGATATCTCCCACGCTGCCCGAAGTTCGTCCGCCCCGGTCGTCAGTCTGCCTTGTCCAGGATGGTAGTCCCGAAAACCGAATCGATCGCGCCAAACAGGGCCACGATGCCATTGATTTGGGCCAGAAAATCCAGAAGTTGGGCCTTGGCGGGTGTGTTACGGGAAATTACCTTGAGATGACGCATTGCATTGCTCCTTTGCTGTTGGTTAAGTGTTGACCAAACGATGTGCCGTCCACGGGGCCCGATCTTACGAACTCCCGGAGTACGTGTGTTACCCACGTTGTCCAAGCGGAACCTCGATCCGCAGGGCACCGTGTT
>CANKTP010000024.1 GCA_947486375.1 Candidatus Hydrogenedentota bacterium | reverse complement strand
CCGAGATGGATCACCTCCGCGCCCGAGGCTTGGAGAATGCGACGCATGATGCTGATCGACGCGTCATGTCCGTCGAACAACGACGTTGCCGTGATCACCCGGATCGGGTTCTTAGGGGTGTATTGGACCAGTTTCGCCGCTACCGCATTCATCGATCGAATCCTCGCCGTTGTGATTCCAAGTGCCGCAGTTCTCGCTATCCCGCCACCTCGCCCAGGATGAGCGACGATTGGTGCCGGATATATTCGTCCAGGGTGAAGGCCTCGCGCAGGTACCACCGCCGGAACGCCCACATGTGGCCGAGCACGACGATGGTGTGCGCCATGAGCCGCACCGATTTCTTCGCGTGAAGACGGAACGTCCCCGCCTTGACCCCCTCATCGAGGATACGCTCGAAGAACGCGGTGATGCGTTCCTCGTGTTCGAGCACGTCGCCCCGCGATTCTCCATTCAACGACGCCGTCTCCCGGTAGATCAACAGGATGGAATCCTGCATCCGGTCGCAGGCGCGAATGTAACTTTCGATCGCGCGCTCGAGCGTCTCCAGCGGCGTGCGCCCCTCCTCGAGCTCCTCCCGGAGCCGCATCTCCATCTCCCGGTGGATCGAGTCGCACACGAGGTACAACACGTCCTCCTTCGAGGAAACGTACTCGTACAACAACCCCGTCGAGAACCCCGCCTCACGCGCGATCTCCCGCGTCGTCGCCTGGTGAAAGCCCTTGCGCACGAACAATCCCACCGCCGCTTCGACGATCTGCCGGCGCTTCTCCTCGACGAGGTTCGAGTCCTTCACCAACGTCGGGATGTCACGGCGCTGTTTGGCTGAGGGGTGTGGGGTCAACGTGAAATCTCCTCGCGGCACCGGAACCTGACTGAGCGCTCGCTCAGTTAGAATAGCACGGCCCGACACGGTTGGCAAGTGTTGGTTTTGCGCGGGGTGCGGGACTGGAAAATCGCATGGACGATATGGACCATATGGACATGATGGACGGAAACGGCCGGTGAGATAGGTTCGATTCAGGACGCACGACCGCCACACAACGCATTCGCACTGGGGGTACGATTGGCATTGCGAGCGAAGCGCCGTCGGGCAGCGTCACGGTCTTCCTCTACCCAGCGTCCGGGGCGACCGCCGCCTGAACGGGCAAATCCGGGGCCCGTATTTTCCGAAGCGGGGGGACCCGCAGGTAGGTGGCCAAACGCCACGCCCATTCGACGGGCCCGAACTCGAACCATCGAAACCATGCGGAGGACAGGAGCAACTGGAATATCCAAATCGCCACCACCACCTTGACCTGCCCGGCCCGATCCATTTGCCCGAACATGCCGAAGCCGAATCCGTAGAAGATTGTCGTGCAGATGAGGCTTTGCATGAGGTAGTTGGTCAGTGCCATGCGGCCCATGGCGGCGAGGGCGCGGGTCGCGGCGAATCTTGGGAACCAACGGGAGAGCAGGATGCCGATGCCGAACCAACCGAAGGTTACCATCAGGCTGCCCCAATAGGCCCCGGCGCGGGCCTTGTCGTCGATCGCCGTTTCCGCGAGCATGCGGCACCAATTCGAGGGAAGTCCTATGGTGACCACCCCGAGCGGCAATAGGAACGCCATGGCGAGGTAGATCCCGATGGCGCATTGTCCCGTCAGGACGCGCATTCGGGCGAGACCGATCCCGAGGAGCATGTACCCGACACCCTGGGGCGCGAAGAAAACCGCCATCTCGGTCTCCAAGCGCCGCGCCATTCCTTCGCGCCAAGGGGCTTGCTCGGCCCACCCGGCGAGCGCGGCCTGGGTCTCGTAGTGGGCGTCCCATGGATCGAACGACCGGCCGTAAGACCATCCGAACATCCATGCGTCGAAGCCAACGGCCGCCATGCCGAGCAGGAGTAGGACGGGGCCCGGAAGTCGTCTCAACGGAAAGAGGAGGCAACCGTACGCTCCGTATACAAACAGGATGTCGCCGAACCACAGGTAATGCCCGTGGAGATATCCGATGAACATGAGGAATATCATGCGGCGGTAATAGGCGGGGGCGCGCAACGAGCCGCCTTCGCGGTCGGGATTGGTCAGCAGGGCAATGCCCGCGCCAAAAAGGATGCTGAACATCGCGATGAACTTGGTGTCGGCCAGCAGCATGATGGCTTGCCAGATGCCGAAGTTGAGCGGGTCCGTCCCGCCGCCGTATTGGGGCATGCGCCGGGCGATCTCGATCATCGAGAAGGACCCGATGTTCACGGCCAAGATGCCGCAAATGGCGATGCCGCGGCAAACATCGAGCGCCAGCAGGCGATCCTTCGCGGGATGAGGAACGAGGGGAGCTAAGACGACCGTGGGCGGCTCGAGGTCCCAAGGCAATGGCGGGGGAATTGCCGAGGTCGGCTCTTCCTCCAAGGGCAATGGGGAGGGAATCGCCAGAGATTCCTCGAGGTCCATACCCGCTCCGTTCCGGCGGGACTACCGCCCGTGAATCTTCAGGCTCTCGATGGCATCGAGATACGAGGGGCTATTATAAATGTAGGAACCCGCGACAAGGACATTCGCGCCCGCCGCGATGACCTCGGCGGCGGTGCGGTCGTCGATTCCGCCATCCACCTCGAGGTCGCGGTCGCCAATCATGGCGCGCACGTTGCGAATCTTCCCGAGCATTTCCGCAATAAATTGCTGGCCGCCGAAGCCGGGATTCACCGTCATCACGAGGACCATGTCGACGGCGTCGGCGAGAAACTCGATCGCGTCCTCGGGCGTGCCCGGGTTCAGCACGATGCCCGCGCGGCAGCCGAGGTCCTGGATTTTCCGGATGAGGCGGTGCGGATGACGGGCCGCCTCGACGTGAAAGGAGATGATGTCGGCCCCGGCATCGGCGAAGGCGTCCACGTAGGCGTCGGGGTCCGAGATCATCAGGTGTACGTCCATCGGCACCGTGCAATGGCGGCGCACGGCGGCGGCGACCGGCGGGCCGATGGTGATGTTCGGCGTGAAGTGGCCGTCCATCACGTCGACGTGAATCCAATCCGCGCCGGCCTCGATCACGGCCTCGACTTCCTCGCCGAGGCGTCCGAAATCGCTGGCGAGGATCGAGGGGGCGATTTTTAGTTCAGGCATTCAACAGTCTCCGGAAATTAGGGACAGTCACCTATTATTCGATAATACTAGTATGTCATATATTTACTTGTCGGTCGGACGTACGAGGAAAGTGTGGCTTTATCTTGGATGTCGAATAATAGGTGACTGTCCCTAATTTCCTATGGCGCGGGGGGCGGCCCGAGGCGCGTTGCCGTGGGCTCGAAGACGGTCACGAGGGGTTCTTCGTCGGTCGGGGTGATGACATCGCTGCCCGGGGGCGCGGCAATGTCGCTCACCACGGGGTCCTTGTCGCCCTCGTAATAGTATGAGCGATTGAGCATGCCGTCGGCGTAGAACTCGAGCGTGGCTTGGTTCTGGAAGTCGAAGGGGATCCGAATCGTCGTGCCCGGTGCGTAGCGGGGCGGACGGCCGTCCAAGAAGTGCGCCGGAAGCGGGAACACAGTGGATCGCGCCCCGCCATGATCCACGATGTCGGCCCGGACTTCTGGCGCGGCGGAGGTGGGGGGCACGACGTACTCGACCGAGACGCTTCGCCACGCGTTCGCCATCGGCGCGCCCGCTCGCGTCCGCACGTAGTACCGGACTTCCTGGCCGGCCTGGAGGAGCGTGCCGTCATCGGGGACCTGATCGAGGACAATGTCATAGGGATCGTCGGGCCGGTCGGCCATATAGGGGACCGCCTTGACGTCAAACGAGACGAGGATGGCCTGGGCGTCCGCGACAGATTTTCCGAGAAGGTCCGGCATGATCATGGGTAGGTCGCCGCGTCCATCGCTGACGAGCAGGTTGACCTCGCCCCCGACGAGGAGTTCCCGGCTGAACCCGGGGTCCTGCGCGAGGATGACGTCCCTCGGGGCCGCGCTCGGGATGCGCGCGATGGTCCCAATGGCGAGGCGCGCGCCCTCGATTTCCGTGCGGGCGGCATCGAGGGTCTTGCCCGCAAGGTCGGGTGCCGGGAGGAACTCCTTGCCCGAACTGATCGTGATGTTGATTTTCTTGCCGCCGCGCACCACCTTGTCCGCCGCGGGCCGTTGGAGCACCACGTGGTACTCGGGATACTGCTCGGTCTTGACCTGGGTCTGCTTGCCGATTTCGAGGCCGGCCTCGGCCAGCACAAACTGCGCCCGGGTGACGTCCAGCCCGACCACGTTGGGCACGGTGACATGCCCCTTGGTCTTCACGGCCTCGTTGAACACAAACCACGCGGCGGCGGCCATGATGGCCACGAAACAGATGACGGCGAAGGTCCAGCGCACGCTCCAGAAGAGGAAGCGAAAACAAAAAAGGATGACGCCTAGGACCGTTTCCGCAATCGCGTCAAGAAGTACCCGTCCCATTGGGCGGTGTTTGGGAGGATGCGATACCGTCCCGTCTCGATCTTCCACTGATTAAACCACTCCGGCCCGTCTTCCGGAACGACCCCGCCATCGTCCAGGATTGCCCCGATGACGCGCTCCGTTTCCTCGCGGGTGACCGTGCAGACGGAGTATACGATGAGGCCCCCATTTTTACAGAGTCCGAGGGCCGATCGCAACAGGGCGATTTGCTCGAGGGCAAGCCGCGCGGGGTCCTCGGGGCGGACGCGCTGTTTGAGTTCAGGGTGACGGCGAAGCGTGCCGAGGCCGGTGCAGGGGGCGTCGACCAGGACGCGATCGAAGGATCCGGCGGGGAAGGGGGCGCAAAGGCCGTCGCCTGCGACGCAGCGGATCGAGTCCAGTTGCAGGCGGGCGGCGTTCTCCTGGACGAGGCCGAGCTTGCGGAACGGAAGATCCAACGCGACGATCTGCGCGGCATCGCCCGTCAATTGCGCGAGGTGCGTCGTCTTGCCGCCGGGCGCCGCGCAGAGATCGAGAATGGATTCCCCGGCTTGCGGCTCGAGCAGGTGCGGCGGGAGCATCGACGAGGTGTCCTGGATGTAGATGTCGCCGTGCTGGAAGATTTTGCTCCGCGTCGAGAGATGCCCGTCGTTCAGCGTGATGGCCTCGGGCACGACGGGATCGGCCTCGGCGGACAGGCCCGCCTTTTCGAGGACTTGGAGCACGGTCGCGCGGTCGGTTCGCAGCGTGTTTACCCTCAGCGTCCGCGGTGCCTCGGTGTCGGCCGCCACGCAGAGGGTCTCCGCCCCGGCGAATCCGTATTCGTCGATCCAAGCCGTCACGATCCAGGGGACAATCGAATAGCGTGCCGAGAGAAACTCGACGGGTTGCGTGTCGTGATCGGGAAACACGATTTGTTCGATCGACTGCGGAATGCGTTTCAGCACCGCATTGACCAATCGCGAGGTCCCAATGTGTCCCCGTTTCTTCGCGAGATCAACGGAGGTATGGACCATCGCGGGAAAGGTGACTTGGCGGCAAAAGAGCGCCTGGAACGCGCCCATGCGCATGATCATGCGAATCGGAGTCGGTAGTTCGTCGAGCGGCTGGTGGAGCAACGGCTGCACGATGTAGTCGCAGAGCCCCGCGTGGCGCGTGGTGCCATACACCAATTGCGTGAGAAAGCGCGCGCCGCGTTCCGATAGGTCCGTCTTGCGCCGGAGCGTCTTGTCCAGCGAGAGATTGAGGAAGGCCCCCCGCTCGAAGACCCTCAGGAGCACGTCTATCGCGGCGTCGCGGACGGGATCGACCGGCATCAGGCGTCCTCGAAGCGGTCGCCCGCGCGGACCGTCCGGCCGCGTAGGAATTCCGCCGCCGTCAATGGCTTCCGTCCGGGTGCTTGCAGGACCGTGAGCGCCAATGCGCCCTGTCCGCAGCCCACGAGGATTGCGTCCGTTTCGGTCCGGAGTACCGTACCGGGAGTCAGGGAATGGGCTTCATCCGTGGAACGCGCCGCATGCACGCGGATCAACTCGCCGCGGAAATTACAGTACGCCACCGGCCAGGGGTTCGCCGCGCGAACGAGGAGATGAAGTTCCCGCGCCGGGCTGTTCCAGCGAATCGCGCCGTCTTCCTTGGCGTACATGCGCGTGTGGGTCGCCTTCGAGTGGTCCTGCGGCACATACGTGACCGCGCCCGACTCGAGCATGCCCACGGATTTCCCCAGGAGCACCGCCCCGCGTTTGGCGACTCGCCCGGAAAGCGACGCGGTGGAATCGTCGGGCGCAATGGCCATCCGTTCTTGCAACAAGATGTCGCCGCTGTCGGTGCCCGCGTCGAGCCGCATGATGGTGATGCCCGTCTCGGTGTCGCCCTCGAGGATGCTGGTCTGGATCGGCGAGGGGCCGCGATGGCGCGGCAATAGGCTGGGGTGCATGTTCAAAAACCCGTGCTTGGGCACGTCGAGGATCGGCTGCTTGAGGATGCGGCCATAGGCCACAAGCACGCAGACTTCCGGCGCTTGCGCGCGAAGCCATCCCTCGAACGCGCCGTCGTTGAGCCGGACGGGCTGGTTGACCGGGATGCCCAGCCGCAGGGCGCATTCCTTGACGGGCGGCACGACGAGTTCCTTGCTCCGGCCTTGGGGCTTGTCTGGCTGGCACACGACCGCGCAGACATCGTGATGCGCCGCGAGCACCTCGAGGGAGGGGACGGCAAGTTCCGGGGTGCCGAAAAAGACGATGCGCACGGGGCCTTCAGGAGGTGATGCCGGGAATATCGATGCCGCCCGCCACTTCCTGCATCTTACGCTTGATGAGCTCGTGCGCCCCGCGGACGCCCTCGTTCACGGCGGCCTGGATGAGCGTGGCGAGGACCTCGGGGTCCTCGGGGGTGATGATTGACGGATCAATGGTGAGCGAAAGCAATTCCATCTTTCCATTCACCACGACCTTCACCATGCCGCCGCCGGACGAAGCCTCGACGATCTCGCGGGCCAGCGATTCCTTCACCTGCTCCATCTTGCCCTTGAGTTCGATGGCCTGCTTGAACATGCCAGCCACGTTGCCAAGATTTCCCAGTCCCTTCGGAAACACAGTTTCTCCTCGAATCGCACGGTTGAAGATCGATGACCGAAAGTATACCGTTCCGCGATACTGGCCGCAAAGAACTGGAATTCACCGTGGAACCCGACCTCAGCCCCTCGAACCCGAATTACGCCGATTTCGTGCGTCACCAGTTCGCGGACGCGACCTTCATCCGGGCACTCGGAATCGAACTCGCCGATTTCGGCCCCGGATGGGTCGAGACCCGCGCGGCGCTCCGGCCCGATCTCCTCCAACAGGACGGCTTCGCCCACGCGGGCGTGGTGTCGACGATGGCCGATCATTCCGCAGGCGGATCGGCGGGAACGCTTTGCCCCGTCGGGAAGAAGGTCCTCACCGTCGAGTTCAAGATCAACCTGCTCCGGCCCGGCAAGGGCGAATCGTTGCGGTGCCGGGCACAGGTCATCCGGGCAGGCCGGACGATCACCGTCAGCGAGTCCGAGGTGTTCGCCATCGACGCGGGAGTGGAAAAGTTGATCGCCAAGGCCCTCGTCACGCTGGCGCTTGTGTGAGGCGGCGCCGATCGATACTCGCGAACGCATGGACGAACATGGACGCATACGTTGGACACGCCGCCGCAGATCGAACTTACGCGTCGGTTGGAAAGACACCTCGTTTTATACGTAATGGTAGCAATTCAAGTCTTACAGGATTCGAGCAGAATACGGGCGTTGACATAACGCTTTCCTTCGCATAGACTTGCCCGCCAATGCTGCGGTTGGCGCGGGAATTGCGATCTTGGGCGAAGGTAGACGAATTGTGCCCGGGCAGGCGAATCGTCGCCGGGCGCGGCGTATTCGCAACCCCTTGTCAGGATGCAGGCGGGCCCTGCACCCACCATCACCCCAATAGAAGGAGCATAGAGACCCCATGAGTGGAAGCACGGCACGCTTGAACGCGATCAGCGCGGTGACGAATTACACCCCCTTGTCGGAACCGCTGAATTTCTCGGACACCCCGATGAGCGAAATCTTCGGATCGAACGTCTTCAGCGCGAGGGTGATGAAGGAATGTCTCCCCAAGCACATTTATAAGTCGCTGCTGAAGACCATCGAGTCGGGCACGAAGCTCGATGCCTCGGTCGCGGATGTCGTCGCGGCGGCCATGCGCGATTGGGCGATCAAAAAGGGTGCCACGCACTACACCCACGTGTTCTACCCGTTGACGGGTCTCACCGCCGAGAAGCACGATAGCTTCCTCGCGCCGGACGGACGCGGCGGCGCGCTGGCCGAGTTCGAGGGCAAGGCCCTTATCCAAGGCGAACCGGACGCGTCGAGTTTTCCCTCGGGCGGCATTCGTGCGACCTTCGAGGCCCGCGGCTACACCGCCTGGGACGTGACCAGCCCGGCGTATATCCTCGAGAACCCGAACGGCACGACGCTGTGCATCCCGACGGCCTTCGTCTCGTGGACGGGCGAGGCCCTCGACAAGAAGACGCCGTTGCTGCGCTCGAACCAGGCCTTGAACGAACAGGCGCAGCGCGTGCTGCGGATCTTCGGCCACAAGGACGGCGCGGTGGTCTCGTCGACGGCCGGCCCCGAGCAGGAATACTTCCTGATCGACCGGAATTTCTTTTTCGCGCGGCCGGACTTGCTCACGGCGGGCCGGACGCTGTTCGGCGCGGCCTCGCCCAAGGGCCAGGAGTTCGAGGACCAATACTTCGGCGTTATCCCGGAGCGGGTCCTCGCGTTCATGCTCGAGGTCGAGCGCGAACTTTACAAGCTCGGCGTCCCGGTGAAGACCCGGCACAACGAGGTGGCGCCGGCGCAGTACGAGATCGCCCCCATCTTCGAAAGCTCGAACATCGCCACCGACCACCAACACTTGACCATGATCACGATGCGCCGCGTGGCGAAGCAATACGGCATGGAGTGCATCCTGCACGAAAAACCCTTCGCAGGGGTCAACGGTTCGGGCAAGCACGTGAACTACTCGCTCGGCAGCAGCAGCCAAGGCAACCTGCTCGATCCGGGCGACACGCCCCACGAGAACGCCCAGTTCATCGTCTTTTGCGCCGCCGTCATTCGCGCGGTACACAAACACTCGGGGCTGTTGCGCGCCGTCGTCGCGACCGCGGGCAACGACCACCGGCTCGGCGCGAATGAGGCGCCCCCGGCGATCATCTCAATCTTCCTGGGCGACCAATTGACGGACATATTCGATCAGATCAAGAAGGGCGGCGCGAAGTCGTCCAAGAAAAGAGGCACGCTGCAAATCGGCGTCGACGTGTTGCCCGAGTTGCCCAAGGACGCGGGCGACCGCAACCGGACCAGCCCCTTCGCCTTCACGGGAAATCGCTTCGAGTTCCGCGCCGTGGGTTCGAACCAGTCGATCGCGGGCGCACTCGTCGCCATGAACACCATCGTCGCCGAGTCGCTCGACTATGTAGCGACGGAACTCGAGAAGGCCACGAAGGGCGACCCGAAGAAATTGAACGCCGCCGTCCAGAAATTGGTGAAAGACATCATCGCGAGCCATGGCGGGGTCATCTTCAACGGCGACGGGTATACCGAGGCATGGCACAAGGAAGCCGCGAAGCGCGGGTTGCCCAACATGAAGACGACGCCCGAGGCGCTCCTGGTGCTCGTGGCGAAGGACACCGTCGAGGTTTTCAAGAAGTACAAGGTGCTCTCGAAGCGCGAACTCGAAAGCCGCCGCGACATCTATCTCGAACAGTACGTCAAGTCCGTGTTGATGGAGGCGCGCCTGGTCATCGAGATGGGCCGGACAATCATCTTCCCCGCCGCCATCCGCTACCAGAACGAGCTCGCCACGACCTGCGCGAACCTCAAGGTCGTCGGATACATGTTCGACACCGACACCCTCGATCTCATCACCGAGCTGGTCAAGGACCTGCAAGACGGCATGAACGCCCTCGAAAAACTCCTGGGCCATCACAGCCACGGCCTGCTCGAGGAGGCGCAGTATTGCTGCGGCACGCTGCTCCCGGCGATGCTCAAGGTCCGCAACGCCGCCGATTCCCTCGAGGGCTACGTGGCCGATGACCTATGGCCGCTCCCGACCTACCAGGAAATGCTGTTCATCAAGTAGGCCGGTGTCGATTTCAGTGCTTCGCCCGGGGGACCCGATCGTGGTCCCCCGGGTTTCGTATTTACGGCGTGCCATGCGCCAATTCCCTTCTGGTATGATGACCGCGACTGGCACGAATGTCCCCGGAGAATTGGAATCATGGCCCCGCAGACCCTGGCGAAAGGCGCCCACCGCAGGAAGAAACTGATCCTGAGGAACATCCTCGAGTATGCCGTCCGGAGCGGCGCGTCGGACATCCACCTCAAGGTGCCCAGGCCCCCGGTATTCCGCGTCGACGGCGAGTGCCGCTTCGCCGGCGAGATTGGCCTTACGCAGGAAGACATGCTGGCGGCCATTGACATGATGATGTCGCCGGAGGAAAAGGCGCGCTTCATGGAAAAAGGCGACGCCGACATCGCCTACAGCCTCGACGGGGTGGGGCGCTTCCGGGTGAACGTGTTGAAACAACGCGGCACCATCGCCGTCATCATGCGGCATGTCAAGGGCAAAATCCCGGACTTCCGCGGACTGAACCTCCCGCAGGATGCCGTGCAGAGAATCGCCAACTTCCGCCGCGGCATGGTGCTCATCACCGGGACGACGGGCAGCGGGAAATCGACCACGCTCGCGGCGATCATCAACATGGTGAACCGCGCGCGGCGCGATCACATCGTTACCCTCGAGGACCCCATCGAGTTCGTCCACGAGGACATCCTGTCGAGCATCACGCAGCGGGAGATTGGCATCGATACCGGGGACTTCAAGTCGGCGCTGCGCGCCCTCATGCGCGAGGACCCGGACGTCATCCTCATCGGCGAGATGCGAGACGTCGCCACCTTCGAGGCCGCGATCCACTCGGCGGAAACCGGCCACCTCGTCTTTAGCACGCTGCATACGACCAACGTGATGCTCACGGTCGACCGCATCGTCGACCTCTTTCCGCCCGAGCAGCACCAGCAAGTCCGCACCCAGTTGTCCTACCAACTCCAGGCCATCCTGTCGCAGCGCCTTGTGCCCTCGGCCGACGGCGTGGGCCGCGTGCCCTGCGTCGAGATCATGTTCAACAACCCGGGAATCAAGGCCCTCATCCGCGAGAACCAGCTCAAGCAAATCCCCGGCGCTCTCGTCGCGGGAAAGGCGGAGCACATGCAGACCTTCAACATGGGACTCGTCCGCCTGGTCGAGAGCGGGCTCATCACCATGAACGCCGCCCTAAACAACTCCGACAACCAAGACGAACTGAAGATGAACATGCAAGGGATCTACGTGACGACGGGCGGCGGGGGCATCCTCAAGAAATAATCGTCCAAGAAAAGATCCGGGGCGACGGCGCCTCCCCGCGTCACCGCCCTCAATCCTCGCGGACGGCGGTCGGCGCCTTGATTAGGTCAGCATCCCCTTGAGTTCGTTCATGAACTCGTTAAGGTCCTTGAACTGCCGGTAGACCGACGCGAACCGGACGTACGCCACCTCGTCAAGGCTTCTCAGCTTATCCATCACCGCCTGCCCGATGGCCCCGGTCGAGACTTCATGCTCGGTCGACCCGAAAAGTTTGCGCTCGACCTCGTCGATGAGGGCCTCGATCTGGTCGAGACTCACCGGGCGTTTCTCGACGGACTTGAGGATGCCTGCCTTCAGTTTCCAGCGGTCGAAAATCTCGCGGCTCCCGTCCTTCTTGACCACCATCTGTGCCACTTCCTCGATCCGCTCGTAGGTCGTATAGCGGCGCCCGCATTGCAGGCATTCGCGCCGGCGCCGTATCGCATCCCCGTCTTTCGAGGCGCGCGAATCCACCACCTTGGCTTCGGTGTGATTACAGAAGGGACACCGCATGATGCGTTCTCTTTCGGTGGTTGGACGAACCGTCGGATCGAAAAATCACAATATCTAGACGGGAGCACTCTAGCAGATACCATATGAATGGTCAAGAGTCTCGAAATCCCCGGCTTGCCCTTCCACGGAGGCGGTATCGCTGGACCTCTATTTTGCCGCCGCCCGGCCGCCCGATTGTCCGCCGGGGCGCGGCCCGACCACGTCCACGTCGACCACCACGCGCTGGATGGCGCCGGCATCGTCGCGCTCGATCCGAATGCCCGGGACTTCCCGGACGGCGTCCCTGCGTACATGGTGGAGTTCGGCGGACATGTAGCCGGCACCCGGAAAATCGATGGGCACGTAGTCGCGCGCGAACTCCGGGCGATCCGGGAACTTGGTTGTCCCGGCGGCGAAATTCGGATTGTAACGCGCCCCGAAGATAAAGGTGGGCTTCTCCTCCACGAATAAGTACCGCACGATGAACTCGGCGTCGTGCAGGTGTTTGGCGATCTTGCGGTCGCCCAAGCCGTAAAGGTCGATGAGGCGAATCTCGGAGCGGTAGCTTGTGCCGCCGGCATCGTGGTGGGCCAGGCTCGGCTTTTCCACCCCGAGTGCCCTGCCGGTCGCCGCGAATTGGGAACCGATCTTCGCCACCTTGTCGAAGGGAGTGGTCGGGGCGATCCAAAAATTGACGAGCAGCATGGTGGACATAAGCGCCAACACTGCGGCGACCGTCAGGGCCATCGCGCGGCCCTGGGCGCCGTGCGCCGGGTATGGGGCCGTGCCCGACGCATGGGCGGCCAGGATGGCGAGCAGGGGAACCTCGGGCGACATGAAGCGCCACATCCCCATCCAGTCGCCGCCCGCATACAGCACAAATGCCAGTTGCGCCGCGGCGATGCCCAGGGTCACCGCCACGTGGAAGGGCATCGTGCGCCATGCCGCCAACGCGAGCATCGGCGCCGCGACGACCGCGCCGGATTGCGCCGCCCAATCGAGAAAGTAGTCCCAACCGCCGCCGAAAACATTGAACAGGCTGAGGGCGGTCGAGCCCGAGGCCTTCGAGTAATATGGATTCGGAAGCGGATCGCCAAAATAGGCGAGCCGGAATGCAATGAGAGCGGCAAACACGGCGAAGGGGAGGACGGCGATCGGCCAGACATGGGCGATGAGTCCCTTCAGCCCTCGCCCGCGCTCGTACGCCAAATATGCGGCGAAGACGCCCGCGCAGACAAGGGGCGTCTCGGGGCGCATCAGCACGAGGGCCGCCAGGCACACCGACGTGGTCCAACGGTGGGCCTTGAGGTTTGCCACACCGGCGACAATCGCCACGAAGAGCAGTGTCTGCAGCGCGTGTTCGAGACCCGAGACGGACCAGACCACGAAGGGCGCCCCCAAGGCGAACGCGCCCAGCATGAGGTATGACTCGAAGGTGTCCCGCACGCCGAGCGATTTTCGGACGAGGTCCGCGACCAGGAGCGCCACCCCCACGCCGGCCGCGGCGCACAGTACCTTGGCCGCGATCGGAATCGAGGCCCCGGCTGCCGCCGCCAACGCCAGGATGAGCATCCAGAGGGTGTTGGAATACGCTTCCTCCGGGGCGTGGCCGGGCTGGAGCACCAGACCATAGCCCTCGACGAGATTGTCGCTATACGCGAAGGTGATGGCGGCGTCGTCGATAATCCAATCGTGCAACGGGGCCCCGAGCGCGAGATAGCAACCGGTAAGCGCGATGGCGAACAGGCGGAACTTGAAACGGTTCCCCTCGCGAACGAGTCCGCTGGCGCGCAGGCCGAACACCAAGGCCAAGATTCCCGCGACGACGGCGAGGCCCCAAAGCCGATCGGCCAGCGCCGATTGCGCCGATAGGAAATCCACGTTGCCCGGGAGTTTCACTCGCGCCGCGACGGTCCCCGGCCGAAGGCCTGCCGCCAACGCGAAGGCGAGACATCCGAGAGACAAAAGAGCGTAGAAGACACGAAAACCGAACACTGCATGGGCTCCAGTCGGCTGAGTTGACGCCGAGCATAACAAAGGTTTCCCGCCGAATAGTAGCCGCCGCGGCGATCATTCGCCGATTTTGAATCGCCGGCGCTGGAACGCGGGGAGATTTCGAGTGGTATAATTATGGCACGCCGCCTATCCACTGGAGAGTATTGCCAATGCGAAAGTTTGTCTGGTTCGCCGTGCTGCTGACGGCGGTGTCGCTTGTGTGCAGCCCGTTGATCGGCTGCCCTCCCGGCGGGGAAGGCGAAGGAGAAGGCGAGGGCGAAGGAGAGGGGGAAGGCGAGGGAGAGGGCGTATCGCTGTGCGAGGTCTACGACGCGATCGAGCGCGAGTTTGCCGCGTTCAAACTACGGTTTGGCTTGGCCGCAGATGCGGATGTCGATCAGGACGGACTGGCGGACGACGCATTGTTGGGCCTGTTGCGGCAAGAACTGTGCGAAGGCGAACCCGCGCCCGCGCGATTGGACGCATTGGAAAACCTGCAAGAAAAGTTCGCCGCGAATTTGGCGGAGCTCCGGGCGCAAACCAACCCGGCGCTTAAAGACTACGTCGAATTCCTCGCCCTTGCCTTTTCTGTGTCCGCGGCCATGCACGACGCCCTCATCGCCGCGATCGAGGACGACAATATCGAGGTGAAGGGCGCCTACGTGTCCCTCCCGGATGCGCAAGACATATTCACCGGGGGCCGTGACCTGGACGGCGACGGAATAACGAATGCCGCCGAGTTCGAGAATGTCGTTCGCTCCGTGGACGCCTTCATCGTGGCGGCGTCGGACCCCGCGCTCAGCGGCCTCGAGGCCGACATCGCCATTCCGCTTCCGGAAGGATTTACCGCCTTCGTCAAGAGCGCCGATACGCGGGCCGTCTATGTCAGCTCCTCGACCGGTGTCGACACCAACGATGGACTCAGCCCAGGCACCCCCGTCGCCAGCCTTGCCAAGGGACGCTTGCTCCTGCGCGACGGCTTCCCGGATTGGATGCTGCTCAAGCGGGGCGACTCTTGGGAGGAGTCCTTGGGTAGACCGTGGGTCCTATCGGGCCGATCGACCGCCGAGCCGATGTTGATCTATGGCTACGGGGAATCGACCGAACGTCCCATTGTATTCTCCGGGTCCGATCCGTTTACCGGCAAGGACGAGGGCTTCTGGATTTCCAGCAAGACCGCCACGGTCTCCCATCTTGCCCTCGTGGGAATCCAGTTTAGCTCCATCGACCGGGTCGACGGCGTGGTGATATTCGGTCCGGCCAACGATGTCCTCATCGAGGATTGTTATATCGAGGGCCATTACACCAACCTCATTATCCAGCGGGAATCCGGGGACATCGACGATATTCGCGTCCGCCACTGCATCATCGCGGATTCCTACGGCACGTCGACCATCCATTCGTCCGGGGCCTTCATCGATGAGAGCACCGGCGTCCTTTTCGAGGAGTGCCTGTTTGACCATAACGGGTGGCGCGAGGGGGTCGCCGGCGGCGAGGCCACCATGTTTAATCACAACGTATATTGCCAGAGCACTGTCGGCGACGACTTCGTGTTCCGCCGCAACATTAGCACGCGCGCCTCGTCGCACGGCATCCAAGCCCGCACGGGCGGCCTTGTCGAGGAGAACCTGTTCGCGCGCAACCCCCTGGGAATCCTCTTCGGCAGCCAGGACCATGCGAAGCCCGGCGGCGCCTCCGGAGTTGTCACGGGCAACGTCATCATCGAGGGCACCGACATTACGCCCGACGCCCTGCGCGGCAACGGGATGGAGATATACAACATCAGCCCGGAGCTCGGCGCGACCTTCGACCGCAACATCATCTCCTCGGTGACGAGCGGCCGGCCTGGATTCGGAATTATCTGCGGCGACCGATGCACGCTTTTTGCGACCGAGGCGGCATGCGCCGCCGCGGGGGCGGACTGCTTTCCCTACGGCGAGGACGGACAATTTGTCCGCTGCGCGGCGCTGGGGGTGAACAAGACAAGCCTGACCAACAACATCGTCTACGACTGGGGATTGCCCTTGCGCTTCGTCGGGTTGCTGATTGCGGAGAACTTGGTCGCGGACAACATCTTCGAGGTCACGGACGCGCGGTCGCTCATGACCGAATACTTCCGAGTCGAGACGGTCGATGCGGGCCACGTCGAGTATGCCCGCAACACCTATTTCTCGAATAACGGGCCGTTGTTCTCCATTTTGCCCTTCTCGAACAACAGCGCCGTGGGGTTCGACTATGCCGGCTGGTGGGAGCATACCGGCGAGACGGACCCGCGGGAACTCCAAGTGGCTTTCGAGGACCCCGGGCGCACTCTCGCCACCTACCATGGATCCATTGGTCGCGAGGCCACGTTCGAGGCGTTCATTGCCGAGGCCCGGAAACAATCGCGGCAAAATAACCGCCCCGAATACGCCGCGATGCCCGTCATCGAGTACATAAGGGCCGGATTCAAGAACCCGGAAGTCGATCTCTTCGAGTGACCGGCCCCTATTTCGGGGCGAGAAATCCCAGCCCGAGACGCCGCAACTGCCAGCGGTGAAGTTCATTCCGGAATCTCAAGTCGTCGTAACGCCGTTCGCCTTGAAGCCAGGCGCGGAAATATCCCGCGACAATGCACAGGCCCCCGACAACGTACGGTCGCTCCCGCATCCGGAATATCCCGCTCGCGATCACATACAGCGGGTGCGTCCCCATGAACCACTGTCCCCGGCCCCACCGCATGCGCCCGTGCAAGATGCCCTTATGGCTCGATCCCATCAGCCGGTGATGGACGATCTTCAACGCCTCGTCGTGAAAACTCGCCGTCCGCCACCCGAACATCCGCGCCCGGTGGAAATTGATCCCGTCCCACATCACCTCCCGCACGAAGCCCCCGAAATCCTCGAAGCACTCCCGGCGCCAAAAATTGATCAGCCCCGCCACCATCTCGTCGATCAGGCTCTCCGCGTGAAGCACCCCGTTCACCGGGTTAAACACCTTGCCGCTTGCCCCCCCCAATCGCGGCTCGGCGGCGAATTTTTTCAGTAACTCCTCGAAATACGCCGGGCCAAACGTCAGGTCCCCGTCGATCTTGCAGATAAACGTGTAGTCTGTCGTCCGCAGCGCCTCGTACCCCGAATAAAACGTGTCCACCACGCCGCCGCCCACCTTGCGCTCGCCCCGGTCCGCGCGATGCACCACATGGATCCACGGATACTTCCGCGCCGCCGCCTCCGCAATCTCGCCCGTCCGGTCCTTCGACCCGTCATTCACGATGACCAGCTCCGCAGGCAACTCTGTCTGCGCCGCGATCGAGTCGAGCGCTGCCTGTAGATACTTCTCCTCGTCCCGGGTCGGCATGACCAGGACATATTTCGAATCATCCGTTCCGCGCTCGCTCATCGTGATTTCGCCGTCCTGTCGTTCTATTCGCCGTCGAGCGATCATAGCACTATGGTATGGGGGTTCCAACGGCAGCCATCCCCTTGACGGCGATGGGCCCGTCCGATTGACCGTGCGGATCGGTTTCGCTACCCTTAGCCCCACGCGCGAGTGTTGGCGCGCCTGTTCATGGGAATCCAGATGCCGCGATGATGAAGGAACTTGTGCGTTCGGCGGTGGCGGCGGGGTGCCGGGCGAGTGGGCTTCTGGCGCGACGCGAGGCGCAGCTTCGGTCGGGCCTGACGATCCTGTGCTATCACCGCGTGCTTCCGGCAGTCGAAAAAGCGGCGTACTTCATCCCCGATCTAGTGGTCACCCCTGAGGCCTTTGAAGCCCATTGTGCCGTGTTGGCGCGCCGATTCCACCTCCTGCCCTTGCGAGAGGCCTTTGACGCATGGTCCCGGCGGACGAAAACGGACAAGCCGATCGCGGTCATCACCTTCGATGACGGTTATCGCGACAACGCCCTGCTCGCGGTTCCTGTTCTGGCCAAGCATGGCCTTCGCGCGACCTTCTTCGTGGTCGCCGATCTCGCCGGGATCGAGGCGCCGCCGTGGTACGATCAAGCGGGCCGGGCGGTACAGGTGTTGCGTTCGCAAGGGCGTGGGGTCGCCCCGGACGGGACAATCCTCGATGCACCCGGTCCATCGGCGTCGCCGCGCGAGGTGGTCGCCGCGGCGAAGAAGCGGGCGCCGCGGGATCGGGCCGCGCTGACGGCGCGGCTTGTGGCCGCCGTGGGAGACGCCTTGGCGTTTTCGGAAAACGATCGCATCATGACATGGGACCAACTCCGGACGGTGCATAGACAAGGACACGAAATCGGATCGCATTCCGCCTCGCACGAGATACTTCCCTTGTTGGACGATGAGGCGCTTCGGGCGGAAGTGTGCGGCTCGAAGCGGACCCTCGAGGAGGGCTTGGACGCCGCCGTCGATACGTTCTGTTATCCCAATGGCGACTACGATGCCCGCACGCTTCGTCTCGCTGGAGAAGCAGGATACCAATGCGCCGTCACGACGCACCGGGGATCGAACAAGGAACACGGCGCCGCGCCGTATGAATTGAAACGCTGGTTCATCCACGAAGGCCGCCTGGCCGGGCCGGGCGGCGCGGCGTCGCCATCGCAGCTGCGCCTCGAGCTCACGGGCCTTGCAGACAAGGCCTTCGCGCGCGAGACCTCGCGCGCGGTGACCTCATGAAGATCGCCTACCTCACGAGCCTCTATCCTGCCGTGTCGCATACCTTCGTGCTGCGCGAGGTGCAATCCCTGCGCGCGCGCGGCCACGAGATCGTGACCTACTCGATTCGCAAGCCCGCTCCCCACGATATTCGCGGCCCCGAGGCCGAGGCCGAGGCGCGGGGCACGCGCTGGCTGATTCCCGCCGAGATGGCTTCCTACTTGGCCGCGATTTTCTGGGCAACGACCACCCGCCCGATCAAGACCTTTCGCGGCTTCATGGGCGCCGCGGGCGCGAAGGGATTGTCGATCCGCGACCGGTTTTCATGGGCGATTTATTTTGTCGAGGCCATCCAATTGGCCCGATGGCTGGCGCGGGAGAAGTTCGAGCACCTGCACTGTCATTTTGGAAACACGGGATCGAACACGGGCATGCTCGCCGCGGAGCTTGCGGGCATTCCCTTCAGCATCACCTGCCACGGTTCCGAGCTGAACGAGCCTGAAAAGTTCCGCCTGGCGGACAAGGCCGCGCGCGCCAAGTTCATCGTGTGCGTCAGTAAGTTCGGCCGCGCACGCCTGATGCACCTCACACCGCCGGAACTCTGGGGAAAGTTTCACGTTGTGCGCTGCGGCGTCGAGGGCATCGAGGCCGCGCCGCAGGAGATCCATGACGGTCCCGGGCGCATCTTGTGCGTGGCGCGGATGTCGTCCGAAAAGGCGCATCTTGTGTTGTTGGAGGCCCTCGTCCTGCTTCGGGCGCGCGGGATTCCCTTCGCATGCACCCTCGTGGGCGATGGGCCGCTGCGGTCCGGCATCGAGCGCCGCATCGGCGAATTGGGCATCGAGTCCGCCATGACGTTGACGGGCTCCCTCGAGCCGGCGCGCGTCGCCGAGGAATTCCGGCGTTGCGATGTCGCCGTCCTCGCAAGTTTCTCCGAGGGCGTCCCGGTGGTCCTGATGGAGGCGATGGCGCACGGCCGCCCCGTGGTCGCGACGAGAGTGGGAGGGGTGGCCGAGTTGGTCGAGCACGGCAAGGCGGGATTCGTCGTCTCCCCCGGCGATGCGGTGGAACTCGCGGGCGCATTGTCGCGGATTCTGGCCGATCCCGATTTGGCCAGGGACATGGGCAACGCGGGCGCCGCGGCCGTCAAGGAAGAATTCGACATTCCCCGGTCGGCGGAACGGCTCGAGGCCTTATTCAGCGGAAGGCCGATCCGCGGCTAATTGATCGCCGGGGACGCGGGAAACCGTGTCGGCCAGAGGAGATTCCGCAACGGCCGCCGCGGGCGTTTGCGCGGCCTGGCCATTGTCGGCGCCGTAAATCCCCAACAAGCGCATCGCCAGTTCCGCCGCCTGGATTTGCACCGACTCGGAGGTCGAATACAGCAGCCGTTCGAGCACGACTTTACGGATCGTCTCGACATCCAACACGCCGCCGCCCGCCTCCGGCGTGCGCGCGGCCGCCGATCCGTCCAGATGCGGCAGGGCGGCCTGGGGGCGGCGGATGGCCTTCAGGCATTCCTCGCGGCCCTTTTCGATTTCGGGATCGCCCGGGAATTCCCGGTCCAACGAATCGAAGAGGGCGAGAGACTCGCCGTAACGTCCCGCGTAAAAATGATCCACCGCCTGGCCAAATGCGACCTTCGCATTCGTCGAAGCGCCGGGGGAATGCCGCCAATCCGGCGCCTCGGCCGCCGGTCGCGGTCCATATACCACCGGACGCCGCTTTCCGCCCAAGGGTTGCGTGTTCGCGGCCGTGATGCGCGTCGTATGCCCGCAGGTGCTGCAACGCCCCATCTTCCCGAGGGCGGATCGGGGCGCCTGCATTTGCTGCCCGCACTGGCATGTGATCAACAACTTCTGCATGAAGGGTCATTGTTCCTTGGCGTGAATCGCGCTCATCGGGACCGCAAGAATCGCAGGTACGACTGCATGAGCGTGTCCCCCTCGGCCGGTCCGCCGTCCATTCCGGGCGCCCAGCCATTGTCCAACAACGGCGCCAGGGCCGTCTCGTCCGGCGCCCCGGCCGGATCCGTGCCCGACGGCTGCGCCCCGGGTCCCCGCTCATCGAGCGCCACCCTCGCGCGGCGCAGTTCGACCAGCTCCCGGGACAAATCGTCGATTCGCGCGGCGTGGCTTTCGGCCGTCTCCCTGAACCCCGCCGCATGCGCCTCGGCGTCCGAGAGTTTATCGAGCAGGGCATCGCGCTCGACCGCCAAGCGCGACCGGTCGTCGAAGGCCTTGTCGAGCACGGTGGCAAGGGAGGAGATTCGCTCCTCGTAGTTCGCGATGGCCTTCCCGAGCGATGCGATCTCCGCCGCCATCGTCTCGCGCGCGGCCCCCGCGTCGTCCCGCGAGGCCGCCGCCGCGCGCAACGTTTCCGATTCCTCCCTTGCAAGGCGGACCGCGTCGAGGGCCGAATCGCGTTCGCCGCGCATTCGCGCCATGCCGGCTTCGGCGGCCGTGGCCTTCCTGTCCAGCTCTGCCATCGCCACCTCGATCGATTTCTTCAACGCCTGCGACTCCGAGATGGCCGCCTCGAGGGCATCGCGTATTGCGGGGTCCTCCGCCGGGCGGGCCGCGATGGTCTCGATCAGGCGCGCGCGTTCTTCCGTCCAGTGTCGCCGCTCGAGTTCCACCTCCCCCATGGACGCCGCTAACGTGTCCGATTCCTCCCTTGCAATGCGGACCGCGTCAAGGGCCGAATCGCGTTCGTCGCGCATTCGCGCCATGCCGGCTTCGGCGGCCGTGGCCTTCCTGTCCAGCTCTGCCATCGCCACCTCGAGCGATTTCTTCAACGCCTGCGACTCCGAGATGGCCGCCTCGAGGGCATCGCGTATTGCGGGGTCCTCCGCCGGGCGGGCCGCGATGGTCTCGATCGGGCGCGCGCGTTCTTCCGTCCAGTGTCGCCGCTCCAGCTCCACCTCCCGCATGGACGCCGATAGCGTGTCCGCCGTCGAACGCGCCGTGCCGGATTCCGCCTCTGCCGCCGCGCGCCGCGCGTCGCTCGACGCGAGGGCGTCGAGCGCCCGGGATAATTCGGCGCGAATCGCATCGCGCTCATCGCGGAGTTGTTCCAGCTCCCGCTCCAGCCCCGGTTCGACCGCAGCCGCGCCCGGAAGGGCTATTTCAGGAGCCACCGGGTACGCCTCGCCGCCGCGCCACAGTGCCGGTGGGGCGTCCGCGAGCTCCCTCTTGAGACGCTCGCATTCCGCGCGACTTTCGTCACGCTCGCTCTCGGCCGTTCGCCGGGAATCCCCAGCGTCCCGCACTGCGCGGGTGAGCCGTTTCATCTCCGTCTTGATCGCGCCGATGCGTTCGTGGAAGGCGTCTTCCGCCGGTCCTTGTGGAGGCCCGGTGCCGCGCCGGACAAGCAGGCCCAACTCGTCGGACTGCCGCGCCAGCAGGCGTTTGTAGCGGTCTGCCTTGGCCGCCGCATATTGCAGCATCCGGTCCAATCTCGCGCATTGTTCCGCGACCGGGAGTTCCGACCAAACGGGCCCACCGCCATCGGCGTGGGGGACGATGACCAATCGCTTGCAGACGCGGCACCAGCCCTCGCGCCCGGCAAGGGTTTGCGGCACCGCGAATGGGTTCGCGCAATGGGGGCAGTCGAACTCGATCACGTTCCAATCCTGGCGGTCAGGGGGCGCTTTCCCGCCCCGTCCCTAGTATACTCCGCGGCCTACTCCGGGGCATCCGTAGCGCGCCCGCGAGCGGTGCCTTACTTGTACTCGATGAGAACGCTCGTCTTGCGCAGGAGACGATCCTTGTGGAACTTGATAAACCCGAGGGCGAGCGGGAATTTTCCCAACATGCAAAACACGCCATACAGGACCGCCTGCGCCACGGGGAGGCCGTCGCGCTTCTTGCGCATCGCGATGCGCCCGGCTTGGAGCGGATACACGGCGAGGCCGAGCAGGACCCACGGAACGAAGGCCGCGCACCCCGCAATTCCCGCCGGGAACGCCAGCCCCCAGGCGAGGTTACTCCGCACTTCGCGGCGCTTGAACCGCTCGGGGCCAGTGCCGTGGTTCCACGCGTTCTCGGCATAGGCGTGGCCGGCCCGAAGGGTACGCTTCCACCATTGGCCAAAGCGCGTCATGGCCGCGTCGTGCAGCGTCATCTCGCCGTCGATGCGCAGGATTTTCCAACCAAGGCCCCGCAATCGAAAACAAAGTTCCGGTTCTTCCCCGGCGATGAGCCCGGGGTGGTATCCCCCGGCCTCGCGAAATGCCGCGGCGCGCATCAAGACATCCCCGCCGCAGGACTCGGCCTCCCCGACGCGGGTGTCCCACTCGATGTCGCATAGCCGGTTGTAAATGCTGCGCCCGGGGAAACGCTCGCGCCGCCGGCCGCACACCGCCGCGACGCCCGGTTGCTCGTCGAGCTCGGCGCTCGCCCGTTCGATCCAACCGGCCGCGATTTCGCAATCGCCATCGACGAATTGGACATACTCGGCGCCGGGGCAGAGCTCGGCGAGCCGCCGAAATCCCTCGTTGCGGGCACGCGCGGCGGTAAACGGGCGATCCATGTCGAGCGCGACCACGTCGGCCCCGGCGGCGCGGGCCATCTCGACGCTCCCGTCCGTCGATCCCGAGTCGACATAGACGAGCGCGCCGGCACTCCCCGTGACCGACTCGAGACAGCGGCGCAGCCGTTCGCCCTCGTTGCGGCCAATCAGCACCGCGCCAATTCGGTCCGTCCGCGCGCCGGTCAAGACCGCGGGCCTCCACCGGCCTCGGCCCACCCCGGCGGTGTCGCGGCCGCGGCCTGCTTGAAGTTCCGGCAATTCAACTCGATGCCAAGCCAACGGCCTACCTCGGCCAGGTCCTCGTCGAATATTTTCTCGAGCCGCTCGACATTCCCCGCCGAAAGCTCGGGGCGCTTTTTCATCATCCACAGCGCCTTGACCCGCTCGCGGACCGAGACCGGAACGAGGGCGCGGCGCGCCCAACGCGCCGGCGGAAAGTTGAGGACGGCGTCGCGCAGCGGGCTCCGCCGCATTCGTTCGCTCGATGTATTTTGCGCATCGTCTTCCGCGCGCCAAGCCGGCGTCCCCGCATGGCCGAGGAAGCGGCAAACCCGTTCGAGCTCCGCCCGCGGCCGCGTACCCAGGTTGTCAAAGAAGACGGGAAGAACCCGGCTGCGCCCATGGGTATCGAGAAACGGCCGCAACTGCATGGCGTAGCGGCTGTAGTCGATCAGTTCCGGATGATCGTCCAAGGCATCGTCTATCGGCGTCGAGATCACCCGTTGCGTCCATTCGTGGACATACTGCGACACCAGGCGGTCGATGGGGTGCCGCATCACGTAAATGAGTTTCGCGCCCGGCACATGCTCCGTCATGCGCTCGATGGTCCGCGGATAGGTGGGCAACTTCGTGTAGTGCGTGCTCGACTCCCCGCACAAGGCGCCTGGGGGGGCGCCCGCGAAAAGTCCGCGGTACCAGTCCATTCCGCGCGCGTAAATTTCATCGTTGCTGAAGAAGTTCGGTTCTTTCGGCTCGCTGAGAAAAAAACCCGGTTGATGGGCGAGCTGGGCATGCAGGGTGGTGGTCGCGCATTTCATCGCGCCAATGATGATGAAATCCGGAAGTCCGTTCATGGCGCGGCCTCGCGCACGGGAGCGGCCGGGCGCAGCGGATGAAGGGCATTAGTCCAGATGTCCGTGGCCTCCCGCGCGCACACATGCGTCGGTTTGCCGCCCAAGATTTCCCGGGCCAGCGAGATGCCACGCCCGGCGCACCAGGCGAGGTTCGCCGCCCATGCGCCCGCCGCCCCGTGGGCCCGCGCGAAATACCGGTTCCGCGCCGCGTAAAAGTATGTTGGCCGCCGTTTGCGCGCCGCGCTCAATTCCTTGACCGGGCCCGAGCCGCCCCGGAGATGCACGACGCGCGCCGCCGGCCAATGCAGCGTGCGATGACCCGCCGCTACCGCTCGCCGGCAAAAGTCCGCATCCTCGTAATACATGAAGTAGCCCTCGTCCAACAGGCCGATCTGGTCGAACACGGACCGGCGGATCAAGACACACGCGAAGCTGGTCCACGCAAAATCCACCGGGGAAGGCTGGGCCGGGCGCGCCACCACGTATCGATCCAACAACGCCGTGATGGGGCCCGTGTTGGCCGCGCGGATGAACTCGCTCATCGCGGTGTGCGGACGAAACACGCTCTCTTGGGGCGTTCCATCCGGCCACTCGAGGCGCGGGCCCAGTAGGCCGACGTCCTTGTGCAACTCGAGGGCGCCTAGCATCTCGGCGAGCGCGCCAGGGCGCACGATGGTGTCGCTATTCAGCAATAGGTACGACGCGGCCTCAATGGACCGGATACCCACGTTGTTCCCCGCGGAGAACCCCCCGTTAAGCGGCGAACGCACCAACCGGGCCCAGCCGTTCCATCCCCGCTCGGTGATTGTTCGCTCGATGGCCTCCGCCGAACCGTCATTCGAGGCGTTGTCCACGACGACCGTGACATCCCGCTCCGGATCGACTTCGCCGTCGAGGGAAGCGAGGCACTGTTCCACCAAGCGGGCTGTCCGAAAATTGACAATGATGACACCTAGCCGCTTGGTACTCTCAGCCGCCACGGCCGCACACCCGATCCTTGGTGGCCGTCGCGATCACTTGAGTACTTTCGAGAGGATGGGGGTCAATTTCAAGGCGAAGTCCTCGAGCGTGGCGAATACGGTCTCTTCATTCTGGCCGCGCGCGACGGGCGCATGTAGCTTTATCATCGCCGAGGTCGGCGCGCCCCGCGAAACCTGGTTGCGCGCCCAGTACCATGCGTTCAAGAAAAAGTTGCCGGTATATTGGTCGCCCGTCTTGAAAAAATAGACCACGGCCTCTTTCTGGTTCCCCTTGACGAGCATCAGGCGTTTGGCGGTGAACTTGAACCCGAGCGGGGCCGGGGCTTGGTCCCGAATCTCCCATCCCTGGCCTACGAGGCAGACCTCCGGGAAGTGCAGGCTTTTGCGCGATGTCCCCGCATAGACGAGGGTCAAAAAGAGCGGGTTACGCCTGGGCGACCGGTACTGGCGCATCACGATGAGGCTGGATTGAAGGAGTTCCTTGGTCCGGGGCGCCACCTCATAGTCCGGCCCATATTGCGTGTAAGGGCCGATGACCGAGGGGACGGCCGGCACCGCTTTTTCGGCCTTGTCCCGGTACGCCTGTTCTTGCGAGCGCTGGATTGAGAGGTGGGCGCCGGTGGTGGCCGCGAGCAGCACGATGGCGGCAATGGCGTGTTTCACGACGGGCGGGGCTCCGTGGTTTCCTCGACGGGCTTGGTCGCGGCGAACGCACGCAGCGCGCCCTCGAGGGTGAAGAACAAGACGAAGGCCACGGCGAAAATCAAGATACCCGAGACGTCATGGAAACGGCCAGCGGCGAATTCGCTTCCCTTGTAATATCCCACGACGCACAAAAGGACGATCCGGAACACGTTGGCGGCAACCGCGATTGGGGCCGACATGCCCAGGATCATGACCTGGGCCCAAGGCCGGGTCTTGCTGAAATATGCCATGAGGACGCCAATGGCCAGCAAGGCGATTAGGGAACGCAGGCCCCCGCAGACATCGCCCACCAGGAGGCTGTCATCATTGAAGTGAATGAAGGAACCCTCGAGCCGCATCGGGAACCCGGCGGCCTTGACCAAGAACACGGCCGCGTCCGCGGCGAAAATCTTTAGCCGGAACGCGATGCTCTGGACGACCGACCCGGGCAACGGGACCATCATGAACAAGAACGCGAGCGGAAACCAAAGCACCCGCGTGCGCGCGCGTCCAAGCAAGAGGAGCGAAAGTCCCGCCAGCATCGGCACGATCGAGAGTTGCCCGAACACCCCGAAGCCCAGGAAATCGCTGGCGATTAACAACAGCGCCGCGGCGATCATGGGCGCATATCCCAGGGCGGAGGCGCCTGCCGGCGCGGCGAAAAAGTCGTTTCGCTTGAGCCACGCCAAGCCCAGCGAAATCAAGGGGATCAGGGCACCATGGCTGTAATAGGAGTCCGCCGAGTTCCAATTCGTCCACATGTCGAAGAACGCGCGCCGATACAAGAAGAACAACAGGCCCGCAATCGGCACAAACGAGATCGACAATGGCCGCGGAATCGAACGCATCGAGGCGGCGCCATCCGGGATAACGCCGCTCCCGGCGCCCAAGGGGACGCTCACTGCGGGGCGTCCAACTGCGCCTTGAACGCTGCAAGCTCGCCCTGCATCGCGGCATCGTCCTTGCGCGTGCGCCGGATCGCGTCGTCAAAGTGTTCGCGCGCGGCGTCCAAATCCTTGAGGCCGAGGTACGCCCGCGCGAAGGACAACTCGATGGGCGCGGAACTGACGGGGTATTTTTCCACGACCAAGTCGAGATCCTCGAGGGCCGGTCGAAACAGCTTCGCCTCGATGCGCAGGACCGAACGCAAATACAGCCACTCGTAGTTCGGACCAATCGAGATCGCCCGTTCGATCGCCTCCATGGCCCGCGCCGGTTCTTCCGACTGCGCGAGCGCCAGCGCCTTGCGGTACCAAATCTCCCCGTCGCCCGGTTGCATGCCCAGGTAACGGTCGATGAGGTCGATGACCCCTGCCTTGTCGCCTTGCCCCATCTGGACCGCGATCATCGTGCGAAGGGCGTCGGGTTGGTCGCGATTTAGGATCAACGCCCGCGACAACGAGCGCGACGCCTCGGAATTCCGCCGCTGTGCCAGATAGAAGCGCCCCAACGCCACCCAGGCGTCGGCATTGCCTTCGTTCGAATCCACGAAGGCCTGCAATATCGATTCCGCCTCGCCGGCCTTGTCCTGCCGGGCAAGGGCCACCGACAAGTCGCTGGCCGCCGCCAAGTTCCCGGGATTCGCCGCATGGCGTTTGCGGAAGACCTCCGTGGCCTCATCGAGGTTTTCTCCCTTTTCCAGCTGGATTCGGCTCAATAGAAGTTTGAGCCGATCCTCGATCTCGGGGGCGTCCGACGCGGCGCGGGACACAAGGCTCTGCGCCGCCGCCTCGGCGTTCGGAAGGTCGCCGTTCTTGAGGTAGGCCTCGGCCAGAAGCTCGAGCGGGTGCAGCGATGACGGGTCGATGTCGCGGGCCCGTTCGAGCGAGACGATCGCGTCCTTGAAAAAGTTCAATCGGAGTTGCAACTCCGCGAGCGACATTTGGGTCTCGAGGTTATTCGGATCCAGGAGCGTCGCCCGCTTGGCGTAGTCGAGGGCCGCCTTGTAGTCCTGCCGTTCCATCGCGAGCGTGGCCAACGTCGTGACTACGCCGGGATTGGTCGAGTGCTCCTCCAACAGCGCCTCGGCCACCTTCTTGGCTTCCTCCGTCTCGGGCGGGTCCATCCGCATTAGCACCCGCGCCAACAACACTTGAATGTCCACTTTGCCCGGCGTTGCCGCGTCAAGCTCCCGTACCAGCGCCAGCGCCGCCGAGGGATTCCTCGAGGGGCCGTTCCCGGCATAGGCTTGGATAAGGGCCTCTTTTTGGGCCTCCAGCAAGGGAGCAGCGTCCGCCGATTCGGAGGGGGCCTGATCGAGCGCCGCGAGGAGCTCGCGCGCGCGGTCAAGTTCGTTCAAGCGGATGCACAACGAGACGGGCTCGACAAGGATGGACGCGCGATCCTCGGGCGACATCTTGGGCAACGCCTTCTCGAGCGCCGTGAGTCCCGAATCGAGGGTCGCGCGCCGGGCGAGAAATTCGGCCCAACGCATCGCCTCGTTCACCGTCAGCCGCGGCGCCCCCAAGACCTCGTTCTCGTAGATCGCGTTGGCACCCGCCGAGTCCTTTTTCGACAGGAGAATCGCCGCGCGCGGGAGCCGCGTCGATTCCGCCGGAAGGCCCGCCTCGGTCGCGGCGGCCAAAACGGCCTCGGCCTTTTCCAGGTCCCCTTGGTAGGTCAACAACTCGACCATGATCGGATAGGATTCCGGGGTCATCGGGTCCGCCGCGATGGCCTTCGTCAGCAGCTCGAATACCCTTGGCCCATTCGTGTCCAGGGTCCGCGTGCGTATGGCCTGGTCGTACAGCGCCGTCGCGGCGGCAATGAGCGGGCGCGCCCCCGCGCTGGGGTCCGCGATCAACCGATCGGCGGCCTGGCTCGCGCGCGCAAGCGTCTGTCCCGTCCCAAACCGGCTATCGAGCAGCGCGCGGGCCCTCGAATCGTCCGGGAAACTCCGGACGAAAGTTTCCAAGTTTACGCGGGCGCGGCCGAGATCGTTCGACTCCAGCAGGGCGAGAATGAGGTAGTACTGCGCCTGGCGGAAATCGGGCTTCGTTTCGACCATGCTCGTCAGTTGGAGGGCGGCCTTCTTCGCGTTGCCCCGGGCCAGCAACAACCGGGAATCGAGGTAGCCGAGGACGGTGTAGTTGTCCGGGTAAATCTTGCGGTACTCCTCGATTAGGGCATCCGCCTCGGCCAACCTGCTCGTGATGGTCAGCAACTCGACGTGAGTCATGAAGATTTCGGGAGAATCGACCCTCGTGGCCTTATCCATCCCGTCGAGGAAGGCGATCGCTCCGGGAATATCTTGCTTGCGCTCGTATGCGACGGTGGCCGCGAGATAGGCCTCGGGCTGCGCCTTGCCCGTGGCGATCGCCTTGCCGGCCAAGTCTATCGCCTCGTCCCATTGTTCCAGCGCCATCGCGGTTTGACTCGCCAACGTCAGGAGCTGCGCGTCCCCGGGGAGGCCTGCCAAGGCCATGTCGATCTCCACCTTGGCCAAATCGAACGATTTCTTCGAGAGCAAGTAGCGGGCGTACTGGCCGCGGAGGGCGGCGTCATCCGGCTTCGCGGCCAGCGCGTCGGAAAATACGCGGGCGGCCTCCCCGCCAAAATTACGGCTCTCGTACTTCCGGGCCAGGTTGAAATAACATTCGGCATAGGATGTGTTCTCCGCGATTAACGCCTTGTAGGCGTTCACGGCCTCGTCGAAGTGGTCCAACCGGTCGTGGGCGAGCGCCCTGTGGAACTTCAGGTAGGGATCGTCAGGCAGGTTTTCCAGGTACAGCCCCGAGTAATAATCGAGATCCTGCCACGCCCGCTTCTTCACTTGGATGTCGATGATGTTGTGGACGGCATCCAGGTCCCCGGGGCGGAGCGTCTCGACCTGCTGGTACGCTTGGGCCGCCTTCTGGAACTTGCGCATGCGGTCGGGAAGCAATTTCATGGCCGAGTCCGCGTATTTCAGCAGCGTGTCCGCGTCATCCCGGTTTTCGTGCAAGTAGAACCCGAGGTACATCTCGGCCTGGCTGAAATTTCCCTCGTCGTAGGCGGCGTTCCCCTTCTCGAAGGCCTCGCGCACCTGCATCTTTTGGCGTTGGAAGTAAAATCCCGCCCCGCCCAGGCCAATCGCCACGAGGACCAGCAGCGCCGCCCCGGTCCACACTATCCAACGTCTTCGCGCCATGATGCGTGCATCCGCCTAGAATCGTCGCTTCAACCGGCCCGCCGGGACCAGCTTAACCTTGCCTCGCGCAAGAGTAGCACAAGAAAATAGCTGTCATCTATCAGGTAGCGGCGCCACAGCCGCCGCGGTTCCATGCATAGCCGCCAAAACCATTCCAACCCCGTCTTCTGGAGGAAGACCGGCGCCCGCTTCGTGCGGCCGGCAATGAAATCAAGGCTGGCCCCAATACCCAGCATGATGGGCATTCCCGGCACGCGGGAGGCCTCCTGCATCCACAACTCTTGCTTGGGAGTGCCCAACGCGACATAGCAAACCCGCGCCCCCGAGTCCTTGACGCGGCGCATGGCGTCGCTGCTGGCCGCCGGGTCGCGATCGAACCCGAGCGGCGGACTATGGGTCCCCGCGATGAGCAATCCAGGATACAGCGCGCGCAATTTCGCCGCCGCCGCGTCGGCCACGCCCTCGGCCGCGCCGAATAAAAATAGTGGGTAACCCTTCCCGGAGGCATGTTCCGCCAACCAATACACGAAGTCCGAGCCGCTCAATTTCTGCCTAATCGCCTTCCCGAAGAGCCTGCTGGCCCAAAGCAGCGGCATCCCATCCGCCAGCCGGAGAAAACTTTCGCGGTAGGCATTGCGAAACCGCTCATCGCGATGGAAGCGGCACACATGATCGACGTTCGGCGTGGTCACGTAGCCCCCGCGCCCTTGGGCAATACATGCGTCGATGCGCGCCAAGGCCTCATCGAGCGTCACGTTGTCGATAGGCACCTCACACAGGGAAATCGTTTCGCCCGTCCCCGTCCCCGCCTCCGTGACGTCATTCGACGACATTCGACTCTCCGGTCTCATCCGTTCTTGAAGGGGTCGCGACGCGGATTTCGTTCGTCGCCGGCCAAGAGGACAATGGCGGGCTCGAGGGAGTCGTCCTCGTTCTCGTCGTCCAGTTCCATGTCGGAGATTTTCATCTCGGGAAGGTCGCGGGCTACCCGGGCTTCCCCCGAGCGGTCCTCGTAATGGTAGAAAAGCTCCAAATTGCGCCGCATGTAGCCGCCGCGGGTCGGTTTCATCCGGTTGATGACAATGCCGATCAAGTTCGCGCTGACCTGGTCCAACTCCGTCAGGCAACGCCGGAACATGCCCAGGGTCGAGGCGCCCGAACCGATCACGACCACGACCCCGTCCACGATGGGCGCCAAGAGTTTCGCATCCGACATCAGCAGCGCGGGCGGGGTGTCGATGATCACATGGTCGTAATCCTTCTCGACCATCTCGAGAAACTCGGTCATTGCCCGCGAGGCCAATTTGCCCCGCAGTTCCTCGACCCGCCGGCCCGGTCCCAGGACATTGAGGTTCTCGAGCTCGGTTGGCCGCGCCAGCATGTCGAAGCTGGCTTCGCCCAAGAGGGCCTCGGCGAGACCGGCGTCGGGCTCGAGCCCGAATGACCACTCGACCCGCGGATTGCGGGGGCACACGTCGATTAACAGCACCCGCCGGTTGGCCTGCGCCAGGGCGATCGCCAAGTTGCACGCCAAGGTGGTCTTTCCGTCGCCCCGCGTCGGGCTGGTGATCATGCAACTGTTGACCTCGACGGTATCGTCGGGCGGATAAATGATGCGCGCCAGGATGCGCCGCACCTCGTCTGCCGTCGGGGAATCGGGAAAATCCTTGGTAAGCAACGGCATGTGCAAGTTGTCGCCAAACCGCTCCATCGTGGCGTCGGGAATCAACGCCAGGATCGGCAACGGGGTGACCGCGGCGATGTCTTGCGGCGTGCGGGCATGCTGGTTCGTCAGTTCGCGCCAAAGCGCGGCCGCGATCCCCATGCTCGCGGATCCCGCCAACACCAGCAGGATCAACTGGAGCCGGCGGCCCGAATCCGGCGCTGTCGGGACCACCGGGCTCGACACGATGCTGACGCGCGCGGGCGCCTGCGACTCGAGGTCGAGTTCCGCCTGGCGCAACTCGAGATCTTTTTTCTGGGTGCTGAGCTTGTCGATCTCCGCCGTGGCGTCGCGGAACTGCTCGATTTCGGGCGAGGCCTTGATCTGCTCCCGGTTATGATCGTCGATCGTCTTCCTGAAACTCTCCGTGCGTTCTTCCGTCTCCTGGAGGGTCCTCACGGCAATGTCGATGTCCTGGCCAAGCCGCGCCTCGACCTCGCTAATCCGTTTGCCGCGGGTTTCCGACTTGGCCGTGGTCAATTTCCCCTGGATCACGTCCAGCCGCCGCTGGAAATCCTTGATGTCGGGATGCGTTTCCCGCAGGGACTCCCGCTTCGTCTGCGATTCCGTCTCGAGCCGGACCAACTCGGCCTCCAAGTACTGGATACCCGGGTCCCGCGAGACCAATTCCTCGATGCCTTCCTCGTAAATCGGGGTATTCGGGTCCTTCGCGTACAGCGCCTTGGCCTCTTCGAAGGTGGCCGTTCGAGATTCAAGCAAGGCCTTG
>CANKTP010000023.1 GCA_947486375.1 Candidatus Hydrogenedentota bacterium | reverse complement strand
TTAGGGCGCGGTTTTGCAGGGTGTAATTCGCGCCAGAGTTTCCAACTCACCCACAACAGGAGAACGCCACCGGCAAACAACAGGCCAAGGATATTCAGGAGCTGGACGACAAATATCGCAAAAACGATCCGGAGGCCGGCGGCCGCGAGTATTCCCACCATGATGGCTTTTCGCCGCTGCTCGGAGGGCAGCCCGGCCGCGGCCATGCCGACGATGACGGCGTTGTCGGCGGAGAGGGCCACGTCGATCGCAATGACCGAGACGAGCGCGGTGGCGGCATCCAAGCTGAATTCGAAGGGCATTGATCGTCTAGTGCATCGGGGCCGCGGTTTGGGAAAATCGAGGGCGTCGTCGATTTGTATTCGGTGGCTGCGCCCTGCGAGCGGGGTCGAATTCCCCCAGCCAAGGCAGCATACCATCCGGGCCGCGCGAGCTCAAAATGCGGCGTGTCCAAGTGCCAGGGCCCCTGCGGGAAATTTGTTCGGGCACACCCTCCGGCCCGTGGCCGAACAAGCAGCCAGAGTTTCCCCGCGCTACATTGGTTGCATGTCCCTGGCGATGATACTATGGCGGCGTTGCAGGTAGGCGTGCGATACGCAGCGAAATTCCAGGAGTTTCATCATGAAATACTGCCCTGTTTCCTTCCCTTCCGTCGCATTCCTGCTCGTCCTCATGGCCGCCGTCCCCGCGCCCGTTTGGTCCGATTCGATCACGGTGGGCGACCGCGACTACACCGGCGTCTATCTGCGCGAGGGGGCCTCCATGTATTACATTCAAGACCCTGCGGATGGCTCGATCGTCAATGCGCCGAAAACCTCCGCAAAGCCGGGCTCCGTCGCGATTGATATGGATAGCGAGCGGCGCGAGGCCCTCTTGGCGGCGTGGAAGGCGAAGCGCGCGGCCCAGGCCTCGCCGGACGGCGGCGTCGCGATTTCCAAGGATGCGCGGCGCGCGGCCACGCTCGCGGTGATTGCGCGGCATTCGCAAGCCGCCGAAGACGCCGATTCCAAGGCCCCCATACTTCGCGGCAAGCGCCCCGAGACCGTGGATTCGGACCCTGGCGCCAAGCCGGCCAGACAGGAGATCGCCACGGGGAACGGCTACGTCCCGTATATCAACCTTCGCGACGTACCCCTGCGGGACGCCCTCTCGGCGCTTCTCGGCACGATGAATTTGGATTACACGGTGCAAGACGATATCGTCTGGATCGGATCGCCCGGCGATATCCGGACCGGTTCGTTCGACGGCATGGAAACGCAGTACTACGCGCTACGCTCGGCCATTGGCGAGACGCTTCCGAAGATTGTGGTCTCTAATCCAGCCGCGGATGCCGCATTCGCCCGGGGTGGTGGCGGTTTCGGCGGGGGTGGGGGCGGCGGAGCTGGCGGAGGATTCGGCGGCGCCGGTGGCGGAGGGGGAGGGGCTGCGGGGGGAGCAGGAGCCGCCGGCGGCGGTGGCGGCGCGGCGCGAGGTGGCGGCGCGGCGGGGGGCGGGGGAGGACAATCGTCCGCAACGTTCAGCAATATTTCCGAGCTCTTTTTCTCGATTGACGATAGGCTCGTGGGCGAGACTCCAAACCTCATCGCGCAACAGTACGGGGTTCGCTAAAGCGGAAACGTTTAGAATTCGAGCCGGGGCGGGCCGCTTGGGCGCGGCGCCTCGAATCCTTCCCATCGAGGGCCATTTATGATGGTGCAATACAAAGACTTGCAAGAATACCGCTCCCTTCGTATAATGCGCGTTGACCGGTGGGGAATCACGCCGGAAACATGACTTGCCGTTGGGCGAAGGCAAGGGAAGGAGGAACGTGGCTGCGACGATGACCAAACGCGAGCTCGTGATTCATGTTGCAAATACGTTAGGCATGACCCAGAGCGACGTGGCCAAGGTGATTGAGGCGACGTTCGAGACGATATCGAAGGCCCTGGCGGAGGGCGAAAGATGGGAATTGCGCGACTTCGGGGTGTTCGAGGTGAAGACCCGGGCATCGCGTATCGGGCGCAACCCCCGTACCGGCGATCAGGTGCCCGTCCCGGAGCGCAAGGTAGTTACGTTCCGCCCTGGAAAGAAGATGAAGGAACTCGTCTCGGGCGAACCTTCGACCGGCGATGAGCCTGATGCAACGACGCAGGCACCGGCAGTCTCCCGCTAGGCCAGTTCCCCTTCAGCGCGATTGTCTAGCGTCCTTCCCTGGTCTTGTACAGCTGTTTTTGCGATTTGTGTATCGCCTTCCATTTTGCCTTCTCCTCCGATTGAAGACGCTGATCGCTTTTCCTCTCGGTGTACTTCAGTTCCCTCGGCCCCCGGTCTTGGTTCATAACCGGAGAATACGTTCGGCGAGGGCGGGTAGCACGATGCCCGCGGGTCCCTGCAGGAACACGTCGGTGATGGTCCGGGTCAAGTCGGTCTTCTCGGTGTTGACCTCGATCACGATGGCCCCGCGTTCTTTCGCCGTGAAGGGCAATTGCGCCGCGGGAAATACTTGCGCGCTGGTGCCCACGACGATCACCACGTCCGCCGTGCGGGCGAGCGACTCGGCGCGCAGCATGGCCGCGGGCGGAATGAGTTCGCCAAACATGACCACGTCGGGCTTGAGAAGGCCGCCGCAGGGGCAATGAGGGACACCCCTGGCCACCTTGTCCGGATTGAAGGGCGTGAGGGCACCGCAATCGAGACAAACGAGGCGGCGCGAGTTGCCGTGATATTCGACCACGTCCTGGCTGCCCGCATCCTGATGCAGGTTGTCGACATTCTGCGTGATGACGGCGCGCAGCTTGGCGTGGCGCTCGAGGTCCGCCAAGGCGCGATGTCCGGGGTTGGGGCGGCACGCGCCGAGCTGGTCGCCGAGTTCGCGCCAGAGCGCCCAGACCTTGGAGGGATTTTCAAGGAAGGCCTCGATGGAGGCATATTCCTCCGGCGGGTACCGGCTCCAGATACCCCCGGCGGAACGAAAGTCAGGAATGCCGCTCTCGACGGAGATTCCCGCGCCGGTCGTCGCGACGACGCATTTTGCGGAGGCGATGGCTTCGGCGGCTTGGTCTATGGCGGGGATGGAGGCATTGGCAAAGGACATAGTCGGTGGGTGAACTCCCTGAGGCGATTATGGGGGAACGTGGGGGGGGGAGTGCAAGGGGGGATGGGCTGGATGGGGCGGGATAGGGCGAGATGGATGAGATGTTGGGTAGGGTATGATGGAGACAGTTTTCGAGGAGACATGGTCATGGCGATTTTGGAAAGCGGTTCCCTATATTCGACGCACGAGGTGACGAACCAGGCCCCGCCGTTGGTGGACTACAACCTATATGACTCCGACACTGTATTGGCGGAGGCGGCGCGGCGCGAGGGCGCGGCGTGGCACGAGGAGGGGGCGCGAAAATTCGGGGCGTTGTGCGGATCGGCACGGGTCATCGAGTTGGGCCACTTGGCAAACAAACACACGCCCGAGTTCAAGAGCCACGATCGATACGGGCATCGGGTCGACGAAGTCGAGTATCACCCGGCGTACCACGAGTTGCTGGCGATCGGGATCGAGGGGGGCGCGCACGCGCTCGCGTGGAACCATAAGGGCCCCGGTGGACACGTGGCCCGTACCGTAAACGAGTTCATCCTCGGGCAGGTCGAATCCGGGGTGTGTTGTCCCATCTCGATGAGCTTCGCAGTGGTTCCGGCACTACGCAACCAACCCGACATTGCCGAGGAATGGGTTCCGCGCGTCACGTCGACGATCTACGATCCCCGGTTTATCCCGGCCGCCGCCAAGCGAGGCTGCATCATGGGGATGGCGATGACGGAGAAGCAGGGCGGTTCGGATGTGCGCGCCAACACGACGCGCGCGGTGGCGCTCGGGATCGGGGGTCCGGGGAACGAATACGAACTGACCGGGCACAAGTGGTTTTGCTCGGCCCCGATGAGCGACGCCTTCCTTACGTTGGCGCACACGGACGTTGGCCTTTCGTGTTTCCTGGTCCCGCGATTCAAGCCGGACGGCGCAAAGAACCGTTTCTACATCCAACGCCTGAAGAACAAGCTGGGGAACCGGTCGAACGCATCGAGCGAGATCGAATACCTTGGCACTTGGGCCGTCATGGTGGGCGAGGAAGGGCGCGGCGTGCCGACCATCATCGACATGGTGTCGCACACGCGGCTGGACTGCACCATCGGCGCCGCAGGGTTGATGCGGCAGGCGGTGGCGCAGGCGATTCACCATGCGACGCACCGGGCCGCGTTCGGCAAACGGTTGACGCGCCAACCATTGATGAAAAATGTCCTGGCCGATCTCGCCGTCGAGTCCGAGGCGGCCACGATTCTCATGATGCGGCTCGCGCGGGCCTACGACGAAGACCGGATCGATCCCTCGAACGTCGCCTTCACCCGCATTGGCACGGCCATCGCGAAGTACTGGCTGTGCAAACGCGTCGTCGGGGTGGTCCACGAGGCGCTCGAATGCCATGGCGGCGCGGGCTACGTGGAGGAATCGATATTGCCGCGCCTGTATCGCGAGGCGCCGCTGAATGGGATTTGGGAAGGCTCGGGCAACGTCATGTGCCTTGATGTGCTCCGCGCGATGCAACGCGAGCCCGAGACCGTGCCGGCCTTCGTGGCGGAATTGGAGTCGGCGCGAGGGATGGATGCGCGGGTGGACGCGGCGATCGACCGGGCGAAGTCCGAGCTGACGGCGGCGGCGGACATGGAGTCGCGCGCACGGCGGGTGGTGGGTTCCCTCGCGCGGGCATGGCAAGGTGCGCTCATGCTGAAGCATGGCCATGCGGCCAGCGCCGAGGCGTATTGCGCTTCTCGCGTGGCCGGCGATCGGGGAGACGAATACGGGACCCTGCCCCCGGGCCTGGCCTTTGACGCGATTATTGAGCGTGCCGCACCCCGGTTGGGCTAGCCGCCCCGGAACCGGATGGTTGCGGGCGTGTTAAACGGATCGGAGATTACGTGAGCATATGCTCATGTAATCGAGATTGGCTAACCCTTTATTTAGCAGGAGTTTTGGTCATGAAGAGCCCGATGCTTTCGGCCCTTGGCCCAGTCCTTTGTTGTTTGTCCTTCCTATCGTTTATGGCATCCGTCCACGCGGAAGAGACGGACAAAGACCTGCCGATGCAGATGGTCAATTTCCGGATGACGGACGCCTCCGGCAAGACCCACGAATTATTCGCCCACGCCGACAAGAAGGCGGTCGTCCTGTTCAGCCAACTGAATGGGTGCCCGATCGTGCGCCAGAGTTTCCCTTACTTGGAAGAGATCAAGGCAAAGTACGGGCCCAAGGGCGTCGAGTTCCTGTATTTCAACAGCAACGACTACGACGATGACGAGGCCATCCTCGCGGAGGCCAAAGACTACAATGTGACCGCGCCCATCGTACACGATTCCGGCGCCACGTTGAGCCACGTGTTGCAGTCGGAACGCTCGGGCGAAATCTTCGTGGTGGACCCGACGACGTGGAAGATTACGTATCGAGGGATGGCGGACGATCGGTTCGACTACGGACTGCAGCGATCCCTGGTGGAGAAGTTCTGGCTTATAGATTCGCTCGACGCGATGCTCGCCGGGGAGAAACCCAAGGTAAGCAAGACCATCGCGAAGGGCTGCTTGCTTCCCTTGGAATTGCCGGAGGAAGCGAAGTTCACCGAACAAGTTGTCCCGATACTGGATGCCCGCTTGCCGATGTGCGCGCCCGGGGTATCCTGGGCCACGCTGACCGAGTTCGAGGCGCGAAAGAAAAAAGCCACACTGGTCGAGGCCATGCTAACCCAGCGCGTTCCGGCGAACGCCGAGTGCGGCAAAGACGGAAAGGAGGCGCCGTTTACCTTGGGCGAGCGCCTGCTGCTGTTGAAGTGGCTCGGGTACACAGGCGGACCGGTCGCGGACTGATTGCGTGTCGGCAAACGTCCCATCGCGTCCACAAATCCCCATTTGCGCGGCCTATTCGCCATCCGTCCAACCGTCGTCCAATGCAGCCTACGGCAAGGGCAAACCCGGTTCGCGTACGAAGGCGATTGACGGGGAGGCGTTTTTGGAATTTGGTCCCATGTAAACTGGTGGCCCAGAAGGCCAGACCCGTGATATAAGTTGCTTGTGAACCGACCCTGTCTCTCGAACTGGCCGCAGGCGTAGCGCGACTGTCCATGCCGCGACGCCGCAACCCGCTTTTCCGTTGGCTCTCGACTTTCGCGGCCATCGCGTTCGCGCGATTTACCGCGCTCCTTCCCCTTCCCGCCACGCGCGCGCTGGGTCGCTCGATTGGCCGGGCGATTCATGCGTTGGTGCCGCGCGCCCGGCTCGACGCGCGGGCGCACCTCGACCTTGCCTTTGGGGATTCGATCTCGAGGACGGAGAAAGATCGAATCCTACGCGGCGCGTGCGCCAACCTGGGCATCGTTGCGGCGGAATTCTCGCGCGCGGGGCGGCTGGCGCGGCCGGAATCGGGCGCGCTGTACTCGGTCGAGGGGCTCGAGCACGTCGATCGGTCGCGGGGCGCGCTCATGATCGGGGCGCACCTGGGGAATTGGGAGTGGATGTGCGGCGCGGCGACGGCCATTGGGCTTCGGGTCGCGGAAGTGGTGAGACCGCTCGACGATCCGCGCCTGGATGCCTTCGTCGACGGCATGCGGAGGGCGAGCGGGGCTAGTACGATCTCCAAGGACAACGCGGGCGGGGAAATCATCCGGAAGCTCCGCGATGGATGGTTCGTCGGCGTGTTGATCGACCAGAGTCCCCGCGACAACGCGGCCCCCGCGACGTTTTTCGGCCATCCGTGCTGGGCGACGATAGCCCCCGCGATGGTGGCATTGCGTTCGAAGGCCCCGATTCACCCGGTCTCAATGACCCGCAATGCGGACGGGACGTATACGTTGCGGTTCCATCCCGCGCTCTCGTTCGCCCGATCGGGGGATTTTCGACGCGATCTCCAGGCAATTGCCCAGCAGTGCCAAGACGCGGTCGAGGCGATGGTGCGCGAGTATCCTGACCAATGGCTGTGGTTGCATCGCCGTTGGAAGCCGCGGGGACGACTCGAATCGGAATGGGCGGCGCGCGCCGGAAATTCATAGCCGCGCGCTCCCGCAAATTTCGCCGGGGTGCGGATTTGACACGACGCGCTGGGGCGCGGCATTCGGTCGCTCGCCGGGACTGCGGTATTGACCCGTGGACTGCGCATGGGTATATAGTGCGGGGGCGCTGTATCCACGTTTGGCCGGGTTCCCCATGATTCCACCGATCCGCTCGATTTCATTCGACAGCACCTTCACGGGTGACTTGGGCGTCGAGTTGCTTCGGTGCGAGAACGGGGCGAGCGATTGCCGCCTGCTCTCGACCGAGCCGCACCGAAACACCCGGGGTCTTGTCCATGGCGGCGTGTCCTTCGCATTGATCGACTCGGGCATGGGCGCGGCGGTGAGTTCGACACTTCGCGAGGGCGAGGGATGCGCCACGATCGAGATTAAGATTTCCTACATGGCCCCGGTATATCCCGGCACGGAACTTCGTTGCGCGTCGAGAGTTATAAAGCGGGGGAAGACCGTAATTTTCATCGAGTCCGAGGTGACCGTGGACGGCGCGCCGGTCGCACGGGCCACCGGGACATATGCGGTCACAGGGCCAACCGGCTAGAATTTCAATCCCGGGGGGAAGGCGTGTATTGGCGCGATTGGCCCCGGGAGATCGAAAGGGTCGACCATGACGCGCCCTTCCTGTATTTCGCGATCCATACGATTTGGCCCACGTGGCCGCCCACGTGCGCGAGTTGGCGCTCGATGGCGTCAATGGCGGTCAATGCCTGGCCGCGAATCCGCACTTCGCGCAACAGATCGTTCGGTGCCAGGGCCTCGATGGCCGAAAGCAAGCAAGTCCAGCCTTCTTCCCATAACCGAAGGATTTCATCGTGGCTTAGTCCTATTCTCTCGACAAACTCGCCGTCCCGGTCTCGGTCCGGCTTGTCGCCGTCGGCGGTCAGGAAATTCGTCCACCGGGATTGCATGTTGCCGTGCAGATGCTGGACGATGACGAGAACACTATTGGATTCAAGGTCGGGGCGCCACTTCAAGTCCGGTTCGCCGCATTGGGCCAGGGCCCCGTCCCCCTGGCGTTTGAGCCCGCGGAAACGATGGAGGAGCGAGTCGAGAACGGCGACAGCGAGCGCTTCGGGATCCATGAGTCCATCCTTCGCGAGAGATCAATAAGTGTGAATCGGAACGTGGCGGCGGTATACTTCGCCCTTGAAGCCCGCAACCTCTTGGAATGCCAAGCGTGACCCGTATCGGCCAACATACCATATTAATCGTCGACGATTCGCTCCCCGACTTGACGTTGCATACGCGGATGATCGAGTCAGCCGAGCGCAAGGTGCTCCAGGCAAGGACCGGGGCGGAGGCGCTATCGTTGGCCTCGACGGCTGACCTCGCGTTAATTATCCTCGACGTGCAATTCGCGGGCGAGGACGGGTTCGAAATCGCCGAGCGTCTCCGCCGGCTCGACGGGACCCGGCATACGCCCATCATCTTCGTCAGCGGCTCGAAGATTCTCGATGAGCATGTGTTCCAGGGATACGATTCGGGTGCGGTGGACTACCTATTCAAGCCGGTCAAAAAAAATTCGCTCGTAAGCAAGGCGCGCGTTTTTTTGCGAGATGCACGAGCAGAAGGAAGTCATCAAGGGACAGCTCGCCGAGATCACGGCGAAGAACGAGGAATTGCAAAAGCGCCTCGACGAAATCAAGACCCTCCGGGGCCTGATACCCATTTGTGTGTCCTGCAAGAAGGTCCGCGACGACACGGGTTTCTGGGAGGCCATCGAGACGTATATCAGTAGCATCACGGACGCCCAATTTAGCCACGGCTTGTGTCCGGATTGCATCGTCACCTTGTATCCGGAATTGTACCCCGACCAATCAAAATCGATGGGCGCGAGCTAATTACGCCCGGAGGGAGATGTGCGCATGTCTCGAGACACTTCCAGGACCCCACCGGTCGATCTTTCGCGAGTCCAAGAGACTGCGGACGGCGACACCGAGTTCGAGAAGGAGTTGTTCGCAATTTACTCCGAGGATACCGAGTTGCGATTGAACGAGTTATCGGACCGGATCGGGGCCGGGGATGTCGACGGAATCCGCCTGGCCGCCCATACGGTCAAGGGTTCGAGCGCGAATGTGGGCGCGGAGTCCATGCGGGCCATTGCCGGCGAATTGGAGGCGTTGGCGGTCGCGGGCGATCTCTCCAACGCGGGGGAAAACGTGGCGCGGCTTAAGGGCGAATTCGCGTCGGTGAGGACATTCTTGGACGCGCATATCGCATCCTTCGGATAGCCGCGCCAGTTCCGAATTGCAATCCCTGGGGCATCGGGCAAACTACTCCGACGAATGTACAAGGACGCAACGCATGAAAACCAAGACCATCCACCTGGTTTCCAATGGGGACTTCCGCGACGCCGCCTGCGTCCAATGCTGGCCCAATCAAAAGACCACCATCGCCGCCATCGAGGGCTGCCTTTGGAAACTCGGTTACAAGGCCGACGTATTACCCCGCTATGACGCGAAGCGCAGACACGGATTCCTGACCCGCCAATGCGAGGGGACCTCCGCATTCTCGAAGATCGATCCCGAGGCGCCTGTCATCGTCGTGTTGAGTTGCTGGGCTTATGCCCACCATGTCAGCGGGCCGTTGCAGACCCATCGCGGACCGATCTTGCTCGTCGGAAACTTCGACGGAACCTGGCCGGGACTCGTCGCGCTGTTGAACCACGCGGGCACCCTCGATCGTGTCGGGGTCAAGCACTCGCGCTTGTGGAGCGAGTCCTTCACCAAGGACGCCGAGTTCATGAAGAAGCTCGGGGAGTGGTGCAAGACGGGCTCGGTAAAACACAGCGCCTCGCACCTCGTCTCCGCGGACAAACTGAAGCTCGCCCCGAAGGCCGACGCCCTCGGCAAGGCCTACGCGGCGGATATTCTCCGCGAACGCCGCATCCTCGGCCAACTCGATCCCGGCTGCATGGGGATGCTCAATGCCGTGATGGACCCCGGCAAACTCGGCGCGGTCGGGTTGCCGGTCGAATACCTCAACCAATCGGACCTCTTGGCCGAGATGAATCTCGTGAGCGACGAGGAAGCGCAGGGACACCTCGACTGGCTCGTCAAGAAAAAGACCTGGTTCAACTGGGGCACGAACCAATACGAGGACCTCGTGCATGGGCAGGTCATGAGCCAGATGAAAATGTACTCGGCGGCGGGGCGCATCGTGGCGCGCTACGGCCTCGCCGCCATCGGCATCCCCTACCAGCTCGGCTTGGTGCGCTGCGTTCCCGCGTCGGACTTGGCCGAGGGCATGCTCAATAACGCCGAGCGGCCCGACATCAAGGACCCGGAAACAGGCAAGGCCGTGGCCAAGGGACGCCCCATCGTCCACTTTAACGAGGGCGACCTCGGTGCGGGCGTGCCGCAGCTCCTCATGAGCGAGATTTACCAACGGAAGGGCATGGCCCCAGAGACGACGTTGCACGATGTGCGGTGGGGCCGTGAATGGGAAGGCCGCTTCGTCTGGGTATTCGAGATTTCCGGCGGAGCGCCCCCGGCACATTTCGGCGGATGGCACAAGACGAAGGTGTACCGCCAGCCGCCGATGTATTTCCCGCTCGGGGGCGGAACGTGCTCCGGCGTGTCGAAGCCCGGTGTCATTACTTGGGCGCGATTCTACGAACAGTTCGGCAAGCTCGGCATGGATTGCGGCACCGGAGAAGTGGTCGCGATGCCCGACGCCGAGGTCCAGGATCGCCTCGACCGCACGACCAACGTGTGGCCGATCGCAAACGTTCATATCCCCGGCTATGACCGCGACGAGTTAATGGCGACCCACATGTCGAACCATATCGTGATGGGCTACGGCGACATCCTGCAGGAGTTCATCTCCGTGTGCCGTAATCTTGGGATACCCACCCGCGTCGCGGGCGACGTGAAGAACACGCTGAAATAGTCGGCGGATATTGACGATGCTCGAAAAGAATCCCCTCGCGGGCCGTCGCGTCCTCATCGTCACCGGCGACATCTACGAAGACCTCGAACTATGGTATCCGAAGCTTCGCCTCGAAGAAGCCGGCGCGAAGGTCGTCGTGGCCGGTCAGGACGCGGGCGTCGAATACGTCGGCAAACACGGCTATCCCTGCGTATCCGATGCGCGCATCGCCGACTTGCGCGCGGTGGACTTCAACGGCATCGTCCTGCCCGGCGGATTCATGCCGGACAAACTTCGCCGCGATCCGGCGTTGCTCCAGATCATCCGCGATTTCGACGCGGCGGGCAAGCTGATCGCCGCCATTTGCCACGGCGGATGGATGGCGATCTCGGCCAACGTTTACCGCGGCGTCCGCGTGACCGGGTCGCCGGGAATCAAGGACGACCTCGAGAACGCCGGGGCCATCTGGGAAGACGCCCCGGTGGTGATCGATCGGCATTTCGTGTCGAGCCGCAAACCCGGGGACCTGCCGGATTTCTGCAAGGCGATCCTCCGGGTGCTCGCGAGCGGCAAGTGACCCCGCGCGGCCGATTGCTGGTGGCCGCAGGCCTGGCCGCGGTCACCGTACTCGCGTTTCTACCGTCGCTGGGGAACGGCTTCGTCAACTACGACGACCCGCTGTATGTCACGAAAAACTTTCAGGTACAACAAGGACTGACGCTCGACGGGGTGCGCTGGGCCTTCACCGCGATTCACGGATCGAACTGGCACCCGCTGACCTGGCTGTCCCACATGCTCGACGTTTCCCTGTTCGGCATGGACCCGATGGGGCCGCACTTGGTCAATGTGCTGTTGCATGCGCTGAATGCCGCGTTGCTGTTTCTCGTGCTGGCCCGGGCGACCGGACTGCCCTGGCCCAGCCTCGCGGCGGCCGCGTTGTTCGCCGTCCATCCGCTCCGCGTCGAGTCCGTCTCATGGATCGCCGAGCGCAAGGATGTCCTGTGCCTGACCTTCGGCTTTTCCGCGCTCTGGATGTACCTCCGCTACACGGAGTCGCGGCGATGGGCCTGGTACGCCGGGGCGATCGCCGCCTTCGCGCTCGGACTCCTCGTGAAACCAATGATCGTGACGCTGCCCGCCGTGATGCTTCTCATGGACGCATGGCCCCTCGGGCGCATCCCGTCGGAATCGTTCGCCCGATCGGCCGCCAAACGAGTCACGGAGAAAATCCCATTCCTCGCCTTGGTCGCCGCCTCGGGCGCCATCACCGTGATCGCCCAACGACAGGGCGGCCTGAAGGACATGGAGGCATTCCCCATGGCGGCCCGGCTCGCGAACGCCGCGATCGCGTGCGTGGCGTATCTAGGCAAAACGATCTGGCCCGTCGATCTCGCCGTCCACTACCCCCATCCCGGCGCGGCCGTCTCATACGGTCTCGCGACCATCGCCTTCGTCCTGCTCGCGGCGATTACCATCGCATGCACCTTGTTGCGGCGCCAGCGGCCCTATCTTTTGTTCGGGTGGGCGTGGTATCTGGTCGCATTGCTCCCCGTCATTGGCATCATCCAAGTCGGCAACCAATCGATGGCCGACCGCTACACCTATCTCCCGCATGCCGGCTTGTTCGTCGCCGTCGTCTGGGGCATGCGCGACCTCGTGCGGCATCGCGGCGTGGCCGTGACGCTCACGATGGCCGCGCTGGCGGTATGCGCGACCGTGACCGTTCAACAACAACGGCACTGGAAGGACTCTCTCGCCCTCTACACCCGCCTTCTCGACGTCCAACCGGACAGCCTCCTCGCGCATGCAAACCTGTCGGAAATTTACCTGACAAGCGGAGACGACAGGCTCGCGGTACACCACATCGACGAGGCGTTGCGACTTAACCCCCGCGACACTGCGGCGCGCATCAACCAGGGAATCCTGCTGGGACGCCGCAACGATCTCGATTCCGCCATCGCGTTGTTCCAAGCCGTACTGCTCGATGCGCCAAATTCGGAGGGGGCCCACTTCAATCTCGGCATGGCCCTGTTCATGAAAGGCGATTACGCCGCCGCGGCGCCGCCGCTTGCCTACACGGCGAAACGCCAGCCCGCCGATGCCGATGTCCACCTCATGCTCGGCGTGTGTTACGGCAACACAGGGCGTCTGCCCGAAGCTCGCGCCGAGTTCGAAACCGTGTTGCGGCTTCGCCCGGGCGATCCCGGGGCAAAGGCCAACCTGGCCCGAATAGAACCCTAGCGATTCCTCCCCCACGGCCAATCTCATCCCTCCCATACGCTGCATAGGTCCCATAAGTCCCATAAGTCCCATAGGTCGTATAGGTCGTGGGCTCACCCGAACGGGAGCGCTATTGACGCCCCACCCTGCGGCGACTATCATGAGGTGCCTACCCAATTCACCCAACGAGGAACCCCGCCATGAACTCAACCCGGACCCTAGCCCTCGCCGCAATCGTCGCCGCATGCGGTAGCGCCTTCGCGGGCGACGCCCCGCTCGCCACGCGCAATGTCGAGCTGACGTATTCCGCGGCCATCGAGGGGCTCCCCGCCGCCGCGAAGTCCGTAGACCTGTGGTTGCCGGTCGCGCAGGATTGCGACGGCCAAGTAGTCCCCAAAGTAACCGTGACCTATCCCGAGGGCGGCGCCATCGCCGTCGAACCCCAGTACGGCAACAAGATTTGGCACAAGCGCTTCGAGGCCCCCTTCGACGATGACATGACGGACGGCGCGTTGGGGGCGAAGATCGTCTTCGAGATTCACCGGACCGAGACCGTCGTCGCCGAGGCAAAATCCTTGGCGAAAGCGCCGAAACGCATTGCAGTCCCAGCAAGTTACCTCGAGTCCAACCGGCTCATCCCGATCGATTCGGACCCGATTGTCGCCATCGCGCGCGATCTGCACCTCGAGAAGGACGCCCCGATACCGGCGGCGCGCAAAATCTACGACTGGCTGATTGACGAGTTCACGTACAACTGGAAGGCCGAGGGCGCCGGCGAGGGCGATGTCCGCTGGGCCTGCGACTCGAAAACCGGCGACTGCACCGATTACCACTCGATGTTCCTCGCGCTTTGCCGCAACCAGGGCATTCCCGCCGACCACGAGTTCGGCTTCCCGATCCGCACGAAAAACCACGAGGGCAAGATCGCCTCGTACCATTGCTGGGCGCGATTCAACGTGGACGGCATCGGCTGGATTCCCATCGACGCTTCCGAGGCCGACAAACACCCCGAGCTGCGCGATTACAATTTCGGGTCGCTCATGGCGGACTTGATGAAGTTTAGCCACGGGCGGGACGTCACGCTGGCGCCGCCCCAACAAGGCCCGCCGCTGAACAACTTTATTCACCCCTACGTCGAGGTGGACGGAAAGCCGCACGAGGGCGTCACGTACGCGGTAAGTTTCAAGGACCTCCCCTAATCGCGCCCCGAGTTCGTGTATACTAATGTTGACATGCGGCGCGGATTTGGGCGCCCCGAAATAGGGAGTGTTTCCATGAAGAAGGTAACCACGGCATTGATGTCGGTAGTTCTGGCCGCGAACGGATCGATGCTGGGCGGGTGCGAGACGTCCACGGGATCGGGGTTGAGCGGCGCGGCGGTAGGCGCGGGGATCGGGGCCCTCATCGGAAGCGGATCGGGAAACGCCGGCAAGGGGGCGCTGATTGGGGCGGCCGCTGGCGGGCTGACCGGGCTTATCGTGCATGACGTGCGTGCCCGGAAGGCGCGCGAGGCGCAACAGACCGCCACGGAATACAACTATCAGCCGGCCCAGGGCGAGATGCTGACCTTCGAGGAGGCGGGCGTCCTGCCGTCGTCGATCCAGCGGGGCACCATGGCCGAGGCGTCGATGCAGTATGCGTTGCTGGGCGCGGGCGCGGGGATCGAAGTGGTCGAGACGCGCGTGCTCAAGCGCGGCGACGAGGTGGTCGTGGAACTCTCGTCGAAGTCCTTCACGCGCAACGACGGCACATGGGTCAGCGCGCAGCAGTTCCGGGTGTCCGAGCGGCTGACGCCGGGGACCTACACGATCCTGCAGACCGCGCGCACGGCCAAGTCCTCGATTTCCGGCACGGCGAATTTTCTCGTGGAATAGGGGTACGAGATGGCCGCGCGGCCGCCTGCCCCAAGCGGCTGGCCGCGCGGTCGAATTTTGCGTGGCGCGGCGCGGGCCGGATTTTCCCCTTATGCGCGGACGCTCACCATCTTTCCGGTTTCCGCCGAGCGATAGGCGGCCTCGGTGACCTCGACGGCGCGCAGGCCGTCCTCCCCGGTCACGCTCGGGGCGTGGCGTGCGCGGACGGCCTCGACAAAGTCGCGGACGAGCCCCATGTCGGCGTTTCCGCCCCACGACGCCCACTCGTGGCGCATCGTCTTGTCGCAGTAGACGTCGAGTTTTTGGCTGAAGGCGTCGACGTGGAGCACGCCCTTCTCGCCGATCAACTCGATGGTGACGTCGCCCCAGGTCGGGAAACTTTTCGCACGATTCCAGCTTGCCACGTGCGAGACGATCGTGCCGCCGTCCATTTCCATGTGGACGCTGCCGACGTCGTCGCTGTTCGTGTCGCGGCCGAGCAGGCGGCCCTTCTCGCAGTAGACCTTGACGAATTCCTTGCCGGTGATCCAGCGGAGGGCGTCGGCGACGTGGACCGTGTGGTCCATCGTGGCGCCGCCTCCGGCCTGTTTTTCGTCGGCGAACCAGCCGCCGGGGAACTTGCCGTTGTTGGTGCACGATGCGGCGTAGATTTCGCCGAGCTCCCCGGCCCGCACGCGGTCATGCACCTCGATGAGCGTGGGGGCGAACCGGCAAGGGAACGCCGTGCCGAGCCCGACGCCGGCCTTTTTGCAGGCGGCGATCATGGCCCTGGCGTCGGCGACGGTGACGGCGAGGGGTTTCTCGCAGAGAATCCAAAGGCCGGCCTTGGCGGCGGCCTCGACCATTTTCCGGTGCTTCACGTTCTCGGAACAGACGATGACGCCGTCGAGCCCCGAGTAGAGGAAGCGGTGCAAGTCGGAAAAGTAGGCCGCGTCGAATCGCTTGGCGGCGGCCTTGCCCCGTTTGGGGTCGTCATCCCATACGGCTGGCAGGGTCGCCTTCGGAAGGTCGTTGAGACACGCGGCGTAACTGTAGGCGTGCATATGGGCGAAACTCATGACGCCGATTTTCATCATGTCCACTCTCCTTTGCGATACCGATTGCAGATCGTTCCATTGCGGTTCGAGGAATCGTTCATACCGTCACCGGCGCGCCGGTCTTGGCGGACTTGAGGGCGCATTCGGCGATGTGGAGCGCGGCGAGGGCGTCTTCGGGCGTCACTCGAGCGGGAGCGTGTCCGCCGATGTGGGCAATGAAGTCTTCCCACTCGAGCTGGTAGGGACTCTTGTCGACGGGACTCGAGGGCACGATGGTATTCGGGGATTTTTTGCCGTGCTGCCTAGGCATGACGGCAATGGGCGCCTCGGCGCTGTCGTAGGTGAGCATTCCGTCCGTCCCGCACAGCTCGGCCTTGACACGAAAGCCCTCGGGGTGCGCCCAACTCCCGATGGTTTGGGCGATGACCCCAGATTTCAGGGTCAGGGTGACCATCGCGTAGTCCATGATCGTGGGGCGTTCGCGCATCAGGTTCTGGCAAAATACCCGCTCGATGTCGCCGAAGGCATAGCGAATCCAGTCGAAGTCGTGAATGAGCAGGTCGAGCACCGCCCCGCCGCTCTTGGCAAAATCGCGGAACCAGCCTGCGGATCCGACGGGGCACATCCCGCCTCGGAATGTCTTGATGAATCCAACGTGGCCGATGACGCCGGATTGCGCCTGGAGCCGCAAGGCCTCGAACTCCTGGAAGTAGCGCACGACGTGGCCCACGAACAAGGGCACGCCGGCCTTTTGCACTGCGGTCAACGCGGTGCGGCCCTCGGCCACGGTGCGCGTGATCGGCTTCTCGCAGAAGATCGCCTTGCCCGCCTTCGCCGCCGCCACGATCAGCTTCGCGTGCGTCGGCGTGGGCGACGTCAGCGCGACAATGTCGACGTCCTTGCGCGCGAGCGCCGCGTCGATGTCCGCGACCGCCACGGCCCCGTGTATCTTCGCGAGGGCGCTCGCCCGGGCCTTCACCGCGTCGGCGCAGACAGCGATCCGCAGCCCGCAATTCGAGGCCATCTGGGCATGCAATTGCCCCATGGCCCCGCAACCCACTATGGCGACGTTCATTCGATCCTCCCCAGGAAAACGTGCTCCACCGTGCGCGGAAAATTTTCCCGTGGACAGCAGGGATCCGCGCATGGGCGCGTAGTATGCCGGATTTTTTTCGGGGGTTCGACTTGTGGCGGCGGGCGGGGCGGGGCTCTGGTATGATCCCATTGTCGAAACTCAGAAGGAGCCGCGGGATGCACTCCCCGTCGACACTATCGTGGAAAGACCGTATCTTTGCCCGTGCGGCGGCCTCGATTCGTTGGTGGTTTGGAATTCTCCAGGACGAAGACGACCGTTGGCGCGCCGAGGCAGGCATCGCCCCCGTCGCCGATCCCGGTCCGGAGGCTGTGGCGCCGACGGCCTGCTCCAAGGCCGATGAGCCGGTCCCCTTGGCGATGCTCGTGGCGCAGCGTCAGGCTGAGGTCAGCGGCGGGGATGATGCCAACCGCAACTGAATGCCTTCGATCGCACGATTTAGGATGAGATGACGCCGACCTATAGCTATTACCGCGATATATTGCGCGGGCAGCGCATGCCCTGCGCGTTCGTCGATGTCGACCTGCTCGACGAGAATATCGCCGCCATCAAGGCGCGTGCGGGCGCGAAGACGATCCGCGTCGCGTCGAAATCGGTCCGCGTGCCCTGGGCACTCCGGCGCATCCTCGACGCGGACCCCGTGTATCAGGGCGTCATGGCCTACAACGCGCATGAGGCCGTCTTCCTGTCGGAACAGGGTTTCGACGATATCCTCCTGGGCTATCCCATGTGGCGCGAGGGCGACATTCGCGCGGTGTGCGGGGAATTGCGCAAGGGGAAACGCATCGTCCTCATGGTGGACGCCTCTGAGCAGATAGGGCACACGGCCCAAGTCGGCTTGGCCGAGGGTGTCACGATTCCCTTGTGTATCGACGTGGACATGTCGTCGTCGTTCCCGGGAATTTATTTCGGCGTGCGGCGTTCGCCCATCACGGCGCCCCAGCACCTCGAACCGCTCTTGAATGCGCTCGACAAGGCAAAGGGAGTGTCGCTCGTCGGGCTGATGGGATACGAGGCGCAAATCGCGGGGCTCGGCGAGCGGAATCCCGCCAACGGCATGGCCAATCTACTCATCCCATTTCTCAAGCGGCGCTCGGTACGCGAGCTTGCAGCGCGGCGCGCGAAGGCGGTCGAGGCGATCCGCGCGCGGGGACACACGCTCGATCTCGTCAACGGCGGCGGCACCGGCAGCATGGAATCGACGCGCGAAGAGCCAGACGTCACCGAGATCACCGTGGGCTCCGGATTTTTCTCGTCCTCGCAATTCGACTACTACACCGCGTTTCGCCACAACCCCGCGGCGGCCTACGCCATCGAGGTCGTGCGAATCCCCATGCCGGGTCTCTACACCTGTGCCGGCGGCGGATATCCGGCCTCAGGTCCCGCCAGCAAGGACAAATTGCCCCTGCCCTACCTGCCCGAGGGGGCGAAGCTGCTGGGACAAGAAGGCGCGGGAGAAGTGCAAACGCCGATCGCCTACAACGGCCCGGAGAAACTTGGGCTGGGCGAGCCGGTGTTCCTGCGCCACTTCAAGGCGGGGGAACTCTTCGAGCGGTTCAACACGGCCTTGCTGATCTCGAAGGGGAAGGTGATTGACGAGGTGCCGACATACCGGGGGATGGGGAAGTGTTTCTTGTAGGGAGCAGGCGGACCACCATCGCATCGAAACCCTCTCGCCCCCCCAAATAATGGCCGATCGGAGTCGCTTTGCGAAAAGTTAACGTATATGTTAACATGCCGCCGTGAGAGAAATTGTCTTTTACCGCACCAAGTCTGGCGCTTGTCCGGTCGAGACGTTCCTGGACTCACTCACGCATCAACAAGCACAGAAGGTGACGTGGGTGATGAGACTGGTCGAGGAAATCGACCGGGTTCCGGCACAATACTTCAAAAAACTGGTGAACACGGACGGTATCTGGGAGATCCGCGCGGAAAGCGGCGGCGATGTCATTCGCCTCCTGGGCTTCTTGAATGGCGCGCGCTACGTCATCCTGAATCATGCGTTTCGCAAGAAGACCCAGAAGACGCCGCAGGCGGACATCCGGCTTGCGGAACAGAGGAAAACCGAATACCTAGGGACACAAGAATGAGCGATCTGAAACGATACGTCGGGGCGCGGAAACGTCGCGACGAATCGTTCGCGGACGGATTTGAAACGGGCTACGAACAGTTCAAGATAGGCGTGCTGCTGCGCCAGGCCCGCGAGCAGGCGGGACTGACCCAGGAACAACTGGCCACCCGAATGCACACCCAAAAATCCGCCATATCCCGAATAGAGAATCATGGGGAGAACATCGGTTTGGCCACGCTGGAGAAATATGCCGCCGCCTTGGGCAAGCGCGTCCGCCTCACCGTGAGTTGAGCTGTGGCCGCAGGCCATGTGTACGCTCCGCCACATTTCCCTCGTTCCCAAAGTTGTACTTGGGAACACACTTGCAGGAAAAGCTGCGCTTTGCTTTCCGCGCCTTGGGTCTGCAAATCAACCCCAGCACACGGCGACGGTCGCGAAGTACAACTTCGCGGGCAATCGCATTCCCAAGTGGAACTTGGGAACGAGGGGTAATGCTTACTCGATTCGCGACGACCTAAACCGCGTCAAACGCCTTGAGGAAATCTTCGCCGGAGACGCGGGCCTGGGTGAGAATGGTTCGAAGTGTCGAGCCCTTGATCTTGCGGTGAGACGGCATGGTCAGCGGAGTCCGGGTCCCATCCGCGTCCTCGCGAGGCATCGAGATGTGATTGCCTCTTCGTATCTCGCGAAAGCCGAGCCGTTCAAACGCCCTTACCACGTGTTCTAATGGCGCGTCTGAAGGGAAGGCCGTCATTTCACCTGGATGCCGGCCTCGGCCACGAAGGCTTCAAGCACCGGGGAGTCGGGATTCGGATCAAGAACGTCTTCGCCAAAGGTCTCGACGTGGAACTGGATGGCGGACTCGACGTCCTGTAACGCCTCCGCGTAGGTCGTGCCCTGGCCCACCACCACGCCCTTCAACCCCAGCGGGTAAGCGACGTATCCGTCCGCGTGGTGTTCGACGACAACCTTGACCGGGCGATACACGGCATCGTGCTCCTTCTTCCGTTTAACGTAACCACTATGCCATCCAGTCCAAGATGCTGTCAATAATTCCTCGTTCCCAAGTTGCACTTGGGAACGCTTTCAGGAAAAGCTGCGCTTTGCTTTCCGCGCCTTGGGTATGCAAATCAACCCCAGCACACGGCGACGGTCGCGAAGTACAACTTCGCGGACAATCGCATTCCCAAGTGGAACTTGGGAACGAGGTGGGGAATCGTCAGGCATCGAGTCTGATTTGCGTTTAAGCACGACATCCCCTTGATCCCCCCCCTTCGAAGGGGGACTTGCACTATCGTCTAAGTGTCCACGCAGGGTCGGCGTATTTTGTTTGTGCGAGGGATTGGGTGAGAACCGCCTCGTCGTCGGAAGGGGCGAGATCCGAAGTTGTTCCCGGGAACGCCTGAAGCAGACAACCGACCAACTCCTCACGGCATATTCCAATGTTACCGACGAATTCCGCGTGCGACTTGTCCTGTCGATAGTCCGGTCGGTCCTTGGGTTCCTTGAGGTAGGTGCCTATCGCGCCGATGTCCGCCGCGTATAACAGGGTCCCGTGGTGGAGGATGAAGCGCTTCTTTCGTCGTTGCGCGTTGCCGGAAACCTTGCGTCCGGCGACGACCAGGTCGGAGATGCCTTGGTGGAGCATGACGACTCCGGCAGCGGCGAACGAGGCCTTGAGGCGGTCGAAGATGTAGCAGTACGAGCCGCGGACGGTGTTTATTTCGGGGCGGTGTTGCTGGTCAAGGACTAGGCTGAAGTTGAGGCATCCGGGTCCTTGGAGGACGCAGCCGCCGGCGGAACAGCGGCGGAGGATCGGGACCCCGTCTCGCATGCAGGCGTCACGATACACTTCGTCGCCGGCCTTCTGGCTGACGCCGAGCACGACGAAGCGAACGGGGCTTTCCCAGATACGCAGCGTCTCGTGGCCGCGTCCGGCCTCGGCCTCGTCGAGCAGGGCCTCATCGAGCGCGAGGTTGGATTCGGGATCGGGGAAGGAGAGGTCAAGCAGGCGCATGGCTCAGCACACGCAATTTAGATCTCTCGCGGCCTTGACCTCATCCAAGCGCCCGACGGGCATGGTCGTTGGCGAATTGCGGAAAGCCATCGGATCCTCCTCAATGCGCGTGGCGATGCGGAGCATGGCGTCGCAGAAGGCGTCGAGGGTCTCTTTCGACTCGGTCTCGGTCGGCTCGATCATGATGCTTTCCTTCACGGTCAGCGGGAAGTACACCGTCGGCGCGTGGTAGCCCTCGTCGAGCAGGGCCTTGGCGATATCCAGCGCGCGCGCGCCTTTTTGGGCCTGGGCCGCGGCCGTGAATATGCACTCGTGCATGAAGCGACCCGCGAAGGCCGGCGTGTAGGCGTGCTTGAGCCGCGCGTGGATATAGTTCGCGTTGAGCACGGCCACGCGCGACACGTCCTTGAGGCCCTCGTTGCCGAGGTGACGGATGTAGGCGTAGCCGCGCACGGCCATCATGAAGTTGCCGAAGAACGGGGCCATGCGGCCGATCGATCGCGGCGGGGTCTCGAGGACGAATCGCCCCTCGCGCCGCGCCACGCGCGGGCCCGGCAAATACGGGACGAGACGTTCGCTCACCCCCACCGGGCCGCAACCCGGCCCGCCCATGCCGTGCGGCGTGGCGAAGGTCTTGTGGACGTTGTAGTGCATCACGTCGAATCCGAGGTCGCCGGGACGGCACTCGCCCATGATGGCGTTGAGGTTGGCGCCATCGTAATAGAGCAGGGCGTCGTGCTTGTGCGCGAGGGCGGCAATCTCCAATATCCTCGGTTCGAACAATCCGTGGGTGTTCGGACACGTCGTCATGACACCCGCCACCGTGTCGTCCATCGCCGCCGTGTAGGCGTCGAAATCGATCGCGCCATCGGGCGTCGAGGGAATCTCGACGATGTCGAAGCCCGCGATGGCGGCGCTCGCGGGATTGGTGCCGTGGGCGGAATCGGGGATGATTATTTTCTTCTTGTGCGTATGCCCTTTGTCGCGATGGTAGGCCGCCATGAGGAGCGTACCGGCGAGTTCGCCGTGCGCGCCCGCGATGGGTTGCAGGCAAACCGCCTTCATGCCCGCGATCTCGGCGAGGAGTTCCTCGACCTCGTACACGACCTCGAAGGCCCCCTGGCAATGCGCCCACAGGGCCTCGTCCGACGAGAGGTGCGGATGGAGTTCCGCGAAGCCCGGCAACGCGGCGACCGCCTCGGCAATCTTTGGATTGTATTTCATCGTGCAGGAGCCAAGGGGATAGAAATGGGAATCGATCCCGAAATTAAGTTGCGACAGGCGCGTGAAATGCCGCACCACGTCCAACTCGCTGACCTCCGGCAATCCGGCGGCCTCGGTCCGCAACAAGTCGCGCGGCAACGCCGCCTCGGGCACATCCAACGCATCGAGCGTGATCGCCCGGCGTCCTTCGCGCGACTGATCGTAGATTAGTTCCATGCGACCTCCCGCAGTGCCGCCGCGAAGGCGTCGAGTTCGGCGCGGGTCCGGCGTTCGGTCACCGCGACAAGCAAATCGTTCGGGCCACCCGCGCCCACGGAGGCCAGCGGCAAGCCCGCGAGGAAACCGCGCTTGGCCATCAGGCCGACGGTTTCCGACGCGGGACGTTTCAATCGGACGGCGAATTCGTTGAAGGTCGGGCCGTCGTTCAAGATGTTCCCCGCACCCAGCAGTCCCTTGAGGTATTCGGATTTCGCGTGGCAATGCCGGGCCACGTCGCGCAAGCCCTCCTTGCCCATCAGGCAGAGGTAGATGAGCGCGCGCAACGCACAGAGGGCCTGGTTGCTGCAAATGTTGGACATCGCCTTCGCGCGGCGGATGTGCTGCTCGCGCGCCTGCAGCGTCAGCACGAACCCGCGTCGGCCTTGGGCGTCCTGAGTCGCTGCGGCGATGCGGCCCGGCATCTTGCGCACGTGCGACGCGCGCGTCGCCATGATCCCGAGGTAGGGTCCGCCGAAATTCAGCGGGATGCCCAGCGACTGTCCCTCGGCAATGGCGATGTCCGCGCCCATCTCGCCGGGAGTCTTCACCAAGCCAAGGGAAATCGGGTAGAACGAGACGACGAGCAGCGCCCCCGCCTCGTGGCAGGCCGTGCCCAGCGCCGTGTAGTCGCGCAGCGCCCCGAGGAAGCTGGGGTTCTGCACGATCACGCAGGCCGCGCCGGCGGGGTCTTCGCCGTCAACGAGCTCGACGTCCATGCTCGACGTGTGCGTCCTTAGTTGCTCGCGATAGATGGGATTCACCGAGGAGTGGCACACGATCCGCCGCCGCCGCGTGATGCGCATCGACATCGTCGCCGCCTCGAAAATCGCCGTGCCGCCCTCGTACAACGACGCGTTCGCGAAATCCATGTTCGTCAGGCGGCATATCGCCGATTGGTATTCGTAAATGCTCTGCAAGGTCCCTTGCGCGCACTCGGGCTGGTAGGGCGTGTAGGCCGTGTAAAACTCCTGCCGCCCCGCGAGCGCGTCAACCGCCGCCGGGATGTAGTGATCGTAGTAGCCGCCGCCAAGGAACCCGGTCAGGTCCGACGGGTTCTTCGCAGCCATCCGCGTCAACAGATCGCGGACGGCCATCTCGGACACGCCCTCGGGCACGTTCCACGATTTCAGCCGCACCTTGGGCGGAATCGCCTCGAACAATTCGTCGATGGACTGGACGCCGATGACGCCCAGCATCTCGCGCCGTTCGGTTTCTGTCGTCGGGACCCAGCTCAATGTCCCTGCTCCTCGACGAACTTCGCGTACGCGGCCGCATTCATGAGTCCGCGCAATTGCGCGGGATCAAAATCGTCCAGCTTGAAAAACCACCCCTTGTCATAAGGACTCTCATTGACCAATTCCGGACGCGCCTCGAGTTCCGCGTTCGTCTCGATCACATGCCCGGCGACAGGCGCATAGACATCGCTCGCGGCCTTCACCGACTCGACCGTCGCGGCCTCATCGCCCTTCTTGAACGCCGCCCCCACCTCGGGCAACTCGACGTAGGTCACGTCCCCGAGCTGTTCGGCGGCAAACGCGGTGATCCCCACCGTGCATGCGCCGCCCTCCTCGCGGACCCACTCGTGGTCCTCGGTATACTTCAAATTATCTGGAAACATTCGCGCAGCTCCTCGCCTTCGGCGATCTTGTCTTGACTCATCTTACTTGTGGTGTCCCATTGTCCCGGCTCGCGCCGCAAATCCGGGTATAGAGTCCCCCTTTGAAGGGGGATCAAGGGGGATGTTACGCCAAAGCCCCCAATATTCGCGTTCATCGCTCCATACTTCAAGCCGTCGCCGCGGCGCGGCACGTGCCCTTCGTATAAATCGGAATCTTGCATACTTCGATCGGCAATCCCTTTGGACCCGCCGTAAGCCGCGTCCCCGGCGCGCTCACATTGCGATCCACCCGCGCCAACCCGACCCCGTGATCGAGACTCGGCCCGAAGGTCCCGCTGGTCACGACTCCCACGCTAACGCCGTCGCGCGTCACGTTGAACTCGTGTCTAGGCGCGCGGCGATCCAGCGTCTTCACCGCGACCAATTCGCGATAGTCGCCGCGATTGCGCTGGGCCATCAACGCCTCCTTGCCGACAAACTCGGTTTCCCACTCGATGAAAGCCGCCATGCCCGACTCAAGGGGCGTCACGGTCGAGTCGAAGTCCTGACCGGACAACCCGTAGCACACCTCGGTGCGCAAGGTGTCCCGCGCCCCGAGGCCCGCCGGGGCGGCATCTTCCATCGAACAAAATAATTCCCAGAGCGTGGGGGCAAGGTCGTTGTCCATGAACAACTCGTAGCCCAACTCGCCGGTGTAACCCGTCCGCGACAACAATACCCGATGGCCGCGCCATGTCGTCCATAGGGAATTGAAATACTTGAGGCCTTCCACGTCTTTGAATCCCGCCGCCATTACCATGCGATAGGCCAGCGGTCCCTGTACGTCGATCTTCGCGGTCTCGTAGGATACATGTTCCGCGCCCGGATTGCCGCCGCAAATCCGATCCGTCACGCTCGCGATGGGGCCGGCGTTCGTCACGACATACAATTCATCGGCGGCCATCCGAAAGGTGATCAAGTCGTCGAGGATGCCGCCGTTCTCCGAGAGAATGGCCCCATACCGGCACCGCCCCAGGGGAATCTTCGACGTGTCCGAAATGACCTGCCGGTCATAAGCCTCGATGGCCGACTGACCTTTGATGCGGTACTCGCCCATGTGCGAACAATCGAAGATAGACGCCCGCGCGCGCGTGTGTTGGTGCTCATGCACGATACCCGTGAACTGGAGCGGCAAGGCCCAGCCATTGAAGTCGACAATCTTCCCCCCGAGTTTGAGGTGCTCGTCGTACAACGGCGTCTTTTGCATGCAGCCTCCGGAAACACATGGATATCTTGAGCAGTCATTCCCGGGATGGGGGTGGCGGGGCCGTCCGTCACGATGGACACGCCCCGGGCACACTTCACGCCCCGGGTGCCCAGGCGAACGGCCAACTCGTATCGCCCCGCCGGTTCCCCGTGGTCTGTTCCACGTCGCATCGCCAGTCCCGGCAGGGGAGGAAACGCGCATACTTTGCCACAAGTGGCATGGGGGCAGTCAAATCGACGAGAGCGGTCGTCGAGATTTTCACTCGAATGCGACCGTGGCTTAGAGTTGATAAACCAACCTCGTTTCTATACATCGGGCCTTCCGTAGGAGTCATGCCGGAGTGTGCTGTCTTCCTTCCGATGCCATGATCGCGCATGAGTATATAAGGAGTAGTGACTCAAGAGGACTATGACTAGTGGGCTGGAAGTGTCCTCGCAACCCGAAACCCGACGGAGTTACCTGCGCCGCTGTTGAGGCGGAAGGCCGAGTGGCAGGGATCGGCGCCGGCGAACGAGCCGCCCCGAAAAACCCACTCCGAGCCGCTCGCTGGTCCAGTAGGATCGTTAGCCGAACTCGATGAGCACGCACCGTACCGGTCGCTACATAATTCCGAGGCATTACCGTGTATGTCGTAAAGCCCCCGAGGGTTGGGCAGCTTCTGTCCAACCCTTGGGGGCATACTGTTGGCCGACTTCCCATGCGTTCATGATATACCAAGCATAGTCTCCCAAGTACGACACATCTTCGCCAAAGGAAAATTCAGTCGTTGTCCCGGCACGGCAGGCGTATTCCCATTCGGCCTCGGTGGGTAGGCGGAAAGTCCCATTTGTCAGTTTGTTCAACGCGGTGATGAACACTTGAGCGTCGTTCCGAGTGACGTACACTACGGGAGAATTGGGATCGTCAAGGACATAAGGCAGGTCCGACCACGGCTTGGTGCCCAGCACCGCCTGCCATTGGGCCTTGGTGATCTCGTATTTCCCGAGTTGGAAGTCTCGGGTCAGCGTAACCTGATGGACCGGCTTCTCGTTCGGCTCGGCATTCATCGCGCCCATCATGAACGTGCCCGCCGGAATACGAACCATCTCGAGCAGCACGTCTCCCGGAAGTATGAAATCTACTTCGGGCTCGCGCTTACCTTTTACGCCTTGGGACTCAGGCGATGAACAGTTGGTCATCGGGAATACAAGTAGGCATAGCACGACGGCATAGAGGAAGATAGTGGCGTCATGCTTCATATGATGTCCCCGGTCCGAATTTTTCTCTTGGGGCAACCAGACACCTGAACGAGTAGGCATCCGTATCGGTTCCTTCACGTATATAGTAGGACTCCCGGCGGGTATCGTCAAGAATCAACCTTCTCCCTCTTCCTTCCAATTCGACGCTAGCCATCGCCCCAGTGTATAGGCCCGGTACCAGAAAATGAGACGAGTGGAGCCGTGAATACCGACACAATCAAGCAGACCATCCAAGGGCTGCTACCCGAAATCATCTCCCTTCGTCATGAACTCCACGAACACCCCGAGATTCGTTTCGAGGAGAAGTGGACTTCCGACCGCATAGCGCGATATCGACCGAGGCGGGGATCGAATACACGCGGGGGCACGCCAAGGGCACGGGCATCGTTGCGACCGTCCGGGGTGCCGGGGGCAAGACGGTGGCGTTGCGGGCTGACATGGACGCGGTGGAGATCGAGGAGGAGACGGGGGTCGCGTACCGCTCGCAGATTCCGATGCGGATGCATGCTTGCGGGCACGACGGGCATAGCGCGAACTTGTGCGGCGTGGCGAAACTCTTGCACCTGCACCGCGACCGGCTCCGGGGCACGGTGAAGTTCATTTTCCAGCCGGTGGAGGAGGTTGCGGCCGACGGGCGGTTCATCGTCCAGGAAGGCCTGTTGGACGACGTGGACGCGGTGTTCGGACTGCATTGCTGGCCGACGCTCGAGGTGGGGACGGTCGGGTTCAACCCCGGCGCGGCAATGGCCAGTGCCGACACCTTCACGATCCGGATCGTGGGCAAGGGCTGCCATGGGGCGGATCCGGGTGCGGGTCTTGGTTATTCGCGGATGGCCCCTTTCGTTTGCCCTTGGACACGATACCCCCCGCATGATATACAGGCGACACAGGATCATCACATTGGGAGACGCCCCGCATATGAGCCGTGAACTTATCGCTTACTTCACCATGGAAATGGCCCTCGATCCTCGCATGCCGACGTATAGCGGCGGCCTCGGGGTGCTCGCGGGCGACACGATCCGTTCGGCGGCGGATCTCGGGGCGCCGCTTGCCGGGGTCACCCTGCTCCACCGCAAGGGCTACATGAACCAGCACCTCGATGGGGCGGGCTGGCAGACCGAATCGACCGTCTCGTGGCCGGTCGAGGCCTTCCTCAAGGAGGAAAGCCCGCGCGTCAACGTCGACGTCGACGGTCGCCACGTCACCCTTCGCGCATGGCGTTACGACGTCCGCGGCGTCGACGGCCACGTCGTCCCCGTGTACCTCCTCGATGCGGACCTTCCCGGGAACTCCGAGTGGGACCGCTCGCTCACCGACAAGCTCTACGGCGGCGACTTCTACTACCGCGTTTGCCAGGAAGTTGTCCTCGGGATTGGCGGCGTGCGCATGCTGCGCGCGCTGGGCCACACGGGCCTGCGCAAGTTCCACATGAACGAGGGCCACGCGGCGTTTCTCACCCTCGAGTTGCTCGACGAATGCCGCCGCGAGGCCGGTCGCGACTCCATCACGCGCGAAGACGTCGACAGTGTCCGGCCCAAGTGCATATTCACCACGCACACGCCGGTGGCCGCGGGCCACGACAAATTCGCCCTCGATGTCGCGTCGCGCGCGGTGGGCATGGGCCCGGATCTCCTCGGGATGCAGGACCTGTTCATGCACGAGGGGATGGTGAACATGACCTACCTCGCGCTAAACCTCAGCCACTATGTCAATGGTGTCGCCAAGCGCCACGGCGAAGTGTCCCGCGTCATGTTCCCGCACTACACGATCGACGCGATCACGAACGGGATCCATGCCCCGACCTGGGTGTGCCCGCCCTTCGCGGCGCTGTTCGACCGCTACATTCCCGGCTGGCGGCAGGACGCGTTCAGCCTGCGCTATGCCCTCAACATCCCGCGCGACGAGGTGTGGGACGCCCACATGCAGGCGAAACGCACCCTTGTCGAGCGGGTAAACCGCGAGCTGGGCGCGGACCTCGATCCCACGGCGCTCACCCTCGGCTTCGCGCGCCGCATGGCCCCCTACAAACGCGGCGACCTTCTCCTAAGCGATCCCGACCGCTTGCGAAGCATCGCCGAGACGGCGGGCCCATTCCAAATCATCTACGCAGGCAAGGCGCACCCCGGCGACACCGACGGCAAGGAGATCATCCAGCGCATCTTCCGCGCACGAGACACGCTGAAGCACGAAATCAAGGTCGTCTACGTGCCGAACTACGAGGTCGACATCGCGAAGGCCCTCGTGTCCGGTTGCGACGTGTGGATGAACACCCCCCAGCGCCCGCTCGAGGCCTCGGGAACCAGCGGGATGAAGGCCGCCGTCAACGGCGTGCCCAGCCTCAGCGTGCTCGACGGATGGTGGGTCGAGGGACACATCGAGGGCGTCACGGGCTGGTCCATCGGCGCGGCCCAGCGCAGCGGCGACGAGCGCACCGACTGGTTCAACGATGCCCAGTCAATCTACGGCAAGCTCGAGCACGTCATCCTGCCGCTCGTCTCGACGCATCGCCACCGCTACATCGAGCTCATGCGGCACTGCATCGCGCTCAACGGCTCCTTCTTCAACACCCACCGCATGGTCCAGCAGTACATCCAGAAGGCGTATTTCGTCTAGGGATGGCGCCAGTGCCAGGGACCGGCAATACGCTCTATGCACGGCAAGCGAGCGGCTGGCACGCACACGGTAGTTTCGGGCGTCCTATTTCCGCGACGCGACCACGTCGAGCCGCGGCATGTTCACCCCGAACTGCCCGGACTCGTCGGCGGGATAGCGGCGGACGAACTCGGCGATGACTTGGCCGATGAACGTTTCGCGGAGGGACTCGGGGATGCGGGCGGTGTAGGGCATCTTGGTGGTGCGTACCCAGCCGCGGAGTCCGGCGGCGTCATGGCGCATGGTGCGCGGGACGAGTTCTACGTGCTCGGGTTCGAGGCCGGCGGCCTCGATCCAGGGGATGTACTCGATAGGATCGTAGAAGCCGAAAGGCGACTCGAAGCCCGCGAAGTGTCCGTTCCATTCCGGCCGTTCCATGAGATCGTGCAACACCTTCTTGACCTCCGCGGTGGATCCCTTTCCCCCGAAGCGGAGGAAGGCGCGGCCCCCGGGCTTCAGCGCGTCGCGGATGCCGCGCAATACGGGGCGGTGATCGCGTATCCAGTGGAGCGTCGAGTTCGAGAAGACGACGTCGAATTCCTCGCGAAAAGGCAGGGCCGAGGCGTCGGCCATTTGGAACGATAGCCGGGGCGCGAACGCGGCGTAGCGCTCCATGGCGGCCTCCACCATGGGCCGCGAGCTATCCACGCCAAGCACGCGCCCACCGGGAACGTTCCCGGCCAGCATCGCGGTGACCTTGCCATCGCCGCAACCGACATCTAGGACGTGCTCGGTCCCGGCGAAGGGGATGGCGGCGATGAACTCGGCGGCCCAACGCTCTTGCGCCGAGGAGCTGCGGCCATAGTCGGCCGGGTTCCACTCGAAGGTCATGGGGTTCTATTCCGATCCTGGGTTATACGACAGAACGCGCGAGCATGCACATCGAACGGCGTAGCGCAATTCGACGCAGTCCGGCGCAAACCGTGGCCCATCGGTAGCGCAATGGAATCGTTATTTCTCGATGACGAATTCGTCCTTGATGTTGCCATCGAAATCATGGGCGCGGTAGGTTAGGCGGTCGGGGTTCGTCGATATGTCGATCGTTTGGTAGGTCGAGGTGTCCGCGAATTGGACCTCGGCGTAATCGTGCGGTTCTTGCTTGTAATACTTCGTTCCCGAGACGGACACGATGTAATAGGTCCCGTCGCTCGCCGTGGCGACGCGTTTTCCGTCCTTCATCGGATAGGTGCGCAGGTAGGCGTGATCGTGTCCCTGCAACGCGGCGTCGAGGTGGTATTTGTCGAACAGGGCGCCCCAGAGTTCGCGCACCTCGGGGTTGTCGCGGTTGGGACTCGACGAATACGCGGGGTGGTGATAGAGGGCGAATTTCCACGTGGCGCGATCCTCCGCCGCGAGCTGTTCCTCGAGCCAGCCGGCCTGGTCCTCCGGCGGGAGGTTTGAATCGAGGACGATGAACAGCGCGTTCGCGTAGCGGAAACTGTAGGCACATTCGGGCGGAATTTGATTCGGGCCATTCGTCGGCAACGCAAAGAGATCGAGGTACATCTGCGGCCGGTTGTCCTTGCCGTAGTCGTGATTGCCCAAGACAGGCACCGTGGGACGCCGGTCAAAGATGCCCGCTGCGCCCGCGAAGTAGTTGTCCCACTCGTCGCGGTAACTGCCGCTGTTGATGAGGTCGCCGGCGACCGCGTAGAAGGCGGCATCGGGCCGAGCGGCGAAGGCCTTGTGCAACAGCTCGCCCCAGTAGTCGAGGCCGAGCTGCGGGTCGCCGAGGTACATGAACGACCAAGAAGCCGCCGACTCGGGCGCGGTCGTAAACTCGGCCCATTCGCTCCATGTGTCCGCGATCTTGCTCCCGGCGCGATAGGCATAGGCCGTGCCGGGAGCGAGCCCCTCGAGGTGGGCGGTGAAGCGGTGAATCTCGGGATCGTTTTCGAGCAGGCGGTCGGCGATCACGGCCTGGATCGCCACCGTCTCGCGGATTTCGTCGCCAGAGTCCGCCGCGGCGCGCCATTGGACCGCCCCATCGGTCACCGCGGTCGACGTGCGCCACTGGACGGCCTGCGTCGTCTTCGGGTCGCCGCTCCATGTCAGGCACACCTGGTCAGGCTGCGGCCCCGCGGGAAATTTAGTCGCGCGGACAATGTAGTTTTCGGAATACCAAGTCTTCACCCGGCCCTTGAACTGTTCGTAGACCACGACAAGCAGTACGAGCGTAAAGAGGGTGGTGAAGGCGAGGGTGATACGGCGTTTCATTGGGGAGGGATTCCGGGGTGGGAGATAGGTCTGCACAATTGTAGCAAAGGATTCTGGCCCCAAGTCACAATCAACGGGCCGTATGCCGGACTTCGTTTTGCTTCATATGGATTTGGCCTTTGCCGCGCATTCCCGCGGCCCCTGGCCTCTTTGGCGCAGTTCGACGTTCGGCATGCGAACGAATTCCTGCACCGGGGAGGCACACTCGATCCATCGCATTCAATTCTCGCAAAGTAGCCGGGGATGGATCTGGAATCGCCCGTCAGGGCGTCGGAATTCAGGGGCCTCGGGCATTCTTGGGACGTCCCCGGCGCCCCCCGCGTGCACTGCAAAATTACCGCTTGACATGGGTATGTCCGTTTGCTAGACTACGAGTTCGTTGCTGCGGGGTGATCCCTGCGTGCAACTGCCTTGTGTCCATGATATTCGCGGTCTTTAGGGCCGTTTATTCGGATCGACACAAACTCCTCTGGGTGAAATTGGAGACGAAGTTTGCCGACTATTAATCAATTGATGCGCAACTGCCGCCAAGCGGTGGTTACGAAGACGAAGTCGCCCGCGCTGAAGGCGTGTCCGCAGGCCTCGGGGACGTGCACCCGCGTATACACAATGACCCCGAAGAAACCGAACTCGGCATTGCGCAAAGTGGCGCGTGTCCGTCTGAGGAACGGGATGGAAGTGACCGCGTATATCCCGGGCGTGGGGCACAATCTCCAGGAGCACTCGCAGGTGATGTTGCGCGGGGGCCGCGTGAAAGACCTTCCGGGCGTGCGGTACCACTTGATTCGCGGCGTGTTGGATGCGCAGGGCGATTGCGGCGGAACGGCGAGCCGGAAAGACGAAGGCGGCAAGCAGGTCCACAAGGGCCGGTGGGTGAGCCGTTCCAAATACGGCGTGAAGCGGCCCAAGTGATGGGGAAGGCGAACTAATCCATGTCCAGACGACGCGAGTCGGTCAAGCGCATCCCGCTGCCCGATCCCAAATATAAAAGTGTGACGGTGGCGAAATTCGTCAACGCCGTCATGAACAGCGGCAAAAAGAGTGTCGCCGAGAGCATCGTTTACGGTGCCCTCGATATCATCAAGAAGAAACGCCCCCAGGACGATGTCCTGTCGATTTTCATGAAGGCGCTCGAGAATTCGAAGCCCTTCCTCCAAGTGAAGTCCCGCCGGGTGGGCGGTGCGACGTACCAAGTGCCGGTCGAGATTGCGCCGGCGACACG